>CALCGT010000055.1 GCA_937901125.1 uncultured Clostridia bacterium | reverse complement strand
CTCTGGCGAATTCTTTGACAACCAATGATAAGCTTGTTCTGGGGCATCTTTCTTCTGCGGCATCTGGGACAAAATATAAGGGCTATCTGGACGAATTGCGTGTTTCTAAGACGGCAAGGTGGACAGATAATTTCACACCTCCAACGGAGCCTTATTCCAAAGCAACAGGCGGAGAATTATACATCAAAATCAACGGTACATGGACATTGGCAATGAAGGGGGTGGTGTAAATGAATACATATCAAATCCTTTGCCTGCTGGGCGTGCCAACCATCATCCTAGGCGGGTTCAAATATCTCCATTCCATGGTGAAGAAGAATGCCGCAGATAATATGGCGGTCAAAAAAGGCGTACAAGCCCTTCTCCGCAGCCAGATGATTGCAGACTATAACAAATGGAGCGAAAGAGGGTATGCGCCCATCTATGCCAGGGAGAATTTCGAAAACTGCTGGACGCGGTATCACGCTCTGGGAGAAAACGGCGTGATGGATGATCTCCATGAAAAGTTTTTGGATCTGCCCACGGAAGCGGAGTGATGCGGATATTGGTGAAATCAAAGAAGATGTGAAACAATTAGTTTCTAAACCAGCTAAAAGATGGGACGGAATGATTGATAAAGCTATTACTGTTGTTGTCGGGGCTTTTCTGGGTTTTATTCTTTGCAGTGTTGGAATGTAATAAGATAGGGGATAGAGTGCATCTATCCCCATTTTTTTATTACAATTTCATCAAAGGGCTTGATTCAATAGCCAAACTATATCTAAGCATTTACTTTCGTTTTGGCTGATGGTAAAATATAAGTGCAAATTTTATAGGCTTGTTCACAGATTTATGAATAGGCTTGTTCTTAGATACTATTGATTTATCATAGGTTTATTTGCTATAAACCCCACAAAGCCTTGAAAATGCTAATATGTCCGAAAAACGGACATTAGGAATTAAAGATAGATGGCTGTCTGAAAAACAGAACCCGGCTTACAGGCTTGCTCACTTTTTATTTCAAAAAAATTGGCGTTCAGAAATTTTCTGTGCGCCTTTCTTTTTTTGGAGGAACCTGTGCTTTTTCGAATCTTTTCCTGACGATGCACAGGCTTTTCAATTTCCTAATAATGTAGTATAATTGTAGGAAATCTTTGACATGAGGTGATACAGATATGAATGAATTTGTAAAGAAGATGCTAGAATATAACCGTGTATTTGTTGAGCATGGATTATATGAAAAATATGCCACTACAAAATATCCCGATCGCAAGATCGCCATCCTTTCCTGCATGGATACCCGTATGACAGAACTGTTGCCCGCGGCATTGGGGTTGAAAAACGGCGATGTCAAGCTCATTAAAAATGCCGGCGGTCGTGTGATGCACTCTTATGGCAGCGTAATTTTCAGTTTGCTGGTGGCGGTGTATGAACTGGGGGTGGATACCGTCCTTGTCATCGGACATGATGACTGCGGTGGCAGATTGCTAGACCCCAAAGAAATGATCGCGAAGATGAAAGCTCGGGGCATTACCCAGGAAGCCATCGACCATGTGGATGAAAACCACAAGAACGTGGAGCAGTGGCTGACAGGCTTTGGCGATATTTATGATTCTGTGCAGAGTACCGTGGATGCCATTGAAAACCATCCTCTCCTGCCCAAGGAATTGGAGGTTCTGGGCTTTATCATGGATCCCCATACCGGGGCAATGCGTGCCATCTAAGTTTACAAAATACCAATTTCTTAAGATTTTAAGAGATTGGTATTTTTTATTGACAAAATGGACATACAAGTGTATGTTATAGATAAAGAAACATACAAATGTAGGTAGATGGGGTGAGTACATGGAAAAACAAAAATTGCCTGATACAGAATTAAAAGTGATGCAGGTCATCTGGCACAGCGAAACGCCCATCAGCACCTCTGCCATTCGGGAGGAACTGCAGAAAGAACGTCCTTGGAACCTTTCCGCCCTGCAGACCCTTTTGGGCAGGTTAGTGAACAGGGGATTTCTGGCGACAGAGAAGCGGGGCAAAAGCCGCTTTTATGACCCGCTGGTGACGGAGGAGGACTATTTGGCGGAGGATAGCCGACGCTATTTCCAGAAATGGACGGGCGGTTCTCTGCGGGATTTGGTGGCATGTTTATACGAAAACCATTCTGTTACCAAGGAGGAATTGGAGGAGTTGAGGGCATTCATTGAGAAGGAAACAAAGGGGTGATTCCATGAGCATTTTTCTGGAATATTTGAAGGTCAGCCTTTGGATTGCACCTGTCATCCTGCTGGCGTTGTGGCTTTTGCCGAAGCTGTCAAGGCGGTATACACCGAAGCTGGCCTATTTCGTTTGGCTGCTTTTGGCGGTGCGGCTTTTGGTTTCATGGAATCTGACTTTGCCTGCGGAAACAGTCCCCATCCACCTGGACATCCCCCAGGAGACTATGGTGCAGTGGGTGCCTGTTGAGTTAAGCGGGAATGGGTCGGATGCTGCCGCAATAGGGGGCACGACTCCTGTGGCCTTGGCAGAGATGGAGAAAACGCCGGTGGAAGAACCTTCCATCACACCGATGGAAGTCCTATTGGAAATCTGGGTGGCAGTCGGGGTTGTTTTCATGCTGCGCACTGCAGCAGCTACCCTGCAAATACGTCACCTGCTGAAGCGATGGGAAAAGGAACCTTCGGCAGAAACAGTGTATTTTTACGCAGAAATTGCAGGTGAAAAACGACCACCCCTTGCCATTTGTCCCGCTTTGGAAACGTCCATGGCAGTGGGTTTGTTTCGCACAAAGATTTATTTGCCCCATGAGGGATACAGCCCCCAGCAAATGGAAATGATCTTTCGCCACGAGCTGATCCACTGGCGCAGAAAAGATCTGTGGTATAAATTTCTCCTGCTTCTGGCAAGGAGCATTCATTGGTTCAACCCTTTGGTGTGGCTTCTCGCGAAGCGGGCAAATAGAGATTTGGAAATTTCCTGCGACGGGGAAGCGGTACAGGGGAAGGATGCGGCTTACCGCAAGGCCTACAGCCTGATGATTTTGCAGGAAGCGGAACGGAGCTTACAGAAGCAGGCGGCACTGACCACCTGCTTCACCGATGGGAAAAAGGCATTACAGGAAAGGCTGGTGGAAATTTTGAATGGAGAAAAGCGAAAAAAGGGGATGGCATTGGTTGCCATGACATTGGTGCTGGCATTGACCTGTGGCTGTCTGGTCAGCTATGGTGGAGCCGATGAATCCGAAAAAGCTATAACAGAAAATGCTTCCCTTACAGTGGAACAGCAGGAAATCACTCGTCTTTGGGCGGAAGCCCTTTCCCTGCGGGATGGGAGAATCCGCTATGACAAGATGAGCGAGAAGGCAAAAGCCCAGTTTGAAGCAGAGCAGAAGGCTGTGCAGGGGGAAGATTGGGATTTCAATATCGGCGGCTCCAGCCCCTGGGTGGTTTCTTATGAGGTGGAGGATAAGGAAAATGCAGCTATTATCACCTATACCATGCAGGATAGTACACCGCAATTTTATACCATGAAGGAACTGCTGAAATTTGGAAAGGAAAACGGGGAAACCGTGGTAGAAAGCTATTTGACCTCCAATCTCTATGGAGACGATGGCAAGGTGGGTCCTGTAGTTGGCAGAAGGGGCATGGAGTTGGACGAAGGCATCTGGGATTTCATGTATCAGAGTGTGGTTGGGTTCATTTCCCAGAGCAAGTGGAGCGTTTATGAACTGGAAGCGTTCAACTTCAATATCATCAATGTGGAAAAGAAACGGTTGGCAAACGGCAGGGACGAAGTGACCATAGACTTTGGGCTGCAAATTGTATATCGCAACCACTTTTGTGATCCTGCAGAGACATCTTATCTCAAGAAGGTGAAGGAACAGGGGAGAAAGGATTACGAATTTTTGTACCAAGAATATTATAAGCAGCAGGAAAGCAACAGCTTTATGCGTTTCACCTGTGAAGTGTTGCCCGGTGAAGGGCACATTTACGAGGACACCTGTTATCCTGATACCTTCCGCCTTTACAATGATGACGGAAATCCTCATAAGATCGTATTTGAAAACAGAAATGTTGCTTCTGAGATATATTATGAGGAAACACCGACGGATGGCTGGTTTGTATCTATTTCTCCTGCGAAAGGGGAGGATAATGTTACGGTGTTCCGTCAAATTCGTATTTCTGATGTGACAGGCAGAACGAACAATGGTTATTTCGACCTGCGTCTGGAACAGGGCGGTGTATTTGAAGTAGCGGAGGATGCAGTCATTCTTTTGGGCGAAGCAGGAGTAGAACCTTACACCCGGACGCAAACAGAATGGCTGAAGATGTTGGCAGATGGTTTTACAGCAGAAGGCTATACCCTTGGATTTGAAAAAGATGATAAGGGAAATGATATCATTACAGAAGTGAGGGAAGGCCATTGGGCAGTAGAGGAGACAGCTGTCTCCCAAGGGGAGAGCAATTCTGCCATTCCCTCCGGCTATCCCACCGACAGCAAGACCGTTTCCGCACCCTTTTCTATGACTGACCACAAAATGCAGCATCTGGGCATGGATTTTTCCTCCAATGGCAAAAATATTCCTGTCTATGCCACTGCCAACGGTATCGTCATGGCGGCGGAATTTGCACCCGATAAGGGATACTATGTGAAAATCAACCATATGAACGGCTTCACTACCCTTTACGCCCATTTGTCTGAACTGGATGTGAAGGGTGGAGATAAAGTGGAAAAAGGCGATATCCTTGGTCTGACGGGCGCAACAGGAATGGCAACAGGCATCCATTGCCACTACGAAATTCAATTGAACGGCATTTATCAAGACCCTGCAAAATATCTATGAGATTTCGCAAAGGGGGTGCATAATGTAGTTGCACCCTCTTTTTTGCGCTTTTCCTTCGTTTATGGTATGATGAAAAAACATTATAACGAAAAGGAGCGATTTTATGAACGTGACATATTTGCACCACAGCGGCTTTTCCGTAGAAACGGAAACAAAAGTGCTGCTGTTCGATTATTATACAGAAGGGGGACGGAAGACTTATTTCGACCCTGCGGCTTACGGTGATAAGGATATTTTCGTATTCGTCTCCCACGCCCATGAGGATCATTACGACAGACGCATCCTGAATTGGGGAAGCCTGCCCAATGTGAAGTATGTCCTGTCCTCTGATGTGCGGACAGAATCGGAATTTCAGGGGGAAATGCTGCGGGTAAATCCCCATGAAAGCTATGATTTTGGTGGCATCCATATTGAAACGCTGCAGTCCAATGACGAAGGGGTGGCGTTTTTGGTGAAAGCCGATGGCAAGACCATCTACCATGCCGGTGACCTGAACTGGTGGCACTGGAATGGCGAGCCTGATGACTTCAACAATGACATCGAACGCAGCTATACCACAGAGATCAATCAACTGAAAGGCGAGCAGATCGATGTGGCCTTCGTTCCTGCCGACCTGCGCCTGCAGGATAAGTATTTCTGGGCAGTGAATTATTTCCTGAAAACCGTTGGCGCAAGGGTGCTGTTCCCCATGCACTTTTGGGGTCGTTTTGAGGTCTGTGATTTCCTGAGAGAATTGGGCTATGGGGAGACTGTCATGAAGATCACGTCGGAAAATGAAAAATTTGAGATATAATTCGGAAATATTAAGGAAATCTTCAAGTTCTTTCATTGAGATTGGTTTATACTGAAAGAAAAAAGCTTTTGGGGAAGAAGGAAAAAGGATGAAGGGAAAAAACTGGAGGGAGTTTGAACCCCAGCGGCAGCCAAGAACGACCCGGGAACAACGGGCCCGCCGCCGCAAACGAAAGGGCGGTTTGCTCAAAAAACTGAAATGGGCGGTGCTTTTATTTGCCATTGGCTATTTTGGCTTTTTGGCGTACTATACCTTCAGCAAGCCTTATACCATCGCATTGGACGCCGGTCATGGCGGCGTGGACATAGGGGCAGAGGGCATCATCAACGAAGTGGAGCTGACGGAGTGTACCGTTGCCGAATTACAGACCCTTTTGGAGGGGGACGGACGTTTTCGCATCATCCTTTCCCGAAAGGAAGGGGAAGGCGAATCGATTACAGATCGGAATGAAAAGCTGCGTCGGCGGCATCCCGACCTGATGCTTTCCATCCACGGCAACGCCAATGACGACAGCAGTGCCAAGGGTTTTGAGTGTTATCCTTCTCCTCCCGGCTATGAAAATCACGAAGCCAGCCTTGCCTTTGCCGAGCTTCTGGCGGAGGAAATGCAGACCGTCGGGGCGAAGCTGCGGGGAACCGATGGGGTGCGCTTTGGGTATTATGACGCAAACGGTGAAAAACTGCTGGTGGATTCCAGCGATACGGAAATTTACGATTATGATACCTTCGGGATGTTGAAAAATATGGATTGTCCTGCGGTTTTGGTGGAGCAGTGCTTCATCACCAATGCAGCCGATGTGGAAAATTTCGGTACAGAGGAAGGCTGCAAAAAGGCAGCGGCGGCCTACTATCGGGCCATCTGCAGATATCTGGAAAGTGTTGAGAAATAAAAAAGGAGCATTTGCTCCTTTTTTTATTTCATATCGATTTGTTTTTTCTTCAATCGGTCATGGACATTTTCCTTCAGCAGGGCATACAGCACGGAAACGATGGGGATAAACACCAGCATCCCTACGATGCCAAATAAACTGCCCCCCAAAGATACTGCCGCCAATACCCAGATGGAAGGAAGCCCCACAGAACCACCTACCACATGGGGGTAGATCAGGTTGCCTTCGACCTGCTGCAAAACAAGGAACAGCACGATGAACGCTAATGCCTGAGGCGGATTCACCGTCAGGATCAGGAACGTCCCTACGGCGCAGCCTACGAAGGCTCCAAAAATGGGGATCAGTGCCGTAAAAGCGATGAGCACGCCTACCAAAACCGCAAAGGGGAACCGCAAAATCGTCATGGCGATGAAAAACATTACGCCTAAAATGACTGCTTCCAGACACTGCCCCGTCAGGAAATTGGTGAAAGTGCGGTGGGTCAGGGAACAGATACGTAGAATCTCCTCTGCCTGTTCTTTTTTCAGATAGGCAAAGAGTAGCTTTCTGGCCTGTCTGCCCAAGGTTTCCCGCTGCAGCAGGATATAGCAGGCAAAGACAAACGAGATGAAGAAGGTGCCGACCCCGCTGACGATGCCCTTTGCTACACTGATGGTGGAATCCAGCATGGTATTTGCGCCGAAGCGGAAGAAATCTACCACTTGGTTCAGGATATCCTCCCAATTCAGGCTGCGTTCGATCTCTTCAATATATTGGATCAGTTCGGGATTATTTGCGAAAAGCTGCTCCACTTTTTTCAGCAGGAGAGGAACCTTTTCCGGCAGGGTCTTGCCCAGTGTGGCGATGGTGCTGCCCAGTTCCGGCAGAACAACCACCACCACAAGCCCTAAGATTGCCAGAACAAAAATCAATGTGAGAACGAGGCTCAGGGGGGCAGCGGCTTTCCCCAGCTTGCTGTTGGGGTTTATCTTGCCGAAGCAGCGTTTTTCGATGCGCCCCATGGGTACGCTCAGCACGAAAGCGATAGCCCCGCCCAACAGGAAGGGAAACAGGATATGCAGAAGGAATCTGACTGCACCCAGCACCACATCGAACCGCAAAAGCCCAACTAAAATTACTAGTGTGAATAGGATCAGCCCCCGTAATTTGCGGATAGTTTCTTTATCTAATTGCATGAGATCAACTCCTCATAGAATGGTTTCCTTTATTATGAAGGAGTATATCATAAAAAGGATTTTTCCCGCAAGAAAACACCAAGATTCTTAAGATTTTCTTCTCTTTTTCCTTTACACAAAGGGGATTTGCGTATAAACTATTTTAAGGAATGTCCGACTATTTTCAGAAAGGAAGAAAAACAATGGAAGTTAGAACAAGATTTGCCCCTTCTCCTACGGGGTATATGCATATCGGTAACCTGCGTACCGCTCTTTATGAATATCTGATCGCAAAATCTCAGGGTGGGAAATTCATTCTGCGTATCGAGGATACAGACCAGGGACGTCTGGTGGAAGGATCTGTAGATGTCATCTATAAAACCATGAAAATGACAGGTCTGCAGCATGATGAGGGCCCCGATATCGGCGGCGATTACGGTCCCTATGTGCAGAGTGAACGTATGGGTATGTACATGAAATATGCCTTAGAGCTGGTGGAAAAGGGCGAAGCCTACTATTGCTTCTGCACAAAGGAAAGACTGGAAAGCCTGAAGGAAAGCAACGCAGAGGGTGCTGCTTTCGCAAAATATGACCGTCACTGCCTGGGTCTGTCCAAGGAAGAAGTACAGGTAAAACTGGATGCCGGCGAACCCTTCGTTATCCGCCAGAAAATGCCCGATACAGGTACAACCACCTTCAGTGATGTGGTTTATGGCGATATTACCGTAGACAATGCAGAGCTGGATGACCAGATCCTGATGAAAGCTGATGGTTTCCCTACCTATAACTTCGCAAACGTTGTGGATGACCACCTGATGAATATCACTCATGTTGTTCGCGGCAGCGAATACCTGTCCTCCACACCCAAATACAACCTGCTGTATAAGGCATTTGGATGGGAACCTCCCGTATATGTACATCTGCCTGCGGTTATGAGAGACGCACACCATAAGCTGTCCAAACGTCATGGTGATAAATCCTTCGAAGATCTGGTGAACGAAGGCTATGTAGTAGAAGCTATCGTGAACTACATCGCTCTGCTGGGCTGGAGCCCTTCCGACAATACAGAAATCTTCTCCCTGAAGGAACTGGAAGAAAAATTCGATATTGGGGGTCTGAGCAAATCTCCTTCCATCTTCGATATCAAGAAGCTGACATGGATGAACAGTGAATACCTGAAAGCCATGGATTTCGATCAATATTTCGAACTGGCAAGACCCAAACTGGAAGAAGCTCTGGCAGGTACAGACCTTGACCTGAAAAAGATCGCTGCCCTGCTGCAGAAAAGACTGGAAACATTGAACGATATCTCCGGTCTGGTTGCTTTCTTCAAGGAACTGCCTGCATACGGCACAGAACTGTATACCCATAAGAAAATGAAAACAAACGATGAGATCGCACTGGCATCTCTGCAGGCGGCTCTGCCCGTACTGGAAAACCTGCCCGATTGGAACGAAACAGCCATCCATGACAGCCTGATGGCTCTGGTTGGGGAACTGGGCATCAAGAATGGACAGCTGCTGTGGCCTGTGAGAACAGCCCTTTCCGGTGAACCCACATCCCCCGGCGGTGCTATGGAACTGGCGGATATTCTGGGAAAAGAAGAATCCATCAGAAGAATCAAAAAAGGCATCGAGCTGCTGAGTAAATAAAAAAAGAGCGAAGGAGCGGAGAAAAGATTCGTTCCTTTCCTTATGTTCATAAATAATTCAGGATTTCTTAAAAAAATCGTCGGTTTTTGTACAAATGCCATTCAAAAAGGTGTGATAAGATAAGAATATCAAAAGGAACGGACCACCTTTTGAAAAGAGCATAAACCCTCCCCCTTTTTTTTAATTGTAAGATATAAGAAAAGCAGTAAAAAAAGAGAAGAGACAAACTGACTTGCAAGGTTTGTCTCTTCTCTTTTTTTCATGGAGATTTACAGATGTTTTTGGATCATCAAGGCATCATGCTGTCCATCATATCATCAATGGCTTCCTCCGCCTTTGCTACCATCTTTTTCCCTTTTTTTGCAACCTTCTGATAGGTTCTTTTGTCTTTCATCATATAGCCGATGCCCGCCATAGTCATGGCACCGCCGATGAGCATGCCTGTGGTGAATTTGTTCATGTTATCCCTCCTTTGATATGGTTAGTATGAGCCGAAAAGAACGGTTTATCCTGCCGGAAAGATTTATTTTTTCGAAAAAAGGCTTTGTTGACTTTATGGAAAGAATATCATATAATAAAAATAATGTCTTGTCATCTGTAAAGGGAATGTGGTAAAGGAGTGAAAAATGGAAAATACAAACCCAAAAGGGTTCAAAGCCTTTTTAGTAAAAAAAGACATCGTTTTTTCAGCAAAACGATACGGCATTGACGCATTAGGGGCTATGGCGCAGGGGCTTTTCGCATCTCTGCTCATTGGCACTATTTTAAAAACACTGGGACAGCAGCTCGGCATTGAAACTCTGGTAGAGATCGGTGCTTTTGCCCAGAGTGGGACAGGCCCTGCCATGGCAGTAGCTATCGGGTATGCCTTGAAATGTCCCCCTTTGGTGCTGTTTTCCCTGATCGCTGTGGGCGGCGCAGCCAATCAGCTGGGCGGTGCAGGCGGTCCTCTGGCAGTACTAGTTGTGACCATCTTTGCTGCGGAATTTGGTAAATTGGTTTCCAAAGAAACAAAGGTGGATATTATCGTGACACCTTCTGTTACCATTTGTGTAGGTGTGTTGCTTTCCATGTGGTGGGCACCCTCTATCGGTGCAGCGGCAAGTGCCGTGGGCAATGCCATCAAATGGGCAACAGAATTGCAGCCCTTCTTTATGGGTATCGTTGTTTCCGTTATCGTAGGGATGGCGCTGACCCTGCCAATCAGCAGTGCGGCAATCTGTGCGGCACTGGGGCTGACCGGCTTGGCAGGCGGTGCGGCTGTGGCAGGCTGCTGTGCCCAGATGGTAGGCTTTGCTGCAATGAGCTTCAAAGAAAACAAATGGGGCGGGCTGCTGGCACAGGGCATTGGTACTTCTATGCTGCAGGTGCCCAATATCGTGAAAAATCCCCGTATCTGGCTGCCTCCTACATTGGCTTCTGTCATCACAGGACCCATTGCAACCTGTATCTTCCACATGGAAATGAACGGCGACGCTGTAGCGGCAGGGATGGGTACTTGCGGCTTGGTAGGGCAGATCGGCGTTTATACAGGCTGGCTGAATGATATTGCTGGTGGCGCTAAGGCAGCGATCACAGCTATGGACTGGCTGGGTCTGGGGCTGGTTTGCTTTCTTCTGCCTGCGGTACTGTCTTGGGTGCTCGCATATTTCATGCGCAAGGTAGGCTGGATCAAAGAAAACGACCTGAAGCTTGACCTTTAAAACCGTGAGGCGCTGCCTCACACTCCGCCACCCTTTTCAAAGGGTGGATCTAAACTTTTATCAAAAAAGAGGTTTTCCATTTGGAAAACCTCTTTTTTAGTATCGGGTCAAGGGGGTGACCCCCTTGCAGGGTGTGGGACAGAGTCCCACGAATTAGCCTAAGTCGTGGATGAACAGACCGCTTCTCAGCTTGGGCTCGAACCATGTGGACTTGGGCGGCATTGTCATGCCTTCATCTGCCACATCCATCAGTTCTGCCATGGATGTGGGGAACATGGAAAAGGCCAGTTTCATTTCGCCGCTGTCTACTCTTCTTTCCAGTTCGTTTAACCCGCGGATGCCGCCAACAAAATCAATGCGTTTATCCGTTCTGGGGTCACCAATGGCAAGGACAGGCTCCAGCAGTTCCTTCTGCAGGATGGAAACGTCTAAGCCCAGCACAGGGTCATCGGTGATGATCTCTTCCTTGGCTGTCATCTTGAACCATTTGCCATCCAGATACAGCCCAAAGGTGTGGATCTCTTCGGGTTTGTAAGGGCCCTTGCCTTCATAGGGTTCTACGATAAATTTCTTGCCGATCTCTTCCAGGAAACCAATGGTATCATACCCGTTCAGGTCTTTTACCACACGGTTATAATCCATGATATACAGATCATCTGCCGCAAAAAGTACGGACAGGTAATAGTTGAATTCTTCCTCGCCGGTGTAATCGAGTTTTTCGTCTCTACGCTTCAGGGTTACCTTTACGGCGGAAGCGTTTCTGTGGTGACCATCGGCAATGTAGAGATTCTTTACATTCTGGAAGGACTGTACCAGCATACCAATCTCTGTATCGCTGTCGATGACCCAAACGGTATGACCGATGCCATCTTCGGAAACGAAATCATATACAGGAGCTACTGCTGCTGTCCAGCCGTCGATGATGGCTTTGGCATCCAGATTTTCTTTATATGCCAGGAAAATCGGACCTGTATTGGCGTTTAGGGTATCTACGTGGCGGATACGGTCCGCTTCTTTGTCCGCACGGGTCAGCTCGTGTTTTTTGATGGTGCCGTCGATATATTCATCTACAGAAGTACAGCAGACCAGACCGGTCTGGCTCTTGCCGTTCATGGTCAGACGATAGATGTACAAATTGGGCAGTAAGTCCTGACCCATGACGCCGTTCGCCACCATGTTATCCAGATTTTCTTTTGCTTTTGCGTATACTGCGGGGCTGTAAATATCTGTACCCACGGGCAGATCTACCTCTGCTTTATCTACATGCAGGAAGGACCAGGGTTTGTCCTTTACCATTTCTCTTGCTTCTTCACTGTTCATTACATCATAGGGCAGTGCCGCTACATCTTTTGCGTAATTTGGCGCAGGGCGGATGGCCATAAAGGGTCTGATGGTTGCCATAGGGGTTTTCCTCCTTTGTTTAAAAAGCTTATTCTAAGATCCGTACCTTGATAACAGTATTGATGGCGTACAGGTCATTAATCATATCCTGCACATTCTCAGGTAAATTATCGCATACGACAATGTTATATGCAAGGTCACCTTTGGAGTTGTTTACCAACTTATCGATATTGACACGATATTTGGTGAAAACAGCACCCAGCTGACCGATCATGTTGACGATGTTTTTATGGAAAATAGAGACACGGGGCTTACCGTTATAGGGAACCACGCAGTTGGGGAAGTTTACGGAATTTTTGATATTGCCATAAATTAGATATTCTCTGATCTCCTGTGCCGCCATGATGGCGCAGTTTTCTTCGCTTTCGGGGGTAGAAGCACCCAAGTGGGGTGTTACGATGATGTTCCAGGGGTCGCCCAACAGGTCTTCGCTGGGGAAGTCTGTCATATAGCGGGCGATGATGCCGTCTTCGATGGCTTTTTTCAGTGCGTTGTTGTCTACCAGACCGCCCCGGGCAAAATTTAGCAGGCGGGCACCGGGTTTTGTTACGGAGAACATCTTTTCGTCAAAGGTATTTCTTGTTTTGTCGTTCAGAGGGATATGTAATGTGATGTAATCACTCTTGGAAACCAGTTCTTCCATGGATTCTTCATGTTCCACAGCGGGGGACAGGTGCCATGCGCTTTCCAGAGACAGGAAAGGGTCATAGCCGATAACGTTCATGCCCAGATCCAGTGCCGCATTGGCAACCTGCACGCCGATGGCACCTAGACCGATGACGCCCAGTGTCTTTCCGGCAATTTCGGGGCCTGTGTATTTCTTTTTGCCTGCTTCCACGGCTTTTTCTACGTCCTCGCCGCTTTCTTTCAGATTCTGTACCCAGCTTGCGCCGGCGATGATCTGTCTGGAAGATGCGAACAGGGCAGCCAGCACCAGTTCTTTTACGGCATTGGCGTTGGCGCCGGGGGTATTGAATACGGGCACGCCCATTTCTGTGCAGCGGTCGATGGGAATATTGTTGGTGCCTGCGCCTGCGCGGGCAACAGCCAGCAGACTTTTGTTCAGTTCCATTTTGTGCATATCAAAACTCCGCAGGATAATGCCTTCGGGGTCTTCCGCGTTGTTGTCTACGATGAATTTTTCTTCAGGCAGTTTTGCCAAGCCTGTTTCAGCGATGTTATTTAAAGTGCGAATGGTATACATTTTTTCTGTTCTCCTTTTTATTTATATAAGCACGAAAAGGGCCGTTTTCACGACCCTTCCGAAATCATTTATTTTCCATCTCGAATTTTTTCATGAATTCCACTAATTTTTCCACGCCTTCCACGGGCATTGCGTTATACATACTAGCACGCATGCCGCCGACGGTGCGGTGACCTTTCAGGTTTTCAAAGCCTTGGGCTTTGGCTTCCTGGATGAATTTGGCGTTCAGTTCTTCTGTAGGCAGAACGAAGGGCGCATTCATCAGGGAACGGTCTTTCTTTACAACAGTCCCTCTGAACAGCTTGGACTGGTCTAAGAAATCATAGAGGATGCCAGCCTTATGTTCGTTGATCTTCTGCAGAGCCGCAACGCCGCCCTGTCTCTTTACCCATTCGAATACCAGACCCATAAAGTAGATGCCGTAGGTAGGGGGTGTGTTGTAAAGGGAATTATTTTCTGCGTGGATATCATAACGCAGCATGGTCGGTGTGAAATCCATGGCGTTGCCCAACAGGTCTTCTCTCACGATGACAACTGTTACGCCGGCAGGACCCAGGTTTTTCTGTGCCCCTGCGTACAGCAGGCCGAATTTGGTAATATCGATTTCCTGAGAGAGGATGGAAGAGGACATATCGCCCACCAAAGGTACATTGCCTGTATCGGGCAATTCCGTCCAGCGTGTGCCGTAAATGGTGTTATTCAGTGTAATATAGAAATAATCCGCTTCGGGGTCGAATTTAGATTTATCTAGTTCAGGGATGTGGTCGAAGGTTGAGTCTGCTGAGGAAGCAACGATGTTGACTTTGCCGTAGCGTTCCGCTTCCGCCGCCGCTTTTTTCGCCCACTGGCCTGTGATGACATAATCCGCTTTGTTGTTCTTGTTCATCAGGTTCATGGGGATCATGGCAAACTGGGTTGAGCCGCCGCCCTGCAGGAACAAAATTTTATAGTTATCGGGGATATGCATCAATTCTTTGAGATTAGCCTTCGCTTTTTCTAAAATAGATTCGAAAACTTTTGAACGGTGGCTCATCTCCATTACTGACATGCCTGCTGAAGGGTAACAAACCAGCTCGCACTGTGCCTGTTCCAGAACTTCCAAGGGCAGCATGGAAGGACCTGCTGAGAAGTTGTATACTCTTTTTTCCATAGATAAGCCTCCTTGTGTTTTTAATCATAGACATCTGCCCGTGCAATAAGGACAATGCCAATAGGGAAATTATAGCACTTTAAAATTTCCCGTCAACTAAAAAATGGGATTTTTTTGTCCAACCCCCAAATTTTGTAAAAAGAGCAAAATTTGACAGAAAGATAGCAAAGGGGACTGGTAAAAATGACGGACGACTGTCTTTAAATGACACACAAAAATGTATTTTATCTATTGCATACAAAAATAAACATTGGATATTATGCGAAAAAAATATATTTAACGAAAATTGTTGATTATCTTTTGCAAGTGTGCTATCATATTATCTAACAAAAGGTGAAAAATGGAAGGGAGGAGAAAAATGATAGCAGAGAAGCAGGATCGTAGAGTGAAACGGAGCAAAGCATTGATGCGGGATGCCTTGATCGGGCTGATGCAGGAAAAGCCCTTTAGCGAGATTACTGCAAAGGATATTACGGATCGGGCGGATTTGAACCGAGCCACTTTTTATCTTCATTATAATAATGTATTCGGTCTGTTAGACGAATTGGAGAATGAGGCGGTAGAGGGCTTTGCCCGTATGCTGGAGGAAACGGATATCCATCAGGACGCAGCTTGGGAATATCCTCTCATTGGGCATATTTGTGATTATATTGTAGAGAATCCTGATTTATGCCGCTGTCTGCTGTTGAATCCCCACAGTGACCGTTTAGCAAAAAAGTTGGCAGAAATTATGAAGCAGAAGGGACAGAAGGTGCGGCAGGAGATGGGGCTGGAGATAGAAACCCACAAGGCCGATTATATCCATCAGTTCATCGCCTATGGAGCTATGGGCATGGTAAAGCAGTGGTTGATGGAGGGAATGCCCCTTTCCAAGGAAGAAATGATGGAGCTTGCGGAAAAAATGATTCGCCCTATTTTCCAGATTTTGATTCCATCGGAGAAACAGAAATAAAAACAATCAAGAAAAATGTAAAGGAGTATGAGGAGAAATGCGGAACGGGAAAAAGAGAGTTTTGGCTGTATTGCTGGCAGGCTGCTGTGCCTTCAGTGGCTGCGGCACTCAGACAGAAGAAACAGAACAGGCGGAACAGGGCAATTTTGTGACAGGTACGGTGGAATGTAAGGAGGTCTATATTCGTGCGAAAATTCCCGGCTATCTGACGGATATCCCCATTGAAGAGGGGCAGGAGGTCAAGGAAGGCGATCTGCTATTCTCCACCGACCAGCGGGACGTACAGGTAAAACAGACGCAGGCTTCTGCAACGGCCCAGGCTGCGGCAGGGCAGGTGGAAGCGGCGAAAAATGCCGTGCAGGCAGCAGCGGCAGTGGTGGATAAGGCCAATGCCAATGTGCAGCTGCTGGAAACGGAATATGCCAAATATCAGGAATTGTATGCGATGGATGCCGTATCTCAGGATAACATGGATAAGCTGACCACTCAGCTAGAGGCGGCAAGAAAAGATGCCCAGGCGGCAGCAGCCCAGCAGCAGGCAGCCCAAGGGCAGTATGAAGCGGCGACAGGGCAGTTAAAGGCAGCTCAGGGTGTTCTGGCAGAGGTGAACCTGAATCTGAGCCAGACTTCCCAGTATGCACCCTGCAATGGTACCGTTACCATGATCTCTTCTTCTGTAGGGGAACTGATCGGTACAGGTACTACTATTGTAACTTTGACAGATTACGGTGACCGTTGGATCATGGCAAACGTGGATGAATACGAGATCGGCAAGCTGCGGATCGGACAGGAAATTCCTCTGACCAGTAAGGCTTACCCCGACACTATCTTCCATGGCAAGATCGTCAATATCAGTAAAAATCCCGATTTTGCCATCAAAAAATCTACCAATGAGCTGAACGATCAGGATGTGGTTACATATGAAGTGAAGATCGCCCTTTCCGGGGAAGATGACGTGATGCTTTACCCGGGTATGCTGGTGCGCGTTGACCTGGATAAAGTGGGTGAGGCACAATGATTCTGACATTTTTTAAGGGGTTCTGGCGGGAGCTGATGCGGCTTTTGAAAGACCCCAGGGGGCTGTTCATGTTTCTGATCGCCCCGTTGTTATTGAATATCGTGGTTTGCGGTGCTTTTCAGAACGGCATTGTTAACCACATTCCTCTGGCGGCGGTGGATCCTGCGTCTACGGCAAAAACCAGAGAGTTGATCCGTGCCTTTGATGAATCCGACCGTTTCGATGTGACGGCAGTCCTGCGGGATACGGAGGAAGCAAAACGGATGCTGGAGACCGGTGAGGTGGAAGGCATTATCGTCATCCCCGAAAATTACACCAGAGCATTGCAGCTGGGGCAGCAGGCAGAGGTGCTGGTAGGTGTCAATAGTACCAATAATCTAGTGGGCAATAGCGCTGTGGTTTCCATCATGCAGGTGGTTAAAACCATTTCCACTCAGATTGCCGTAAAAAGCTATGTGGCCACAGGCAGCAGCGTTGACGAGGGGACAGCGAAGGTCATGCCCGTTTCTACGGTGTTGCGGCCTTGGTTCAACCCCCAGTTCAGCTACTTGATGTATCTGGGTCTAGGCTTGACAGGTCTGGTTTATCATCAGCTTTTCCTGATGGCAGTGGCCAGTGCCTTTGGCGAGGAAAAAAAGGAGGGCATCCTGACGGGTACCATGCCCAAACGGGACTGCATCTTGCATTTCTTCAATAAGATGATTTTCTATGGCGTGACGGGCTTCTTGAATATTTTGCTGAATTATGCTGTCATTATGAAGCTGTTCGGTTTTCCCATGCGGGGCAGACAAGAGGATCTTTTGCTGCTGTGTGGCTGCTTTGTGTTCTGTTTGCTGGGTTTTGGGGCACTTTTGGGGCTGCTCTGCAAAAATACCATCCATGCCATGCAGTGGCTCATGGCCCTTACCTATCCCTTCTTCATCCTGTCGGGCTTTTCCTGGCCCCATACAGAAATGCCAACAGCATTGGTAAGGGTGGCAGATTTTCTGCCGGCGACCCATTTTATGTGCCCTGTGCGGGATATCGTCCTGATGGGCATCGGCTTTGAACGGGCATCTCTGCTCCACAGCAGAAATATGCTCCTGCTGATGGGCATCGTGGCTTTCCTATTGAGCCTTGTGGTGTTCCTCTGGAAGATTTTGCGGGCAGAAAAAAGACAAACAACGGGAGAGGAGGTCGTGGAAGCATGAAAGCATTTGCAAAATTATTTTTGCGGGAGTGGAAGTATCTGCTGAGACGCCCTCGTTCTCTGGTTTTGATGATATTGATTCCGATTTTTGTGACTTGCATCTGCGGCAGCAGCTACGCGAAGGGATATTTCTCCGATTTGAAGATGGGTGTGGTGGATTACAGCTACAGCAAGCAGACCCGGGAAGTGGTGGAAGCCTTCCGTCAGTCTCCCTATTTTGATATCGTGGGCTATTATGGCGATGAAGAAGAGATCGCCGAAGCTATGCGGGATGGCGAGATCGTGGGCTGTCTCATCTTCCCTGCGGATTTCACCAGAAAGTTGCAGCTGGGGCAGCAGGCAGAAGTATTGCTGGGTTCCAGTGCGGTAAATATGGGCTATGGCAGTACCATCAACCTGAAGGGCTCAGAGGTGCTGGGGACGGTTTCCACTCAGATGGCAGTGAAAAGCCTTGTGGCAAAGGGGAAAACGGTGGATGATGCTTTGGCAACCATGAACCCTGTGGGTTTTTATACCCGTCAGTGGTATAACCCCACCAATAATTTCAGCTATTTCCTGACCTTTGGCTTCGTCATTGCGACGGTGCAGCAGGTTTTGATCTATTTTGCGGCTATTTCCCTAGTACGAGAGAAGGAAAGCGGACACTTGGAGGAGTTGCGTGGCATTTCCAAAAGCACCACTCTGCAGGTTATTGTGAAATGTCTGGTATATTTCATGATTTCTCTGCTGGCATGGACGATCTGTTCCTGCATCATTCGAGGGGTCTATGATATCCCCATGAAGGGGAGCTGGCAGGTTTGGTTGGCATACAGCAGTTTGTTTTTGCTGTCGATCATTGCCATGGGACAGTTCTTTTCCTCCTTTATGCCAAATCCCGTGCTGGCAACGTCCCTTTCCCTGGTATTTACCTCGCCTTCTCTGGTTTTGAGCGGATATACCTGGCCCACTATTGCTCTGCCTGCCTTTTATCATAAGCTGGCGCAGGTGTTCCCTCTGACCCATTTCGTCATTGGCTACCGCAATGTGGCTTTGATGGGCTGCGGGTTTGAAGCGATCAGCGGGGATATGATGGTTTTGGGTGGTATCACGGTGTTTTGTCTGGCGCTGAGTTGCATCATCTGGCATCTACGGCTGACCCACATGGAGAAAAAGGCAAAGCAACCTACCATAGAGATGGAAGAAAACACGCCTGTGCAGGCATGAGAAAGGAGTTCCGGAATATGAAATTCTATCAATATAAAAAAGCATGCGCCCTGCTGGTAACAGGGGCGCTGACAGCGGGAATGGCGGTTTCTGCCTTTGCAGCGGAAACAAAGCAGGCAGAAGAAACAACAGGGCCAATGGCAGAAGCCCCCAAGGCAGAGCCTATGACCCTAGAGGAAATTCAAAAGCTGGTGCTGAAAAATAACCGCCTGAAAACTACATTGGAACTGAATGCCCAAAAAGTGGCTGCGGGCTTGAGTGCCATTGATGATGGCTTGAGGGATTTGCAGGATACCCAGGATGATGCTGCCAGAGCCAGAAAGCAGGCAAGCCAGGCAGCAAGTGCAGGGCAGTCAGGCACAGGACAAATCGGACAAATCGGTGGAATTCTGGGGGGGCCTGTGGGCGGTGCTTTGGGCGGTCTGGCAGACATCAGCAGCGGCTTGCTTTCCGGCAGTGTCAAGACTGCCAGTGCCATGGAGGATATGGTGGACAGCATTGCCGATCAACAGCGGGATGCCCTGGAAGATCAGCAGAAAGAGCTGAAAAATACCAAAATGGACCTGAATAAGACCAAAGAGGACTGGGATAACGAAGCCCTTGCCGTGACCCAGCTTTTGGTGACGAAAACCGTGCAGGTGGAAAAGGGTGTCAGCCTTTTGAACCAAAAGCAGGCACTTTTGGAACGGGTCTGCCAGATCGAAGAGAAAAAGGCGGAACTGGGCTTCAGTACTCCTACAGACCTTTCAGGCAAAAAGCTGGAAGTTTCCGAAGGGGCGAAGGGCCTGCAGGATGCCAAAGACGGTCTGACACTGCTGAAACGGCAGCTCAACGACCTGATGGGACGGGAATTGGATGAGGAACTGAACATCACATCGCCGGAGCTGCCCCGCACTATCGAAACAGCCCCCGCATACAGCGAGGAATTGCTGAAAACTGCCACAGATAAAAACTATAAGCTGAAAACCCTGCGGCGGGATAAGCAGCAGGCGGAAAAAGATTCTAAGGACACCTCCAAATATGACGGACAGATCAAGGCCAGCAGATTAGATATGGACTTGGCAGATGTGGCTATGCAGGATCAGCAGGCAAATATCGCCAATGACCTGAAAAAGAAGCTGGATCGCATCAATGCAGCGGCAGCAGTTTATCAGAATAAAAAAGACGCTTACGCCAAGGCAAAGACTGAATGGGAACAGCAGCAGGTCTCCGCAAAGCTGGGGCTGGTTTCCGCAGTGGAATTGCAGGCGCTGCAGCTGCAGTTTGAACAGATGGAAATGGAATTGTCTGCTGCAGCCTATGATTATGATCTGGCATGGGCGGAATATAATATGCTGATGGATGGCACGACACTGGATATCTACGATACTTATAAAGCGCAGCTGGGCTAAAAAAGAGGAAAGAACGGGAAAACTCTCCCGTTCTTTTTTGCGAAAAAGAGGGGGAAAGGGTGTTTTGCAAGAAAAATAGGGAAGAAAGGCAGAAAAACAGGGCAAAAGTGCCTGTTTTCAACTCTCCTCTAAGGGGAGAGTTTTTAGACGTTCTGTTGATTTGAAAGAAAGAATTTGGCAATTTCCTCTTGACTGTGCCTTTCCGGGGTGCTTTACTATAAAAATCGAAAGAAGTTGCAGAAGATGTGACAGATTAGAGGAGGGAAAGTATGAAGAAAAAAGAATTATCCGTACTGTCGTTGTTTTTGATGGGCGGCGCGCTGTTTGCCATGCATTTTGGCGCATCCAGCATGATTTGGCCCATGACATGGGGGAAGGAAAGCGGGAGTGCCGTTTTTTCGGCTTATATCGGTGTTTTTATCACGGCTTTGCTGCTGCCCCTGCTGGCATATGTAGCACTGTCCAGAGGGAAGGGAACGTTCCTTTCTGTGACGACCCGTGCTATGCCTAAGTTCGGACAGTTTTTCTGCGGGGCGACCATTATGATCTTAGGCCCTTTGTACGTTATTCCCCGTATGAGTGCTGCCTCCTGGGATGCCATCATGCAGATTACGGGATTGCAGATCAATTCTATGCTGCCCATCGTACTGTTTTCCTGCGGCTATTATCTCCTGACCTATTGGTTCGTTTCCAGCCGTTCCAAAATGGTAGATAAGATCAGTAATATCCTGTTCCCTGTACTGGTGATCATCGTCATCGGCGTGATTGCGAAGGGGCTGGCAACGCCCATTTCCACATGGGCAGAGCCTAGCTATGATAAGCCCCCTATCGTCTATGGCTTTACAGAGGGCTATGCCACCGGTGACCTGCTCTGCGGGCTGGTGTTTGGTATCATCATTTTGAATAACCTGAAGGAAAAGGGCGTGGCGGAAAATCGCCTGAATGCCATGATCGTCAAGGTGGGTATCATCGGCATTGGGATGCTCTGCCTGACCCATCTGGGACATATGCTGGTAGGCTCTTTTGTTGGGAATACGCTGGATTTGAAGTATGCTTCTTTGTATACCCAGGTGGTTTTGGAGCTTTGGGGAAGAATGGGCGGTATCTTTTTCAGTATCGCATTGGTCTTTGCTTCCCTGACTACTGCCATTGGGCTGACGGCGGCAACGGCAGAATATTTTGAGGAAGCCACCGCTGGCAAGCTGCCCTACCGCAAAGGGACAATTCTGGTACTCATTGGCAGCACCATCATCGGCAGCATCGGTCTGAATACCATCGTGGCGTTTTTTGCCCCCCTGTTGGATGCCTTTTATCCCGGTGCCATTGTCATCACCCTGTACTATTCCTTTATGCCCAATTGTCTGGATCCGAAAAAGCTGAACGCCATGCGCCTTGGGGTCATCGTCTCCTTCTTCATGGGCATGCTGGATGTTCTGTATACCTATAATGGTCTGTTTGGGCTGAATATTCAGGCATACAATGATTTTTACAACAAAATTCCTCTGGCGGCATATAAGCTGAGCTGGGTACCCGTTGCCATCCTGTTTATGCTCATTGGTTATTTCACCTATCGCAGAAAGCTACAGAAAAAAACAGAGACCATCAAAGAATAAGCATATAAAAACCCGTTTTCGGTCATGCCGAAGGCGGGTTTTTCCTATGGGTGACAGAAGACAGCCTCTATGCTATACTTTTAAAAAAGAGAGCATGAAAAGAAAGGAGCAAAACAACATGAAAGTGATTGATCTGACCCAGACCATTTCCAACGATATGCCTGTATTCCCCGGCACAGCCCCTGCAGGGCTGGAAGTGGCCAATACCTTTGAAACAGATGGGCTCCGGGAGACCATGTTCCATATCACCTCCCACACAGGCAGCCACATGGATTCCCCCTACCACCTTTTCCCGGAACGGACAAAGCTGGACGAAATGCCTGCTGCCCAATTTGTGGGTAAAGCCCTTGTCATCGACTGCCGCGATTTGAAAGCAGGGGATGAGATCGCTATGGAACGCATCGAAGAGGTGAAAGTATTGGCAGATCAAGCGGAATTTCTGCTTTTTAATACCGGATGGGATGAAAACTGGGGCAAAGGGGAATACTTCGGGAACTATCCCGTGGTCAGCATGGAAATCTGTCAGTATGCCATAGACAGCGGCAAAAAGGGCCTTGGTTTCGATACCATCGGCATCGATCCTGTGGAGGAAATGACCCTGCCCAGACACAAAAAGCTCCTTGGCAATGGGGATATCGTTATCATAGAAAACTTGACCAATCTGGAAAAGGTCGGCGGTGGTTTGTTTACCCTGGCAGCCCTGCCCCTGAAGTATAAAGAAGCCGATGGTGCGCCCATCCGTGCCGTTGCCATCATGGAAGAATAAAAAAGCAAATTTTTCCCCTTCCCTACATATCCTTTACAAAAGGAGGAGGTAGGATGAAGGGGATTTTTTTACGGAAAGAATGGGGCAGCATCCTTTGCTGCCTGTGTATCATCGGGGCTTGCCTGGTGCATACGGCTTTTGGGCAGCGGGCGGAGGATGCCATGTTTCCTATGCTCAATGCCACTATTGTACTGGATGCAGGCCATGGCGGATGGGACCCAGGCAAAACGGGCACCAATGGTGCCGATGAAAAGCTGCTGAATCTGGCGGTGGTGGAAAAGCTGGCGGAGTATCTGGAACAGGGGGGCGCAGAGGTCATCCTGACCCGAGACAGTGATGCTGCCTTGGGCAGGGGGAAAAAGGCGGATATGGCAGAACGGAAAAAGATTGCCAATGAAACAGGGGCGGATCTCTTTGTCAGCATCCACCAAAATGCCTTCCCTTCCACCAGAGCCAAGGGAGCGCAGGTTTTTTATCATAAAAGCAGCGAAAAGGGGAAGGTTTTGGCAGAGTGCGTGCAGGAAAGCCTGCGGAGCCGGGTGGATGGCAGCAATATCCGCCAAGCAAAGGAAAATAAGGATTATTACATACTCAGAACAACGGAAATTCCTGCCGTGATTGTGGAATGCGGTTTTCTTTCCAATGCAGAAGAAGAAAGGCTGTTGAACGATGCCGAATATCAGGAAAAACTGGCATGGGCGATTTACTGTGGTATCCTTGACTATTTTGAAAAAATCAGTATCATCTAAACTAGAGAAGTGTTGAGTTTTATCCGAATAGAAAGGAATCTTATATGGAAAGTAATTTTGGAAAACTGGGGCTGCGTCCTGCATTGGCGGAAGCATTGGCGAAGCAGGGCATCGAGACCCCCACAGAAATACAGCAGAAAATGATTCCAGAGATTTTGGCGGGGAAGGATGTCATCGGTCGTTCCGAAACAGGCTCCGGCAAAACTTTGGCCTATCTGCTGCCTATTTTTGAAAAACTGGACTTGAGCATCAGGGGGACACAGGCTATTATCCTGACCCCCACCCATGAACTGGCGGCTCAGGTCTTCCGTCAGGCGGAGCTGCTGCAGGAAAATTCCGGTATCGAAGCAGGCTGTGTTCTGCTCATCGGCGCAGCAGGCATTGGCAGACAGATGGAAAAGCTGAAAACAAAACCCCGCATCGTGGTTGGCTCTGTGGGTCGTATTTTAGACCTTATCCGCAAGAAAAAAATTCAGGCCCATCTGGTAAAGACGATTGTTCTGGATGAAGGCGACAGACTGATGGACGACGGCAATGTGGAGGATGTGGAAGCAGTTATTAAGACAACCTTGAAGGAACGTCAGATCGTCCTGCTGTCTGCTTCTGTCAGCGGCGAAGCCAAGGAAAAAGCGGCGAAACTGATGAAGGCAGACGCGGTGGATTTGGAAGCGAAAAGCGGCGGTATTGTGCCCAAGGGCATCCACCATTACTATATCCTTTCCGCCCACAGAGAAAAATTTGTCAACCTGCGGAAAATCCTGGCGGGAGAAAAGCCTGCCAAATGCATGATCTTCCTCAATAACCCCGAAAATATCGAAGTGATTGTGGATAAGCTGAATTACCACGGCATCAAAGCGGCGGGTATTTATGGGCAGGCCAGCAAGCTGGACAGAAAGAATGCCATGGATGATTTCAGAGAGGGTCGCATCAATGTGCTGGTGGCTTCCGATATCGGTTCCCGTGGTCTGGATATCGAAGGGGTGACCCATATCATCAATCTGGATGTCCCCGAAGAACCTACCCACTATCTGCACCGGGCAGGACGCTGCGGCAGAAAGGGTATGGAAGGCACTGCCATCACTATCGTAACTCCATACGAACGGAAATGGATTCATAAATACGAAAAGGCATGGGGGCTGCAATTTGAGCAGAAGGAAATGTCCTATGGCAAGCTGGTGGACAGCCAGAAAACCAAAAAAGATATCGTAAAGCCCGTCAAAAAGAAAAAACTCATCATTGAGGATAAATGGGTAGAAGGTGACGGCTGGGGCGATTTTGACGATTTTGGTGATTTGGATGATTTCGTCATTGAAACAGGCGGCACATCTAAGAAAAAGAACAAAGACAAAAAAGGGAAGAATGATTTTCCCTTTGCTTCCTCCAAACCCCAGAAAAAAGGCGGCAAAAAAGGAAAATCCGGGAAGAATGAGGACGAAAACTTGGGCTTCTTTGCGAAAAAAGCGAAAAAACTTGCTGAAAAAGAGGCAAACCGCCAAAAAAGTCAAAAAAATAATTGTCCAAAAGACGATTATCGGTTATCATGATAGGGAAGTATTATTCAAGAAAGAATTATAAGGAGGATTCGACTATGTGCGATAAATGCGGATGCGGTCACGATCATGACCACGATCATGTACACGAAGAAATGGAAACATTGACACTGACACTGGATGACGATACAGAAATGGAATGTGGTGTTTTGGGTGTTTTTGCAGTAGAAGGTATCGAAGGCAAGGAATACATTGCTCTGCTGCCTTTGGAAGACGAAACAGTTCTGCTGTATGAATACAAAGAAAACGAAGACGGCATCGAACTGCTGAATATCGAAAGCGATGACGACTTCGAAAAAGTATCCAACACATTCTATGATCTGTTCGAAGACGAAGAAGAATGATAAAATGAAAAAGGGCGGGGATGGGTGACTATCCCCGTCTGTTTTTTTCATATACCAAAGATTGGAGAGATAGAAAATGAAGGGAAAACGTTTGACGGCTTTGGCTATGGCAGCTATGCTGGGGGTTTCTGCGGTGCAGCCTGTTTTCGGGGCGGATTGGCAGAGCCAAAACCCATTGATTGCCCATGCCTTGGGGGAAGCTGATGGGAAGATTGAAACAAATTCCAAGGAAGCCTTTATCACTTCTTGGGAAAATGGATTCCGCGTGGTAGAAGGGGACTTTACTTATACCTCCGATGGTACGCTGGTTTTGCGTCACGATTTTGATGCCGATGGCTCCTATTACCGCCTGGAGATTGAGCCCAACGGCAAGCTGGTGATGGACAGCAAGACTTTTGTGGAGACACCGGTGGTCTATGAGCAGACTGCCATCACGGCGGTGGATCTGCTCTATCTGATGATGGAATACCCCGATATGTATTTGGTGACGGATACAAAAGATACGGACAAGGCAACGGTACAGCGGCAGTTCAGCGATTTAAAGAATATTGCAAATAATATCGGTGCACCGGAGATTTTGGAGCGAATCATTCCCCAAATCTATCATAAGGATATGCTGAATTGGGTGAAGGAGATCTATCCCTTCCAGAATTGGATCTTTACCCTGTATCTCATTACCAATCCCAATTACGGCGAAATTGCAGAATTCTGTGCTGCCAATGGCATTGATACGGTGACATTGCATTATAACCGTGCTACCAAGGAAAACGTCAGTGCCTTGAAGGCCAAAGGGCTGAAGGTCTATGCCCATACGGTGAATCGTTATCTGATGTTTGAAGACCTGCTGCAGATGGGCGTGGATGGCATCTATACTGACCGCATCAAGCCCTATGAATTGGAGTGGGTGGGATTGGAAAATGGCAGAGCGACCACAGAACAGGTGTTTTTGGTGGGTGATAAGGAAATGACCTTCACCACGCTGGATATCTTCGGCAAAGCCCACGCACCTCTGCGCCAATTGGCAGAAGCGGGCAAAAAATTCTCCGCAGAATATAACAAAGAAGCAGGTACGGTGAACCTGACCTTTGGAAAAAAATTTACAACCTTGGGGAACGAAATGCTTATGGACGGCAGCGGCAGACTGGTGACGAAAAAAGCTGATTTTAAGCTGTTGGTGGGCGGCAAGGAAACTGGCATTCAGTGCTTCTATGTGGATGGGGAGGTTTATGCTCCCGTGGAAGAGGTTCTTGCTTTGGTACAGAAATAATATTTGAAAAGTAGAGTCTTAAGAGTGGTTTTATTGGAAAAAGCCAATCTTAAGACTTTTATTGTTGTATTTTGTCGAAAACCGCCGTAAGATAAGAGGGATACGAAAGCGCAAAGGAGGAACTGCCTTGAACGAGCAGAAAAAGAAACGATTGAGACGCCTGTATTTCAAGACCCTTGCCATCACCTTGGCGGTTTGCATCGCTCTGATGGGGGCGGCTTACGGCGTATTTTTATATTTGGTGGGCGGCTTGAACCGTTCGGAGATTGATGAAAGCAATCTTTCTGTCAATGAACAGTATGGCGATAACAAGATTATGAATATCGCCCTGTATGGGGTGGATTCCCGAAATAATGATTATGAGGGGCGCTCTGATGCCATTATGATTGCCTCTATCAACGGCAAGACGGGCAAGGTCAAGCTGATCTCCATTGCACGAGATACATACGTTTCCGTTCCCGGCTATTATGATACGAAGATCAACCATGCCTATGCCTATGGCGGTCCTGAGCTTGCCATTCAGACCCTGAATGAAAACTTCCATATGAATATCACCGATTATGTTACCGTCAATTTCGACTCTCTGGCAGAGGTCATCGATGAAATGGGCGGCGTCATGGTGGATGTAACAGAAGCGGAGCGGCAGCAGGTGAATGCCTATCTTTTGAGGGGCGAACCCTTGTGGGAAACGGGGTATATCAACCTGAGCGGTCCCCAGGCGGTCAGCTATTCCCGTATCCGAAAGATCGACAGCGATAGTATGCGTGCTTCCCGCCAGAGGGAGGTTCTTGCGTCCCTTTTTGAAAAAGCCAAGGAGATTAACCCTTTGGAATACCCTTCCTATGTGCGGAAATTTGCGCCCATGGTGGAAACCTCTTTGAGCAATGAAGAAATTTTGAAGATTGCATCGGTGGGCTTGAAGGGCAGTGACCTTGCCTTGGAACAGGCGGCTTTCCCCAATGATTACATCGCTTCCACGGGCCAGACCATCGGCGGTGTATGGTATTATGTCTACGATCTGGAACAGGCAAAAGATATGCTGCAGCAGTATATTTATGAGGATATCCCCTTTGAACAGTATGGCTTGGCAGAGGAACCCATAGAAAAAACCGAATAAGTGATTCAAAAAGTCAAATGAATATTTTTGAAAAAAATGGTTGACAAAAAAATTGAACGGGGTATAATGGGGTACAAGTTCAAAAGACAAAGGCAATGAAAAGAAGAGTACATCCTGGAAGATTTTACAGAGAACCTCTGGTAGCTGCGAAGGAGGAAATGCGGAAAGGGTGGAAGATGGTCTTGGAGCCGCGCACCGAGAGGAGAACCCTTTAGGCTGCGACGGGAGCGCCCGTGACAGCGCCAGAGTATCGGCGAAATGCCCGTACTTGATAAGGCTGTAGCCGTGAGGCTATGGTGAATTAGGGTGGTAACACGAAGCAGATATGCTCTCGTCCCTTAGGTTTGACCTATAGGGACGAGAGTTTTTTATTATGTGACTCCTGAACAAAAACGAGAGTTTTTGTATATAGAGTCAAGGGGGGGACCCCCTTGCAGGGGTCGAGCGGGGACAGCGTCCCCCGAAGAAAGGTGGTTTCAAAATGTCTGAAAAAGAAACGATGATCCGCTTAGAGGGCATCAAAAAACGCTTCCGCACCAAAGCGGGGGAATTGGAAGTGCTCCACGGCGTGAGCGCAGATATCAAAAAAGGCGAAGTCTTCGGTATCATCGGGCTGAGCGGTGCCGGCAAAAGTACATTGGTGCGTTGCATCAACCTGTTGGAACGCCCCACAGCCGGTAAGGTTTGGCTGGATGGCATTGAGCTGACTTCCCTGCCGGAAAAGGAATTGAGACAGCAGCGCAGACACATGGGTATGATCTTCCAGCAGTTCCATCTGCTGATGCAGAGAACCGCTTTGGAAAATGTCTGCTTCCCTATGGAGATCAGCGGCGTACCCAAGGCACAGGCAAAGGCGAGGGCCTTGGAATTGCTGGAGCTGGTTGGTCTGTCAGACAGAACAGATTCCTATCCCGCACAGCTTTCCGGTGGTCAGAAGCAGAGAGTTGCCATTGCCAGAGCATTGGCAACAGAGCCTAAAGTGCTCCTTTGTGACGAAGCAACATCTGCTCTGGACCCTAACACAACAGCAGGCGTGCTTTCTCTGTTGAAAGATATCAATGCAAGACTGGGTATCACTATCGTGGTCATCACCCATGAAATGAGCGTCATTCAGGAAATCTGCGACAGAGTAGCCATCATTGATGGTGGTTTTATTGCAGAAGAAGGCGGCGTAGAAGAGATTTTCCGTGCACCCAAAACAAAGATCGGTCAGGAACTGGTAATGCATGAAGGCAGCAATCGAGAAGCCTACACAGGCAAGCTGCCCTATAGTTATCGTCTGGTATTTAAGGGCGGCAGCGAAAATGAACCTGTGCTGGGGCAGATGATGATCGAAATGAAGGGCCTGGTAAACATTTTGGCGGCAAATACAAGAACCATCGACGATCAGGCCTTTGGTCAGATGGTTGTACAGTTCCCCGAAGAAAAAGAACTGAGAGAAAGAATGATCCAATATCTGACAGATAGAGGCGTTGTGGTAGAGGAGGTAGAATATGTTTAAGGAAGGTATGCTGGCCCTTGTGGGTCAGGGGTTTATTGAAACCATTTACATGACAGTAATCTCCACGGCTTTGGCGTATCTGGTGGGTCTGCCCCTGGGACTAATCCTGGTGGTGACAGATAAGGATGGGATCCATCCCGTTTCTTGGCTGAATAGCCTGTTGGGGCTGATTATCAACTTCTTCCGCTCCATTCCGTTTTTGATTTTGCTGATTGCATTGATGCCTTTTACAAAGACCATCGTTGGTACAGTTATTGGCTCCAAGGCGGCGATTGTCGGGCTTTGGGTAGCGGCCACACCCTTTATTGCCAGGATGGTGGAATCTTCCCTGAAGGAAGTGGAAGTTGGTGTGATCGAAGCGGCTCAGTCCATGGGTGCTTCTCCCTTCCAGATCATGACAAAGGTGCTGCTGCCGGAAGCAAAGCCTTCTCTTTTAGTAGGGGCGGCCATCAGTATCACAACGATTCTGGGCTATTCCGCTATGGCAGGCATTGTCGGTGCCGGTGGTTTGGGCGCCATTGCCATCAACTACGGCTACTACCGTGGACAGGAAGATATCATGTATGTGATGGTGGTTCTGCTGGCTATTATCGTACTGGTATTCCAGGAACTGGGAATGAAAATTTCCAAATATACAGACAGAAGACTGTAAGCCCCGAAAGGGATTTACATATACAAAGGAATTTATTTTTTTACAAACAAGGAGGAAATGTATCATGAAGAAATTTTTTGCAATCTTACTGACAGGCGTGCTGACACTGGGGCTGGCTGCCTGCGGCGGCTCCGCAGAAGCACCCGCTGACGACGCATCCGCAGAAGCAATCACACTGAAAATCGGTGCTTCTCCCACACCCCACGCTGAAATTCTGGAAGCAGCAAAAGAAGAACTGGCAGCAAAAGGTATCAATCTGGAAATCGTTGAATTTACAGACTATGTACAGCCCAACCTGGCAACAGAATCCGGCGACCTGGATGCAAACTACTTCCAGCATCAGCCTTACCTGGATTCCTTCAATGCAGAACAGGGCACAAATCTGGTTTCCATCGGTCAGGTACACTTTGAACCTATGGCAATCTACGCTGGCACAGTAACAGACCTGTCCGCAATCCCTGAAGGTACAAAGGTTGGTATCCCCAACGATGGTACAAACGGCGGTCGTGCGCTGCTGCTGCTGGAAGCTAATGGCCTGATCAAACTGGATCCCGAAGCTGGCATCTCCGCAACAAAGCTGGATATCGTTGAAAATCCTCTAAATCTGGAAATCATCGATATGGAAGCTGCACAGCTGCCTCTGTCTCTGGGTGATCTGGGTATTGCTGTAATCAATGGCAACTATGCAATGCAGAATGGCCTGAAAACAGAAGATGCACTGGCAATCGAAGCTGCCGACTCTCTGGCTGCTACAACATACGGCAACATCGTTGCTGTAAAAGCAGGTAATGAAAATGCACCCGGTCTGGCAGAACTGATGGAAGTACTGCAGGGCCCCACAGTTGCTGAATTCATCAACAGCACATACGGCGGCGCAGTTGCTCCTATGAACTAATTGCGGCTAAGCCGCTAACTGGAAAGCCCTGCGTGTTTTCCAAGCCTTTCCGCTGATAATGTAATAAAAAAGACGACCTGAAGAGGTCGTCTTTTTTATATCAGGTCAAGGGGTGTAAGCACGCCAAGATCAAGGCGGCGAAGCCGTCTTCCCGAAGGGAAGATGCTTGACCAAGCCCCTCGTGGGGTGGTGGGGCAAAGCCCCGCGGTTTTATTTTTTTCCCGTTGAGCCGTGTCCGCCGCGGTCTTCATTGCCAAGGTCTTCGACCTCGTCGAACACCAATGCAGGCTGATGCTCAAAGATACGGAACTGGCAGATGCGGTCATTTACCTCAATGACCGTATCCCGCAGGGCGTAGGCAGGCATAAACCACTGGTCATTGTTGCCGCAGTAGCTTTCATCCACGATGCCGCAGTGGTTTGTTTGGATGATACCGAAATTTTTGAAGGTAGAACTGCGGGGCACGATATGGGCTTCATAGCCCTTGGGCAGATGCATGGCAATGCCCAGAGGGATCAGCTTGAATTCCCCTGCTTTCAGTTCAATGCGTTCTGCCGCCCGCAGATCGATCCAGTCGGATTTGCCGTCGATATAGCGCAGTTTTTCAATTTTATCACTGAAATATCTGATTTTAATGGTTTCCATATTTTTTCTCCTTTGGTCACTCTGCGTTATATAAGTAGAGAGAACTGTTTTTTAAAGATTTTTGCACATCGATGATACGCTGATTGAAGCTGCCCTTCCAGTGGAGCTTTGTATCCTTCAGATCCTCCATAAATTTCCCGTCCACCAGCACATCGATATACTGCATCAGGGGCAATGCACTGATCTCTTCCCAGCGATAGCCCGTATAAAGCCAGATATTTTTATGGGGATATTCCAGCTTTACCTTTCTTGCCAGTCGTTCGATGCCGATACGATTGCCTTCGTAGAGGGGGTCGCCGCCGCTGAAGGTGATGCCGCTGATATAATCTCGGCTGAGGATGGAGAATAGCTCTTCTTCCGCCTCTTTGCCGAAGGGAAGCCCACCGTTGGGGTCCCAGGTGAAGGCATTGTGGCAGCCCTTGCAGTGGTGAGAGCAGCCGGCTACCCAAAGCACCACTCGCAGCCCTTCGCCGTTGAGCATATCGTCTTTTGTGATGTTATGATACCGCATTACATACTCTTCCTTTCTGCAATTTCCGCCATTTTCGCATCGTTCAGGCGGGTGTCGCCTTTGACACGGGAATAGGAAAGATAGCCGTTCATTCTTTCGATCTTTGTCAGGTTTTTGCTGCCGCATTTGGGGCAAACGTCCATTTCCAGTTCCTGATGGCCGCAGTCGTCGCAATAGGCCAGGGAAAGGTTGACCCCTTCATAGAAGCCCATTTTCATGGCACGGCGCACCAATGTGCGGATGGCATCCAGATTATAGTCGATGGGGTATTTTACATACTGGATCTTGCCACCGTTGGAAAGATCCCAGAAGCGTTTTTCCAGATTCTGCTTTTCGATGGGAGTGATGTCCTCTGTGACATGGCAGTGAAAGCTGTTGGAAACATAGGGTTTGTCGGAAACATTTTCGATGACACCATATTTCTTGCGGAACTGGGTCACCTGCAGGCCGCAAAGGCTTTCCGCAGGGGTGCCGTAGATGGCATAAAGATTGCCATCCTCTTTTTTGAATTCCGCAATTTTGTCGTTGATATGCTGCAGGGTATCGATGGAGAACTGCCCATCCTCCACCAGAGATTTGCCGTTGTGCAGCTCCTGTAATTCATTCAAAGCTGTGATGCCGAAGGATGCTGTGGCAGATTTCAGCAGGGGTTTAATCTTATCGTGGATACCCAGATGACCGCCATAGAAACCGCCCTCACAGTAAGCCAGAGGGTTGGTAGATGCCCTCATTTCTCCCAGATACGCATAGGTACGGATATGCAGCTGACGGATCAGTTCCAGATAGTAGTCCAACACTTCATAGAAGGGCTTGCTATCCTGCTTTGCCTTGGCATAGATCATGGGCAGGTGCAGGCTGACAGCGCCGATATTGAAACGTCCCACGAAAACGGGTTGATCGTTTTCATCGGCAGGTTCCATTCCGCCCCGTTCAAACCAGGGAGACAGGAAGGCACGACAGCCCATGGGGCTGATGATAGCACCATATTTTTTATACATTTCCGCCACATAGCCTTCGCCTGTCAGGGAAAGCCAGTCGGGATACATAGTCTTGGAGGAGCAGAGGATGCCTGCTTCAAAAACATCTTCCAGTTCCTTGTCGGGGCCGTGGAGGTTTTCATCATAGAGGAAAACCAGTTTGGGGAAGAGAACCGGTTTCTTACAGTTCTTCTTGCCCTGACCCTTTCTGCGGACATTCAGCATGGTGATAGAAGCGATTTTCGCAAATTTGCCTGTGCCTGTGCCGAAGGTCATGGTGATGAAAGGATAATCGCCGCGACTGGATGCAACGGTATTGAATTTATATTCCCAGCCCTGGAAGCCCTGGTCGAAATCTTTTTGGATATCCTTCATAGCTTCTCGGTCGGCTACACGGGCGGTCAGGCCCATGTCGATATAGCGGCGGTAATATTTTTCATAGCTCTTTTCAGCAAAGGGTTCCAGCAGCAGGTCTACGGAGGGCACTGTAAAGCCGCCGTATTGCTGACTGGCTGCGGAAAGGACGATATCACCGATGACGTCGAAGGCGACCTCCAGTGTTTTGGGTTCGTTGTACCACAGGTTGCCCATTTCAAAGCCACCTGTCAGCACCTCTTTTACGTTGAATAGACAGCAGTTCATGGTATCTCTGCGGGCGGACATATCGTGAATATAGATATACCCATCTCTGCAGGCCTGCAGTTCTTCTGTTGTCATGAAAAATTTCTGATACAGTTCTTTATTCAGCTGATTGAATACAAGGCTGCGCTTGGTGGAGACCAGTGCGCTGTCCGTGTTGCTGTTTTCCTTATCACCGATATACATGATGGACTGGCTTTTTTTGTATACCTCGTCCAGCATTCTGACGAAATCCTGTTTATAGTTGCGGTAATCCCGATAGCTTTTGGCAACCTCAGGCTTTACCTGTTCCAAAGCACTTTCCACGATGTTGTGCATCTGGGCAATAGGAATACCTTCCTGCCCCAGGGAGCGGGCTTTGTTTTCCACATATTCACAGATGAAATCCAGTTCTTCCTTGGTAAATTTCACCATGGCGCGATATGCTGATTTATTGACAGCCGTCACGACCTTCTGGACATTCCAGGCTTCGTGGGTGTTATCTTTTTTGATGACGTACATTTATTTTTCCTCCTTTACAGGCAGACGCTTCAAAATAATCAGATTCTTACCTATAAATATACTGCAAAAATGAGTTTTGGTGGTGTTGCAATTATCACAGCAAAGCGCATTGTAGGCGTGCCTGCTTCACTGCATGGTGCCAGCCTGCCATCTTCTTTCCCGCATCTTCATGGGAAGCTTCCGGGGAAAAGGCACAGGAGACCTGCCAGTTGCGGCGGATTTCCGTTAAGTCTTTCCAATAGCCTACTGCCAGCCCTGCCAGATAGGCAGCACCAAGGGCAGTGGTTTCCAGTACAGAAGGACGCAGCACGGGAACCCCTGTGATATCCGACTGGAACTGCAGCAGGAAGGTATTGGCTGCTGCGCCGCCGTCTACCCGCAGCTCTGCCAGGGGGATGCCTGCATCCTGTTCCATAGCATGAAGCACATCATAGGTCTGATATGCCATGGATTCCACTGTCGCACGGACGATATGACAGCGGTTTGCTCCTCGGGTCAGCCCCGTCAGGATGCCCCTTGCGTAAGGGTCCCAGTAGGGCGCACCCAACCCAACAAAGGCAGGTACGAAATATACTCCACAGGTATCCTCTACCTCTTGGCAGAGGGTTTCCGTTTCTTCTGCGGAGGAAATGAGCTTCAGTTCATCCCGCAGCCATTGGATTGCTGCCCCGGCTACGAAAATAGAGCCTTCCAGGGCATAAGTGATTTTTCCGTCCAAACCCCATGCGATGGTGGTGACTAGACCGTTTTTGGAGGACACCGGCTTGTCTCCTGTATTCATCAGCAGAAAGCCACCTGTGCCGTAGGTGTTTTTTGCTGTGCCGGGGGAGAAGCATGCTTGTCCGAAAAGGGCAGACTGCTGATCCCCTGCTGTCCCGGCAATGGGGATGGCTGCACCGAAGAGGAGAGGCAGGGTGTTGCCGAAAATGCCGCTGGAGGGGCGTACCTCCGGCAGGATGCCTGCGGGGATCTCAAATAATTCCAAAAGCTCTTTGTCCCATTCCAAGGTGTGGATATTGAACAGCATCGTACGGGATGCGTTGGAATAGTCTGTAGCGTGTACCTGTCCCCCTGTCAGGTTCCAGATGAGCCAGGTGTCGATAGTACCGAAAAGCAGATTGCCACTGTCTGCCAATTCTCTGGCTTCGGGGACGTTCTGCAAAATCCATCTGATTTTTGTTGCTGAAAAATAGGCATCAATGAGCAACCCTGTTTTTTTCCGTATCTTTTCTGTCCAGCCTGCTTCCTGTAGGGAATTGCAGTAGGGAGCAGTTCTTCTGCACTGCCAAACGATGGCGTGATAGACAGGCTTGCCGTTCCGCTTATCCCAAAGGATAGAAGTTTCCCTTTGGTTGGTGATGCCGATGGCGGCAATATCCTCCGGGGAAATACCCTGCTTTGCAATGGCTTCACGGGCAACTTCCAGCTGTGTTTCCCAAATTTCCATGGCGTTATGCTCTACCCAGCCGGGCTGGGGATAATATTGCCTGAATTCCTTTTGGGAAACGCTGTGCATCTGTCCGTTCTGGTCGAAGAGAATGGCACGGGAACTGGTGGTGCCCTGGTCTAAGGAAAGGATATATTTCATGGCGGAGACCTCCTTTTATACGCAAATCGTCACTGAGAATAGTATAGCAAAAAGGCGATCCCCCCACAAGAGAACACAAAATAAAGAAAAAGAAAGCTCCTGAAAAGGAGCCTTCGGTTTACTTCATATAAGGGTTTGTTTTGCGTTCTGTTTCCAGTGTAGTGGCAGGGCCATGACCGGAATAGACCTGATAATCACCAGGCAGGGCTGCCAGCTTCTTCAAGGACTGGATGATATCGTTCCAGTTGCCTGTAGGCAGGTCTGTTCTGCCGCAGGAGCCCTGGAATAGGGTGTCGCCGCTGAAGATGGTATCCTTGCAGATATAGCAGATGGAGCCTTCTGTGTGGCCGGGGGTTTCCAGTACTTCAAATTCCATATCGCCCACCTTTACCACATCACCGTTATTTACCAGTACATCGGGATGCACGATGATATCACCGCAGCAGAAATGGGAACAGTTGATGCTGGGGTCTGTGAAAACACGCATTTCCTTGGCGCAGCCAACGATGGTACAGCCGTAGTGTTCCGCAACTTCGTTGACAGAGCCGGTGTGGTCGTAATGGCCATGGGTCAGTAGGATATGTGTCACCTTCAGGTTGTTTTTTTCGATATAAGCATACAAAGGTGCAGGGTTGCCGTCGCAGTCGATGATGGCAGTGATGCCGTTGTCATCGGAAACCACATAGTTGTTTGTGCCGACAGAACCTGCAGCGTAGCAAGCAATTTTCATGGGGGTTCCTCCTTGTTTGTTCGGATTTCATTTTTTCAAATTATATCAATCCTGCGGAAAATTTGCAACAGAAATGGGAGGAGCGTTGCAAAAGAAGGGGTGCTGTGATAGGATTAGGCTGAAATGAAAAAACGGAAAGGATGGGGAAATCGTGATGCAGATAGAACATATTGCTATGTATGTCAATGATTTGGAGAAAGCAAAGGATTTTTTTATTCGCTATTTTGACGCAAAAGCAAACGGGGGCTATCATAATCAAACAAAGGATTTCCGTTCGTATTTTCTTTCCTTTGGAGATGGCGCAAGGCTGGAAATTATGCATAGACCCAATATGGAGGATATGGAAAAGCCATTGACAAGAACGGGCTTTGTTCATATTGCTTTTCGCCTGGGCAGCAAGGAGGCGGTGGATACATTGACCGCAAGTCTGCAAAAGGATGGGTATGAGGTCATCAGCGGCCCAAGAATGACAGGGGATGGCTACTACGAAAGCTGTATCATTGGCTTTGAAGGAAATCAAATCGAATTAACTGAGTGAAAAATTTCAAGATATAGAAACGTGAAAATAGATGGGAAAACGAATGGTTTATGAATATATGAAATATATTGCCAACATCATTACAGTTACAAGAATGCTGGCTGCACTGGCGATATTGCCTGCGGAACTGCTGTCGTCCCAGTTTTATGCCTTGTTCCTTTTTTGCGGCATCACTGATATTTTGGATGGCAGGATTGCCAGAAAAACCAATTCCGAAAGCAAGACTGGGGCGATGTTAGACAGCGTCGCAGACATCGTTTTTGCTTTGGTATGTTTTGTAAAAATATTCCCTGTCATAGACTTGCCGCTGTTCTTATGGATTTGGATTGGCGGGATTGCCGCAATCCGGGGCATCAATCTGATTTTCGGCAATATACGCCATCATAAACTTGTGATGCTGCATACGAAAGCCAATAAGCTGACGGGGTTGCTGCTGTTCCTGTTTCCTCTTTCTATGGGCTTTCTCAATATCAGCTATGCTGCTTTTTTGATTTGTGCCATAGCGACCTTTGCAGGGATACAAGAAGGATATTTTATTGGAACGGGCAGAACGGAATAGAACAACGTTATTTCTCGAATGCAGACCAAGGAGGAGACGGAAATGGATATCATAGCCGGATTGGAAAATAAAAATAATGCGGAAGCCTATCAGCTTTTGTTAGAACTGGAAGGACGCTCGGCAGTATCCAATGAATGTTATGGGTATTTTGAGACATTTTTGACACTGCTGGAAAGCAAAAACTCCCTTGTCAGGACGAGGGGCTTTCGCCTGGCTTGCGCCCAAGCCCAGTGGGATGTGGAGGATAAAATCGAAAAGAATCTTGATACGTTGTTTTCCATGCTGGAGGATGAGAAGCCGACAGTCGTAAGGCAGTGTTTGGCTGCTTTACATCAGGTGGTGCTCTATCAGCCGAATTTGATTGAGAAAATTCAGGAAAAGCTAAAGGCTATGGATTTGTCCAAATATAAAGATAGTATGCGACCGCTGATCGAAAAAGATGTGGAAGCATTGCGGAAAATGATGTGAGGATTTAGATAAAAAAGGAAGGCTCTACTTTTTCGGTAGAGCCTTTTATATATGCTATGGATTATTTATTTTTCAGATATTCATCGATAGCAGCAGCCGCTTTCTTCCCGGCACCCATAGCAAGAATAACCGTAGCTGCACCTGTTACAGCGTCACCGCCGGCATAAACGCCTTCTCTTGTGGTCTGGTTTGTTTCTTCATTTACCACCAGACAGCCCTTGCGGTTGGTTTCTAGACCCTTTGTGGTGCTGCGGATCAGAGGGTTGGGAGAAGTACCGATGGACATAACCACTGTGTCAACATCGATCACATAGTTGGAGCCTTCTACGGGCACAGGGCTTCTTCTACCGCTGGCATCTGGTTCGCCCAGTTCCATTTTCAGGCATTCGATACCATAAACCTGACCGTTGCCGTCATTCAGAATTTTCACAGGATTCCGCAGTAAGTGGAATTCGATGCCTTCTTCTTTGGCGTGGTGAATTTCTTCCAGACGGGCGGGCATTTCCTTTTCAGAACGACGGTAAACGATATAAACGTGTTCTGCACCCATGCGTTTTGCACATCTTGCCGCGTCCATGGCAACGTTGCCGCCGCCGACAACGGCTACTGCTTTGCTGTTGCGGATGGGTGTGTCATATTCGGACAGGTATGCTTTCATCAAGTTGATTCTTGTCAGGTATTCATTGGCGGAATAAACGCCCACCAGTGCTTCCCCGGGGATGCCCATGAAGGAGGGCAGACCTGCACCGGTACCAACAAATACAGCGTCAAAGCCCATATCTTCAATGATTTCATCGATGGAGAGAACCTTACCGATGACCATATTTGTCATGATATTTACGCCCAGAGCAGACAGCTTGTCGATTTCCTTTTGTACGATGGCCTTGGGCAGACGGAATTCGGGAATACCATAAACCAGTACACCACCGGCTTTATGGAAGGCTTCGAACATGGTTACTTCGTAGCCTTGTTTTGCCAAGTCGCCTGCACATGCCAGAGAGGAGGGACCGGAGCCGATCACGGCAATTTTCTTGCCGTTGGAAGCAGGTTTTTCGGGCATTTCGTCACAGTTTTTCATGTACCAGTCGGCAACAAAGCGTTCCAGTCTGCCGATGGCAACGGCTTCCCCTTTGATGCCCCGCACGCATTTGGATTCGCACTGGCTTTCCTGAGGGCAAACACGACCGCAGACTGCGGGCAGTGCGTTTGTGGAAGTGATGATCCTATAAGCCGCCATAAAGTCTCCCTTTGCCACTTCTGCGATGAATTCGGGGATACGTACGTTTACGGGACAGCCGCTGACGCAGGGTTTATGTTTGCAGTTGAGGCATCTCTGAGCTTCTTCCACAGCCATTTCCGCAGTATAACCCAGGGATACCTCTTCAAAGTTTTTATTTCTCACATCAGGTGCCTGTTCGGGCATCTTGATTTTTTCCAGACTCATATTTGCCATGATACCGCACCTCCTTATTTGATCAGTTCATTTGCCAGTTTATCCATACGGCAGATGTGTGTTTCTGTCAGTTCCGCTTCTCTTGCTTTATAAATGGAGTTACGGTTCATCAGTTCGTCGAAATCTACTTCATGACCATCGAAGTCGGGGCCGTCTACGCAGGCAAATTTGATTTTGCCGCCAACGGTCACACGGCAGCCGCCGCACATGCCTGTACCGTCAATCATGATGGGATTCAGGGAAACGATGGTCTTGATGCCGAAGGGCTTTGTGGTCAGGCTGACGAATTTCATCATGGGGATGGGGCCGATGGCAATAACAGCATCGTAGTTGTTGCCGGCTTCGATTAGGGATTTCAGTTTATCGGTAACGAAGCCCTTTTCGCCCTGAGTACCGTCGTCGGTCATCAGGTAGAAGTTGGTAGAAACGGCTTTCATTTCGTCTTCCAGAATGACGATATCTTTGCTGCGGAAGCCTGCAATCACGTCAACTTCCACGCCCAGATTGTGCAGAGCCTTTGCCTGAGGATATGCGATGGCACAGCCTACGCCGCCGCCTACAACGGCAACCTTTTTCATGCCGTCATATTCTGTGGCAACGCCCAGAGGACCAACGAAGTCCTGGATTGTGTCGCCGATTTCCTTGGCAGCCAGCAGCTTTGTGGAAAGGCCGACTTTCTGGAAGATGATGGTTACGGTGCCTTTTTCTCTGTCATAGTCAGCGATAGTCAGGGGAACTCTTTCACTGAATTCGTCTACACGGAAGATGATGAACTGGCCTGCCTGCGCTTTTTTCGCTATAAAAGGGGCTTCGATCTCCAGAAGTGTGACCATGCTGTTGAGTTCTCTTTTATTAACAATACGAAACATGGGGTTTCCTTCCTTTCTTTTAGTTCTTTCTGTTGGTTTGATTTTTCCGAAAGGGTTTCCTTTGGATGTGTTTTTTGATAAGATACACTTACGATTATACATAATGATAGCACAAAAGGGGCATTGGTAAAAGACGGAAAAACACCATTTTTCTATGAAAAAGAAGACAAAAGTTATGGGAAACGAACAAAAACGGGACGTTTTTTGACCCGATTATCAGACAAGGAGGAACCCATCATGGAGGAAAAGAAATATACACTGGATGACCTGGTGCAGGTTATCCGAATTTTGCGTGGAGAAAACGGCTGCCCCTGGGATCGGGTGCAGACCCATGCATCTATCCGCCAGGATATGCTGGAGGAGGCTTATGAAGCGGCAGATGCCATCGATAAAGGCGATATGGAAAACCTTTGCGAAGAACTGGGGGATGTATTGATGCAGGTGGTCTTCCATGCGGAGATCGAAGCAGAAAGGGGAGGCTTTACCATAGAAGACGTGATCCGTGGCATCTGCGAAAAAATGGTCTACAGACATCCTCATGTCTTTGGCAACGGCGAGGTGCAGGCGGATACAGCAGAACAGGTTTTGGTAAACTGGGAAGAACTAAAAAAGAAAGAGAAGCATACCGAGACCCAGACAGAAGTCATGAAAAACGTGCCCGATGCTCTGCCGGCTTTGATTCGTGCCAGAAAGGTGCAGAAAAAGGCTGCAGATGTGGGCTTTGATTTCCCTGATGCCCTTGGTGCTATCCAAAAGGTATACGAAGAAATACAGGAACTGGAAGAATCTGTGAAGCTGGAAAACGGCACAGAAGAGGAGGAATTTGGAGATATTTTGTTCGCACTGGTGAATATCTCACGCTTTTTGAAAATAAATCCTGAGTTTGCCTTGACAAAAGCCATCAAAAAGTTTATAAATAGATTTGAATATATTGAGAAATCCGCCCTTTTGCAGGAAAAAGAACTTTCCGATATGACGCTGGAGGAAATGGATTTACTCTGGGATGAAGCAAAAACCAAACTTCGTCCAATGAAATTATAAATGAAAACATTAGGAGGCAAACACAAATGAACAAATCTGATCTGGTTGCAGCAATTGCAGAAAAAGCAGAAATGAGCAAAAAAGACGCAGAAAAAGCACTGAAAGCTTTTGAAGATGTAGTAACAGAAGAGCTGGCAGCAAACGGCAAAGTACAGTTGGTTGGCTTCGGTACATTCGATGTAGCGGAAAGAGCTGCTCGCGAAGGCAGAAACCCTCAGACAGGCGAAGCAATGCCCATCCCCGCTTCCAAAGCTCCCAGATTCAAAGCTGGTAAAGCTCTGAAAGATGCCATCAACAAATAATTTTTCTTAACGGAAACGAAAAGCACTCGTCAGAGTGCTTTTTCTTTATGAGAGGGGAAAGGAAATCCACATTCCCTTTTTCGTGAAGCATAAGTAGGCTTTGCCTACGCATCCTATCAAAACAAAAGGAGGAATCCTCATGAGAGTTGATAAATTCCTGAAAGTATCCCGTATCATCAAAAGACGTACTATTGCCAATGAAGCCTGCGATGCGGGCAGGGTCATGATCAATGGCAAGGTGGTCAAGGCCGGGGCGGAAGTGAAGATCGGGGATATCATCGAGATCCAGTTTGGCAATAACACAACAAAGATTGAAGTCCTTGATCTGAAGGAGTCCACGAAAAAAGAGGACGCCGCAGGCATGTACAGAGCGATTTAAAACTCTGGGGGCTTTTCCCCAATACCCCCAGCAGGTGCAGGGGAATCATTCCCTTGGTGGGGGGGGACAACGCCCCCGAGAAAGGTCTTTTTTCTTTTCTGTCCGCATATCCTTGGAAAAGAGGGGGCGTTTTTTATGGCAGAAGAGAAGAAAAGAACCGGCAGACATACATTGAACATGGAAGAGCGGGAAAAGGTACGCATCGGCGGCGTATTGGAAGTACTGTCCTTCGATGAAGAGGGCATTATGATGGAGACGACCTGCGGTCTTTTGATGCTGAGAGGGGCGGGCATGCACATCGGCAAGTTGGATTTGGACGCAGGGGATGTTATCGTAGACGGCAGTATCGACAGCATTACATATTCCGATGGTACCCTGGCGGAAAAACACTCCATCCTGGGCAAGTTGTTTCGATAAGGGGCGGGTGCTATGATCCTTTCATTACATGCACAGGCGAGCCTGTTCCTGTTGACTATCCTCATGGGGGGCTGCATGGGTCTGCTGTACGATGGGTTGCGGGTATTTCGTCACGCGCTGCATCATAAGCCCTTTTGGGTACAATTAGAGGACGGTCTGTTTTGGCTGTTGGCGGTATTTTTTGTGTTCAGCGTGATGCTCCGCGCCAGCGCAGGGGAAATTCGTTTTTTTACTATCCTTGGGCTGTTTGGTGGCATGGGGCTCTATTTCCTGACCCTCAGTCGATTTGTCATTGCAGTCAGCGATCATATCATTCGTCTGGCGAAATATATCACAGAGCTTTTCTGGCGCATCGTCACCACGCCTTTTCGTCTGGTATATCTCCTGTTTCGTCGACCATTGGGGAAAGTTGGCAGATTTTGCGGCAAACAAAGGAAAAAACTATTGCAATCCTGTAAACTTTGTGTAAAAATGATAATACATCATATCCGATTGGATTGGCGAATGCTTCGCAGGAAATAGGAACACAGCAGGGAGTTTTTTTATGGAACAGAAAAAGAAAACGAAAAAATCCAGAAAACCATCCAGCCTTTTTCTGAGGGTGTTCTTATTAGTATTTGTTGTGACAGTCTCTGTGGGCATCGGTACACAATTCATCCACTATCAGGAACTGCAGGAAGAATTGGCAGTCGTCACGGCGGAGATCGAAAAAGAACAGAAAAGACAGCTGGAATTTGAGACTCGCAGAGAATACTATACCAGCGACAGCTATATCGAGCAGGTGGCGCGGGAACAGCTGGGCATGGTCAAGCCCAACGAGATCCTCTATATCAACCGCAGCGAATAAGGTCGGAATGGAATTTTTGTAAAAAAATTGTGGAAAAGCCTTGACAAAATCTGAACGAAACGTTATACTGACTAAGTCAGCTTGTGGCGGAGTAGCTCAGTTGGCTAGAGCATGCGGTTCATACCCGCAGTGTCGGGGGTTCAAATCCCTCCTCCGCTACCATATAGTGGGGTATCGCCAAGCGGTAAGGCAACGGATTCTGATTCCGTCATTCGCAGGTTCGAATCCTGCTACCCTAGTTTGGAGAGTCTTTTTAGACTCTCTTTTTTTATTTAAAGGGGTTGACAGAGAGAAGAGGTGGTGCTAGTATAGCAATAAGTTAGTTAAAGCTAATTGTTGCGAAAGAGGAGAGATATCATGTATGAAAAACAGTTCGATTTGATTATGAACACAAAGGCAAAAGAGAAACGGGAGGAAATTTCTGTTTTCGATGTGGCAGAGGCAGCAAAAGCAAGGGCCTTCCATAGTTCATTTCCCGTATATATGGAAACGCCTTTGGTTTCTTTGCAGAATCTGGCAGAAAAATTGCAGGTGAAAAATATTTATTTGAAGGATGAGAGCAAACGTTTTGGACTGAATGCCTTTAAGGTTTTGGGGGCAAGCTATGCCATTGCCAATGAGATTGGCAAGAGAATCGGGAAGGAAATCACGGAGCTTTCTGCAGAAAGCATTCTTTCAAAAGAAACGAAAGAGAAAATCGGTGATATTATATTTGTTACGGCAACGGACGGCAATCACGGCAGAGGGGTAGCGTGGACAGCCAAGCAATTAGGGCAGAAAGCCGTAGTTTATATGCCTAAGGGCAGCGCCTTGGAACGTCTGGAAAACATTTGTGCAGAAGGGGCCGAAGCGAAGATGACAGATATGAATTATGATGATGCCGTACGTCTTGCCCAGAAGATGGCAAAGGAAAAAGGCTGGATCGTGGTACAGGATACGGCTTGGGAAGGATACGAGGATATCCCTAGATGGATCATGCAGGGCTATACCACCATGGGTCATGAAATTATGGAACAGATTCCTGAAAAGCCTACCCATATTTTCCTGCAGGCAGGTGTTGGCAGTATGGCCGGAGCCATGACAGGATTTTTCTCCAATTTGTATAAAGAGGAAAAGCCCATTATCGTGATTGTGGAACCGGCAAAAGCGGATTGTTTGTTCCAGACGGCAAAGGCAGACGACGGAAAACTGCATACTATAACAGGGGATATGGATACTATCATGGCAGGTCTGGCCTGTGGGGAACCCTGCACCATTGGATGGGATGTTTTGAAAGGCTACGCCGATGCTTTTATCCGTTGTCCCGAATATGCAGCGGCCGATGGCATGCGTATTTTGGCATCACCAGTCAAAGGGGATGCTGCAGTGACGGCAGGGGAAAGCGGTGCGGCTGCTTTTGGCTGCATGGCAAATATTTTGATGGATGAAAACTTATCAGAATGGAAAAAGCTGTTGAAGCTGGATGAGAATGCAAAGATCCTTTGTATCAGCACAGAAGGCGATACAGATCAAAAGAATTATCAGGATATGGTCTGGGGCGGAAAATACACGAAATATAGTGAATAAAAGGGAAAGCGTGAGTGATTTTGCTCACTCTTCTTTTATGTAAAAAAGATATTCCAGATAAAAGAGATCGGGGAAATCCTTTTCTGCGACAGACATCATTTCTGCGGGAAAATTTGCGGGTAAAAGAGATTTCGTGCCAATGCAGATACCGCCGATTTTTTCTGCCAGCCGCTGGCTTGGGATGTTGTTTTTCTTGATTTTAGAATAAAAATGGTCAATGGGCAGCATTTTTTTTGCCTGGGAAAGAAAAGCCGGAAGAACTTCCTTGGCAATACCTTGTTTTTGATAGAGGGGAAGCAGATCAATGCCCAATTCGGGGGTGGAAGTGAAAATCCACTGCAGCTGGCAGAAGCCACAAAAGGACTGTGTGTCCCTTTGGAGAATGGAACAGGTCAAATGTTCTTCTGCCAGCAAATCCTCCCATGCGAGGGCGGAAGTGCTTGCGAGAGAGGTGCTTTGCAGGAAATCTGGGGTTTCTGCTTTTGCCAACTGCTGATAATAGGGTTTATCCTCGTGGGAAATCCGACGAAGCACATAGTGCTCTGTTTGGGCGAAGATGCCATTAGCATCGGAAAGGTCGTTATACTTCATGTTTGCCTCCTTTCTGCATGCGGAAATAAAATTCGCTGGCAACAATAAGGGAAAGAAAATCGACGATGGGCTGTACCCACATACAGCCATAGAGGGGGAATAGACCATCCATCAGGAACAGCAGGGGAACATCCAGCACGCCCTTGCGGAGGATAGATGTGATAAGGGCTTCCCGGACTTTGCCCATGGCTTGGAACTGGATGATCATAGGATAGCAGAAGGCCATAAAGGGCATGGCAAGCACCATACGGCGGAGGAAAGCTGCTCCGTAGCGGATAGTCTGTGTATCGGAGATAAAGAGAGATGCCAGCTGCGGTGCAAACCCTTCATAAAGGATGACACAGAATAGAGAGAACCCGACGGAGATGGCGGCACCAAAACGAAAGGTTTCTCGTCTGCGGGTCTCATTGCCGGCGCTATGGTTGAAGGCCAAAAGGGGCAAAAGCCCATTGGCTACCCCGATGGAGAAATAGAGGGGCAGCTGATCCAGTTTTTTGACAATGCCCAGGGCGGCGGTGGCTTCGGTGGCATATTTCGCTACGAAGGCCGATTGGGCAGCTACGGCTACCACCGTAAGCCCATATTGCAGGGCTGAAGGAAAGCCGATGGAGAGAATGGCTTTAAGATGCTTCCCTGTTTGGCTCAGATGAGCAGGAGCGATATTCAGGATCGTATCCTGTTTGCGAAGATACAGCAGGAAATAGACGGCGGAAACTGTATTGGAAAGGACGGTTGCCACACCGGCACCAACAACACCCATTCCCAGGAATCGAGGCAGGATGAAAACAGGGTCTAACAGAATATTTAAGACACCACCCAGAGAGACGCCGAAGGACGCTTGGGCAGCGGCACCTTCTGCACGGACCAGATTTGCCAGCAGGGTATTCATGATCGTAGGTACACCGCCGAAAATAACCACCCATTTGGCATAATCGTATGCAAAAACATAGGTGGCTTCTGTAGCACCGCAAAGGGTCAGAATGGGGCGAGAAAGAAGCAGAAAGGACAGTGAAAAAAGGATCGCTGTCAGCAATCCCAGCCAAAAGGAAATGGCAGCTGCTTCCTTTGCGTCCTGAACTTCTTTTTTGCCCAGCTTACGGGCGATGAGACTGGCACCGCCAATGCCGAAAAGATTGGAAATGGCAGTCAGCATGACGAAGGAAGGATAGACGATGGTGATAGCGGCAGTTTGGGCAGGAGCGTTCAGGATGCCGACGAAATAGGTATCCGCAAGACTATAGAGCAGGGCGATCATCTGGCTGGCAATGGCAGGGAGGATCTGTTTTAAAACGGCCCGGCGGATCGGTAGGGATTCAAAGACCACAGTGTGGTTGTCTGCCATAGCATTCGCTTCCTTTCAAAATCATTTCTGTTACCAGTATATCACTTTTGAAAGGAAAAAAGCAGGAAATATAAAAATTGCCCAATGGAGCGGAACCCGGTTGGCTGCTGAGGGGGAGACTTGACAGGAAAAGGGAATCGGGATATATTGAAAAAACAAAGATAAAAACACAGCCCGGTTGGTAGTCCGGACGGGGAGAATTCCCTCAGTAGCCCTCCATCCAGAGTATGACCTGCATACGATGGTCGTCCTTTCTTTGTATTTGAAAAAAGGAGGGAGCAACATGGAAAAGGTTGCGATTGTGTTCACGGTGTTTTTTGAAGATCCTTTCTGGTGCGGTGTTTATCAGCGGCAGGAAGGAAACCGTCTGGAGGTTGCAAGGGTTGTTTTTGGCCAGGAGCCAAAGGATTATGAGGTGCATGCGTTTTTATTGCAGAACCGAAAGCAATTGCGTTTTGGGAAAACCAGCGGCGAAAAAATCGCTGCAGAACGGAAAAATCCCAAGCGCATGCAGCGGGAAGCGCGAAAGCAGATGAGCGAAAAAGGCATTGGCACCAAGGCGCAGCAGGCATTGGCTGCTTTGCGTGAGGAACAGAAAACAGAGCGGAAGGTCAGATCCAAAGAGGAAAAATTGGCGGAAGCAGAACGAAAGTTCCGACAGCGGCAGGCAAAGCGTCGGGAAAAGCACAAAGGACATTAACAAAGGGAGGGGGAAAGTTCCCTCTCTCTGCATATATTGAAAGGAGAAACAGCATGAGGATTGGTTCAGGCTATGATGTGCATAAATTGGTGGAAGACAGAGATTTGATTATTGGCGGGGTAAAGATTCCCTATGAAAAAGGGCTGCTGGGGCATTCCGATGCGGATGTGCTGCTCCATGCCATTTCTGATGCCCTGCTGGGGGCTGCGGCCTTGGGGGATATCGGCAGGCATTTTCCCGATCATGACCCGCAGTTCAAGGGGGCAGACAGCAGAAAATTATTGTCTCAAGTTTTGCACTTGATTTCTGAGAAAGGATATTGTATAATGAACGTCGATGCAACAATTATTGCACAGAAGCCCAAGATGGTAGCCCATATCCAGCAGATGCGGAAAAACATCGCAGAGACTTTGCAGATCAATGTGGATCAGGTCAATGTGAAGGCCACCACGGAAGAGGGCATGGGCTTTACCGGCGCAGGATTGGGTATCGCCGTTTCCGCAGTTTGTCTGCTGGAGGAAAAAGCAAAATAAGAAAAAGTGATGATGGAAAAGAGTAATCCTTTGGAAAACACTGATGATGTTTTTCCATCCACCTGACAGAGAATAACGGCCTTGGTGAAAGGCGGTGAGATTTGAGCCGATGTGATGCATGGGTTTGCTTGTCACTACCTTAAGATACATTGGGTGGGAGCCGTTTACAGGATGGGGAGGACGAAGTGCGTTCCTGAACTGAATGGGCGAATATTTAGTAGCCTGTATCCGTTGACAACGTTATAGTCATTGAGGTGAGACGGTAAAATGTATACCGTCTAAGTAAAGTGGAACCGCGAAAAATTTCGTCTTTGCAGAAATGCAAAGACTTTTTTATTTTTCCAAAAAGGAGGTGGGCCAAATGGCTTTATGGGAAGCAAAAAGAAAAAATGGGAAGCCGATTGGCTGCCTGAATGAAAAACATATGGAAGAACCAAAGCGTATGGAAGTGTGTACCAAGCCCTCTGCATAAGCAGCAGGGCGTACCCAATAAAACACACTATTTACATCGTTTTAGGAGGAATTTGATATGTTGAAAGAATTTTGGAAAGAATCTGTTGCAGTTGTAAGAGAAAAAGACCCTGCCTTCAAAAGTGCCATTGAAGTGCTGTTGTACCCCAGCTTTTGGGCGGTGGTGAACCATCGTATTGCCCACAGCCTGTATAAAAAAGGACTTCTGGTGCCGGCACGTTTCATTTCTCAGCTGTCCCGTTTCCTGACAGGGATCGAGATCCATCCCGGTGCCACCATCGGCAAGCGGTTTTTCATTGACCATGGCGCAGGTATCGTTATCGGTGAAACAGCGGAGATCGGCGACAATGTTATGTTGTATCACGGCGTAACCCTGGGCGGTACCGGCAAACAGAAAAATAAACGTCACCCGACCGTAGAGGATAACGTTATGATTGGTGCAGGGACTATCGTTTTGGGGCCTGTGACCATTGGGGCCGATACGAAGATTGGTGCCGGTTCAGTGGTAACACAGGATCTGCCTCCAAACGTAACAGCTGTTGGTTCTCCTGTTATGATCGTAAGAAAAGACGGGGTTCGTATTCCGCCTATTGCCCCTGAACAGCTGACAGGGCACAAGAAACGTCGTGCGATCTGATTGGGGCTCTGCCCCAAACCCTGGGAGGGACTTTGTCCCCTCGACCCCTACAAGGGTCTTAGATCCTTGACTTGATACACAAAAGCATACGCTTTTGCAGAAAAATATTGAAAAACATGAGAAATTTACAGCAGTTTGACTGATTTTGTGTTATACTATATCCTAGGTAAATTTGTGCAAGATAAAATATAAATATCCCCTTTGTAAAACCAAGTTTTGTGTGGCGGGTGCAGGGAGTGACTCCCTTGGTGGGAGATTGAGGAGGAACCCCTCAAAAAAAGACAAGAAAGGAAAGGTGTGAATCCCATGAAATTATATAATACAATGACAAGACAGAAGGAAGAATTCGTACCCATGGAGGAAGGCAAAGTAAAAATGTACGTTTGCGGCCCTACTGTGTACGACTATATCCACATCGGCAATGCCAGACCTTACGTTGTATTCGATACCGTAAGACGTTATCTGGAATACAAAGGCTATGATGTAACTTATGTTCAGAACTTCACAGACGTTGACGATAAGATCATCAACAGAGCGAACAAAGAAGGCAAAACAATGTCTGAAATTTCTAATAAGTACATTGAAGAAGCTTTCCGCGATGCAGACGGCTTGAATGTAAAAAGAGCAACTGTTCACCCCCGCGTAACAGAAGAAATGGATGGTATCATTGCAATGGTTCAGACTCTGATCGACAAGGGCTTTGCTTATGAAGATAAGGGTACTGTTTACTATGATACAAAGAAATTTCCTGAATACGGCAAACTGTCCAGAAAGAATCTGGATGAACTGATTGCCGGTGCATCTGAACGTGTTACTATCGACGATGCAAAGAAAAACCCTACAGACTTCGTTCTGTGGAAACCCAAAAAAGAAGGCGAACCCAGCTGGCCCTCTCCTTGGGGCGACGGCAGACCCGGCTGGCACATCGAATGTTCTGTTATGTCCAAACACCACCTGGGCGATACCTTCGATATCCATGCCGGCGGTGAAGACCTGATCTTCCCTCACCATGAAAACGAAATCGCACAGTCTGAAGCTGCAAATGGCTGCACATTTGCAAGATATTGGCTGCACAATGGCTTCATCACTGTTGATAACGAAAAAATGTCCAAATCTCTGGGCAACTTCTTTACAGTAAGAGATATCGCAAAACACTTCCCCTATGAAGTTATCCGTTTCTTTATCCTGAACGGCCACTACAGAAGCCCCATCAACTTCAGTGATGAACTGATGAAAGCTTGCCAGAATGGTCTGGAAAGAATCAAAAACGCAAGAAAAGAACTGAACTTCTATATTGCAAACGCTGCTGATACAAAGATGACAGCAGAAGAAGCTGAAAAAGAAGCAGAACTGAACGGCTACAAAGGTCAGTTCGAAGCAGCAATGGATGATGACTTCAATACAGCCGATGCTGTTTCTGCTATCTATGAACTGGTTCGTTTCTCCAATATCGAGATCAAAGCCGGCGCATCCAAAGAATTTGCAATGAAGATTCAGGATATGCTGGATCACCTGTGCGGTGTTCTGGGTGTAGCGGAACTGAAGGAAGAAACTGTTTCCGATGAAGAAGTAGCAAAGATCGAAGCATTGATCGCTCAGAGAGCAGAAGCAAAGAAAGCGAAAGACTTTGCAAAGGCTGATGCGATCCGTGATGAACTGGCGGCTATGGGCATCACCATCAAAGATACTCGTCAGGGTGTACAGTGGTTCAGAGGCTAAGCCATGGATCTGAAAGAACTTGATTTAGTATTAGGCGGGCAGGGGGAATTAGATCCGCGGGAATATTCTTCCCTTGCTCTGGCACATATTGGCGATGCAGTGTTTGAAGTGCTGGTGCGGCTAACGGCTTTGACCGATGGCAATGCCCCTGTGAACAAGCTGCATAAAAAGGCGCGAGATATGGTCAATGCAAAAGCACAGGCGGAACTGTACTACCGCATCAAGGATGCATTGACAGAAGAAGAGGAAGGCGTGTTCCGCAGGGGACGCAATGCAAAATCCTTCACTGTGCCAAAAAATGCCGATCTGATGGATTATCGCCATGCCACAGGCTTGGAAGCCCTCTTCGGATACCTTTACCTGAAAGGGGAAAAGGAAAGAGTCGTGGAGCTGTTCAAACTGGGAATGGCGGAAAAATTAGACAAGTAACTGCAATACAAAAGCCGAAGGGAAAAACAGTGATTTTTCCCCTCGGCTTTATGGCGTATATAAAAACAGCTAGGAGGGTCTCTTTTGGAAAGAGAAAGAAGACAGGAAAGAGAATATAACGAAAACCAGCTGGAAGGCAGAAATGCCGTGCTGGAAGTGCTGAGAAGCGGCAGAGATATTGAAAAGCTGCTGGTGCAGAAGGGCAACGTGGAAGGCACCATCAAACGCATCGTGGCACAGGCTGCGGAAAAAGGTGTTGTCATTCAGGAAACAAGCCGTCAGAAGTTGGATGAGATTTCCCAGACAAAGAATCACCAGGGTGTGATTGCCCTGGTTTCTGCCCATGATTATGTGGATGTGGATGATATTTTGGCAGTGGCAAGAGAAAAAGGGGAAGATCCCTTCATTATCCTGCTGGATGGCATCACAGACCCTCATAATCTAGGGGCGATTTTGCGGACAGCGGAATGTGCCGGTGCCCATGGCGTGATCATTCCCAAGCGACGTTCTGTAGGCTTGAATGCCACAGTAGGCAAAACATCTGCTGGTGCCATCGAATACATGCCTGTAGCCCGTGTGACAAACATCGTAAAAACCATGGAATACCTGAAAAAAGAAGGTTTGTGGTTTGCTTGTGCGGATATGGGCGAAGCGGATCATTTTGATACCAACCTGAAAGGACCTATTGGTCTGGTCATCGGCAGTGAAGGGGAAGGCGTCAGCAGACTGGTGAAGGAAAACTGTGATTTTACGGCATCTATTCCTATGTACGGCAAGATTTCTTCTCTGAATGCATCTGTAGCGGCGGCTTTATTGATGTACGAGGTCGTTCGCCAGAGAAATTACACGAAGTAAAGACCTTGGGGGCTTTGCCCCAAATACTCCCACGAGGGGAATCATTCCCCTAGCAGGGTTTGGGACGGAGTCCCAAGGTCTTAGGTCTTAGAAAGGAGGGGAATCTGTTGGCGAAGGAGTTTTTGCTGGTGGATGGCTATAACATCATTTACGCATGGGACGAATTGAAAGAACTGGTAGAGGAAGTCAGCTTGGAAAGCGCCCGTCAGCGGCTGATGGATATCCTCTCAAACTATAAAGGCACCAGTAAGGACACTATTATTCTGGTGTTTGACGGCTATCTGGTAAAAGGCAACATTGGTACCGTATACGAATATAACAATATATATGTTGTATACACAAAGGAAGCCGAAACCGCCGATCATTATATCGAGCGGGTGGTGACTTCTTTGCCGAAGCATTATAAAGTGCGGGTTGCCACAGGGGATGGCTTGGAACAGCTCATTATTTACGGTCAGGGGGCAACAAGAATGACCGCAAGGGAGCTTTGGATGGAAGTACAGGCTGTGGAAACAGAACTGAGGGAAAAATTTATTGAAAACAGACCGCCGAAAAATAATATTCTGGCGGATCATCTGGATGAGGAATCATTGGCATGGTTCGAAGCCCTGCGGCGAAAGAAATAATCAACGACGGAGAAAGAAGCATATGGCAGAGACAACGAAAGAACAGAATTATGAACAGAAGAAGGACGAAGAACTGGTGCTGATGGCCCAGAATGGCGATGAGGCAGCACAGGAATATCTGCTGGATAAATATAAATCTCTGGTGCGTGCCAAATCCAGAGCGTATTTCCTGATCGGCGCAGACAGCGAAGATATCATCCAGGAAGGAATGATCGGTCTGTATAAAGCCGTAAGGGATTATAATGAAGAGAAGAATGCTTCCTTTCGCAGCTTTGCGGAGCTTTGTGTGAACCGCCAGATGATCACTGCCATCAAAGCAGCTACCAGACAAAAGCATCAGCCTTTGAATTCTTATGTTTCTCTGAATAAACCTGTTTATGAGGAAGAATCCGAACAGACATACATGGACTTTTTGCAGAGCAGCAGCAGTGCATTGCTGAACCCCGAGGCATTGCTCATCGGTCAGGAAAATAAGAGCTTTCTGGAGAACCAGATGGTAAAGACCCTGAGCAGCTTTGAAACAAGGGTATTGGTGCTGTATTTACAGGGCAGAAGTTATTTTGAGATCGCCCATGTATTGGATAAACCGGAAAAATCCATTGATAATGCCCTGCAGCGGGTCAAGAAAAAATTGGAGAAATTTCTGGAAGAAAAAAACCTTGACGGTGTAGAAGGTATGTGATATCATATATAGGATGATATCACATCAGACCTTTGCTGCTATGGCTCAGTCGGTAGAGCGTCGCCTTGGTAAGGCGGAGGTCACGGGTTCAAGTCCCGTTAGCAGCTTGAAAGCGTCCCAATGTTTGGGACGCTTTTTTTATGCTCTTGAATTGTCAAGTCAAGTGCAACGATACAGAAAAATAAACTTCATAAGGGGT
>CALCGT010000054.1 GCA_937901125.1 uncultured Clostridia bacterium | reverse complement strand
TCTGCGAGATTATGAATACCGGCATTGCAAACGGCAGCATACAGGGCTGGACAGCTTACAAAAGCCCGAAGCGGTATAAGAAGTACGGTTCCCAAAAGGGATGGGAGCGTGTCAACCAGCCCCCACCAGATGGGGACGGTTTTCGGGAGATCACGGAGGAGGAAGCCCGACAAATGGAACTGCCGTTCTGAAAATGCCGCCGGTTGACGGTTTGGTTGACGTTTCGGTTGACATCCGGTTGACAGGGAAAAGTCTGATATTTCGGGCATTTCTCCCCTTTGTCAACCATGTCAACCAAGAAATCAAAAAAGTAAAAAGTAATAATGAAGCGTCTGCGGATTGTTTTCAAAGTCTTTTAAGCCGGTTGACACGGTTTGGTTGACATTGGAACAGCCTGCACTACACCAGCCTGACATTACCTTGTCGGGCATATTTCATTTATGGAGGTAAATGCCTATGGTAAAAACCAAGAACGAAAATAACACCAACAACAGCGGCATGATGCTTACCGCTGCGGACGGCACCCAGTATTTTGTCATGGGGAAAATCCGTATCAAGGTATCGGAGCATTTCGCAGAGGACGGGAAGCCGCTGAACAGCCTGCTGGAAGACGTGATTCAGCACGCCGCCGCTGCTTCCTGAAAAAATATAGAATTGTGACTGTCAATCAGCCCACGCTTATGATATACTTGTACCAGCAAGTATTGTATAAGCGTGGGTTGTTTCTTTTTAAGGAGGATTTTTTGATGAAACAACCGTACAATACCACGATTTATAACACCGCACTTTATTTGAGATTAAGCCGTGACGATGAACTGCAAGGCGAAAGCGGCAGCATCCAGACACAGCGCATGATGCTTCGGCAGTACGCCGCCGAGCATGGATTGACCGTAGTAGACGAGTATATCGACGATGGATGGAGCGGCACGAATTTCGACAGGCCGAGTTTCCAGCGGATGATCGACGACATCGAGGACGGAAAAATCAACTGCGTTGTGACAAAGGACTTATCCCGCTTAGGCAGAAACTACATTCTGACCGGCCAATACACAGAAATCTACTTCCCAAGCAAAGGCGTCCGCTACATTGCGATCAATGACAATGTGGACACCCTCAACGGAGAAAGCGAGCTTGCCCCATTCCTGAATATCCTGAACGAGATGCACGCCCGCCAGACCAGCAAAAAGGTCAAGGCAGCCATGCAGACACGGTTTGCAAATGGCGCACACTACGGAGCCTACGCCCCGCTGGGCTATATCAAAGACCCGGACAAAACCGGGCACCTGCTGGTCGATGAAGAAACCAAGTGGATTGTGGAGAAGATTTTTGACCTTGCCGTACACGGCAGGGGCGCAGCCAGCATTACCCGGATTCTGGTAGAGGAAAAAGTACCTACCCCCGGCTGGCTGAACTTCCAGAGGTACGGCACGTTCGCCAATATCTATGCGGGAGCACCGGAGGAAAAAGCCTATGTGTGGACGATAGCGCAGGTCAAGAGCATCCTGAAAGAAGAAACCTACATCGGCCACAGCGTACACAACAAGCAGAGCAACATTTCGTTCAAGAACAAGAAAAAGGTACGCAAGCCCAAAGAAGAATGGTACCGTGTGGAGAATACCCACGAAGCCATCATTGCCGAAGATGTGTTCCGTCAGGTGCAGGAGCAGATCGCCAGCAGGCGCAGGCGGCAGAAAAACGGCAAGACGCAGATTTTTTTCGGGCTGGTAAAGTGTGCGGACTGCGGCTGGTCGCTGGCCTACGGCGAGAATAAGCAGAACAGCAAGCCCTACGGCTACTACCATTGCAGCAAGTACGGACAGGGATTGCGCCAATGCTCCATGCACTACATCCGTTATGATGTGCTTTATGCCTATGTTCTTTCCCGCCTGCAATACTGGTCACAGCAGGCATAGCAAGACGAGGACAAACTTCTGAAAAGGATGCTCAATGCCAGCAATAAGGAACGCAGCTCTGCTAAGAAGAAACAGGCGTCGGAACTGAAAAAAGCCGAGAAGCGCAAAGCGGAGGTTGACGGGCTGTTTGCCAAGATGTACGAGGACTGGTCTGCCGGACGCATTACAGAGTACAACTTCAATATGCTGTCCGAGAAGTATCAGGGCGAGCAAAAGGAGCTGGACGAGAAAATCCAGCAGCTTCACGAAGCAATGGAATCCGCCGCACAGACCGCCGTTGATGCTGAAAAGTGGGTAGGGCTGATGAAGCAGTATGTCAACCCCACAGAGCTGACCGCCGAACTTCTGAATACGCTGATTGAAAAAATCCTTGTGCATGAAGCGGTCAAGGGCGAGGACGGCAGCCGGGAGCAGGAAGTAGAGATTTTCTATCGCTTTATAGGCAAAATCGACTGACACATCTTTTTTTACCCAACAATATCTTTAACTAAGGGAAACGGGTGCAGGCCTGCCGGATGTTTCCTTGCTGAAGGGGATTTCTGCCTTATACGATGTGGATATTGAAAAAATATTGGAAGGAAATTTGAAGGAAAAAGGAGTGGAACCGGGAAATATGAAACGAATGAAATTTATCCGCTGTGAACACTGCGGAAATATTTTTTGGAGTACAGGGGGCGGAGAGATCTCCTGCTGCGGCAGAAAGCTGAAACCATTGAAAGCACAGGAAGCGGACGATGCCCACAAAATTCAGATGGAAGAGATCGATAACGAATATTTCATCACCTTAGACCATGAAATGACAAAGGAACATTATATCACCTTTGCGGCGTTGGTTTCCTGGGGCAGGGCCACAGTGGTGCGGCTGTATCCGGAACAATCTGGGGAGGTGTGTCTGCCCCACCAGCGCAGAGGGGAGATTTATCTTTGTTGCAGCCAGCATGGTTTGTTCCGAAAAAAATTATAATAAAAAAAGCGAGGTCAATGACCTCGCCTTTTTGTTGTATGTAGGAGTAATTATTCAGCTACTTCTTCTTCGCCTTCAACGGGAGCTTCATCTTCGCCGTCTACTGCTGTTTCATCTTCAGCTGCTGCATCGTCAACAACTTCTTCTTCAACAACTTCTTCTTCGCCGCCTACTGTTTCTTCTACCTGAGTTTCATCTGCAGGAGTTTCTTCTGTGCTACCGCCGCAAGCTGCTACGCCGAAAGCCATTGCTGCACAAACTGCCAGAACGGATGTTTTTTTGATCAGATTCTTTTTCATATTGAGTTCCTCCTAATTTTCAAAAACAAGTGTGTAATGATCTTTTTTAATCGTGAGGAAAATATAACACGTTACAATTTTTTGTTCAATAGTGAAAAAAAGTTTGTTTTATTCGATTTATTGAAATTTAAATGACATTTTGGCTTTGGCAGACACATATCTCATGCAAGCTTTGTTTTTCTTACTTTTCCTTTTGATTTCTTAAAGATTTAACAAAAGTGCTCTGTTGTGAGGAAAATTGTCTTTGTACGGTGGAAATGTAAGAAAATCTTAAGAAATTGTAAAGTCTTTTATTTTAATAATAGATAGAACTGACATAAAAACACACTCCGAATTTGGGGTGTTTTGGTGATTAATCCTGAGGAAGAAATTTTTTGGTCAAATACTGCTTGCCCATCAGGTCGTCATAGGTCAAAAGTTCGTGCAGTTTGATGTATCGATCTCTCGTAGCCTTGTCTGTTGTATCGGAATATAGCTCGTAATAGGGGCTGATAACGGGGGAGGTCTCGTACAGATCCAGAAGGAAATTTGTACGGACTGTCTCGGGTGCGCCGATGTAATCGCACAGCAGAGCTGTGAGCAGATAAGGGGATACAAAATCCCCTTCTGCACGGTATGTATGGCCTGTGTCATAATTGCTGAAAATCACATAAGGGGTCGAGAACATGCCGTATTTTTCCTCTGTGGTCCATTCGGAAGCGGTAGCAGAGGAAATATTGCCTGTGGTCGTATAAGGCTCGAAATCGCCGCCTAGTGTGGGCAGATGGTCGCCGTACCAAAGGACGACTGTGGGCTTTTCTCTGTTCATGACGTAATCATACAGCTTGCCCAGCTCTGCATCGGAATCGGATACGCCTTTACAGTAGTTGTGGAGTACGTTGAGGTTTCTTTCGGTGAGGAGATCGGAAGAAACACTGAGATCCCAGTCGAAGGGCTCATATTTATCGAAATACAGACCATGGTTTTCCATGGTGATGGCCTGCAGGAAAAGACCTGTTTCATGGGGCTGTTCCAGCTGATAGATGATCTCTTCCGTGACGGTTTCATCGGTGATATAGGAACCGCTGTTCCAGTGATGCTCTGCATGGAGGTCGTATTCCCCAAGGAACTCATCAAAGCCAAGCAGAGGATATGCCCGATCCCGTTCATAGAAGGTTTTCTGATAGGTATGGATGCCGATGGTATCATAGCCCTGATTTTTGAACTGACGGGCATAGGAGAAGATATCATCGAAGACATACTGCTGATAGGGCACATTGCCGGAGGGCAGCATATTGGTGGTCATACCTGTCAGGATCTCAAATTCGGGACGAACGGTGCCGCCGCCGAAGGTACAGGAGACCATTTTGCCGCTGGGGTGATTTTCCGCGATGCGCCGATAGTTTTTGATGGGGTCTTCGGAATAGGTCACACCATTTAACACGGTAGGGTCCCAAAAGGATTCGGAGAGGACAATAATAATATCGGGATTCTGGAAATTTTTGCCGGAATCTGCGGAAGGCTGATAGGGTGCAAAGGCCTGTTCCAGATATTTTTCGTTGTAATTTTCAGGAGCCCCCATGTTCAGGGAAGAAAAATTCAGCACAAAAGCTGTAATGAAGCCGTTTTCTGTGTAGTTTTTCGTTTGATCGCCGGGAGCATTGGGGGAAAGGCCGAATGCGTTATAGCATTCACGAACAGAGGGATTCATGGTGAACAGATACAGACATACCAATAGGATAGGTGCACCGATGATGCGTTTCTTCCATGGAAAGGGAAGTTCGGGGCGCAGCAGCAGACAAACCAGATAGATCGCTGTGCAGGCGATGACCGTCCAAAGAACGGGAGGGATTTCCAAAGAAGTCAGAAAGGTAGTGAAGCTGTCTGCATTTTTTGCCAGCAGCAGATCCCAGGGCATGAAGTGTTCTTTCAGGATATTGGTTTTGAAAAGGTCTACCAAAGGCATAATAGTGAAGAACAAGCCTGTGAGCAAAGCTGCCAGAGGGATGCGCCTGCAAAGGCAGATCATGGCACCAAAGAACAGATAAACGATGACCAGACCAAGAAGGAATGCCCCCAGGTTTTGGGTTAGCAGTCCTTGCATCAGCTCTATAGGTGATTCTGACGAGCAGAAGGAAAGGAAGTTGCTGGCAAGAGCCAGATAGATGGGGTAGAACAGAACCAGTGCCCACATAGACATGGCGGCGGTCATATTGCTTTGGAGGTACGTTTGGATTTTTGCTTGTAAGTCTTTTATTTTTTTCATCTATATCAAACCTCGTTTTCTTAAGAATTTACAACTTATTATTTTAACATTATTTTTATGGTTTTTCAAGAAATGTATAGAAGAGCCTTCATGGAAATTTGGAAGAATCCCGAATGAAGAACATTGAAAAAGCTTTTCTTTCGTGATACGATTGCAGAAACGGTTTTGGGGGAACCGAGCAGAACGATGGAGGAGTTGAAAGAATGGACAACATTGGTTTATATATCCATATCCCTTTTTGCCGACAGAAATGTCTCTACTGTGATTTTCCTTCTTTTGCGGGAAAAGAGGGCATGATGCAGGCTTATGTAGATGCTTTGACAGCGGAGATCAAAAGCAGAGGGACGGAATATCATAAAAAGAAAGTTGTTTCTGTTTTCTTTGGGGGCGGTACGCCCACTGTATTGGAGATTCCGATGTTGGAACAGCTGATGCAGGCGGTTTGGGAAAGCTGGGATATTGCTGAGGATGCGGAAATCACCACAGAAGCCAACCCCGGTACACTGGATTGGGAAATGGCCAAGACCCTGAAAAAAATGGGCTTCAATCGCCTGAGCATGGGGGTGCAGGCATGGCAAAACCGATTGCTGCAGGATTTGGGGCGAATTCATACCATTGAGGGATTTTTGGAAAACTATCATGCAGCCAGAGAAGCGGGCTTTGAAAACGTGAATGTAGATTTGATGTTTGCTTTGCCCCATCAGACCATGGCAGACTGGCAGGAAACTGTGAAAAATATCACTGACCTGCAGCCGGAACATATTTCTGCCTATAGCCTGATTATTGAGGAAGGTACACCTTTCTTTGACAGATACGAAAAAGGACTGCTGGAGCCTGCATCTGAAGAACTGGACAGGGAAATGTATCACTGGGCGGTGGATTATCTGGCAGAAACGGGCTATGAGCAGTACGAAATTTCCAATTTTGCGAAAAAAGGCAGACAAAGCCGACACAATCGCATTTATTGGCAGGCGGAGGAATACCTTGGTATGGGTCTGGGGGCTCATTCTTATATGGAAGGAACACGCTTCCATAATCGTTATGACCTGCAGGGATATATTGCTGCAAATGGAGATGTCTCCTTATTAAAGGAAGAAATCGAAGTTATTACGGAAACGGATGCGCTGGCGGAATTTATGTTTCTGGGGCTGCGACTGACGGAAGGGGTATCCTTTGATCGGTTCCGTACACGCTTTGGCAGGGAATTATACGAGGTCTATGGCACACAGATAGCGGAACTGATCAATGTGGGACTGCTGCAGGCGGATGAAAAGGGGATTCGCCTGACAAGAAGGGGCATCGATGTGAGTAATGTCGTCTTTGAAAAGTTCCTTTTATAGGTTACTTTCTTAAATTGAAATTTAACGAAAAATTTTACATTTAGCACTTGACATCTTTGGTGGCTAGTGCTATCTTTATATACGTAAGTTAGCACTCAGTGTTGGTGAGTGCTAATAAAATGGAAAAAGGAGGCGGCGGAATGGCTTTAAACGATAGAAAAATACAGATTTTGCAAGCCATCATCAATGACTATATTGAAACGGCGGAACCCGTCGGTTCCAGAACCATTGCCAAAAAATATAACCTGGGTATCAGCTCTGCCACCATCCGGAATGAAATGAGCGACCTGGAAGAAATGGGTCTGATCTTACAGCCCCACGCATCCAGTGGTCGAATCCCTTCCGATATGGGCTACAGGCTTTATGTAGACCATCTGATGCAGCAGAAGGAACTGTCCTTAGAAGAACAGAAATATCTGCAAAGCGTGATTTCCAGAGATATCAGCCAGATCGATTATCTGATGGAAGAATCCGCCAAGGCATTGTCTCTTTTGACAAATTATACGACATTTGTTTCCGAGCCCGTGGGGCAGAGAACCAGAATCAAACAGATTCGTTTGTTGCCTTTGGACAGCACATCGGTGCTTCTGGTTATCGCAACAGGGGATAACTTTATCAAAAACCATGTCATCAAAATGCAGAGTGTACCTTCCGAAGAAAAGATTTTCTACATTGGCATCAATTTGAACAGGGTGCTGCAGGGCTGCTCCCTGAATGAGATTAACGGTGCAGTTATCAGCAGGATACAGGCAGAACTGATGGAATATCAGGAAATGCTGCAGCCCGTACTGAAAGCTATCGAAATGACAATGCGGGCGGCGGAAAAGATTCAGGTTCACATGAGCGGCACCAAAAACATGCTGGCCTTTCCTGAATTTGCCGACATCCAGAAGGCAAAATCCCTGTTCCAGACCTTGGAAGAAAAGGATGTACTGGTGACAATGCTGGAAGAAAGCAAGGGCAATGACATTCAGGTGCTGATCGGCAGTGAAAACAGCGTGCAGGGCATGAAGGACTGCAGTGTCATCACTGCTACGTATAAGATGGGGGATAATACAAGAGGTACCATCGGTATCTTGGGCCCTACCCGAATGGATTATTCGCAGGTCATTTCCGTTCTGAATGGAATGGTGAAAAATATCGAAAACGTATTACGGAACCTATCCGATGGGAATAACAAAAATACCTAGAAATGAGGGAACAACGTGGAAGAAATGAAAAAGGATGAAAATCTGGAAGCGCAGGAAGCTGTGGAAGAAGCTGCGGAAACAGTGGAAGAAACAGCAGAAGCTGTGGAGGCAGAGGAAGTTCTGGATGCTGTAGATGAAACAGCGGAAAGAATCGCCGCTCTGGAACAGCAGGCCGCGGATAATCTGGATAAATATCAGAGAACACTGGCGGAATTTGATAACTTCCGCAAACGTACGGTAAAGGAGAAAGCCAGCATGTATGACGATGGTGTGAGAAGCACAGTGGAAAAGCTTCTGACAGTTATCGACAATCTGGAAAGAGCCGTTGCTGTACAGGAAGGCAAGGCCGATGAAAACGATGCCTTCTTCAAAGGTGTAAAAATGACTTTGATGCAATTTCAGGAGGTTTTGCATGGCATTGGCGTGGAAGAGATCAAGGCTTTGGGCGAGCAGTTCGACCCTAACCTGCACGCGGCAGTGGCCCATGAGGACGATGAAAACTATGGTGAAAATGAAGTCGTTCTGGAAATGCTGAAAGGTTATAAGTATAAAGATAAAGTGATCCGCCACAGTATGGTAAAGGTGGCAAACTGATTTTAGGCAATTGAAAAAACATTGTATATTCTTTAGGAGGAATTTATCATGGGAAAAATTATTGGTATTGACTTGGGTACAACAAACTCTTGTGTAGCAGTTATGGAAGGCGGTCAGCCCGTTGTTATCGTAAACAGCGACGGCGCAAGAACAACTCCTTCTGTTGTTGGTTTTGCAAAGAACAGCGAAAGACTGATCGGTGAAACAGCAAAACGTCAGGCAATCACAAACCCTGACAACACCATCAGCTCCATCAAGAGCCATATGGGTGAAAATTATAAAGTAAACATTGAAGGGAAAGGGTATTCCCCTCAGGAAATTTCTGCTATGATCCTGCAGAAGCTGAAAGCAGACGCAGAGGCTTACTTGGGCGAAACAGTAACAGAAGCAGTTATCACAGTTCCTGCTTACTTCAATGATGCCCAGAGACAGGCAACAAAGGATGCCGGCAAGATTGCTGGTCTGGATGTAAAACGTATCATCAACGAACCTACATCTGCAGCTCTGGCTTATGGTCTGGATAACGAAACCGAACAGAAGATCATGGTATACGATCTGGGCGGCGGTACCTTCGACGTTTCCATCATCGAAATTGGCGATGGCGTTATCGAAGTACTGGCAACAAACGGTAACACACACCTGGGCGGTGATGACTTCGACCAGAGAGTGATCGATTTCCTGGTAGCGGAATTCAAAAAAGCAGAAGGCATGGATCTGTCCAAAGATAAAATGGCAATGCAGAGACTGAAAGAAGCTGCAGAAAAAGCGAAAAAGGAACTGTCCACAGTAACATCCACAAACATCAACCTGCCCTTCATTACAATGAATCAGGATGGCCCCAAACATCTGGATGTGACACTGACAAGAGCAAAATTCGACGAACTGACACACGACTTGGTAGAAAATACAATGGGTCCCGTACGTCAGGCTCTGAGCGATGCCGGTCTGTCCACAGGCGAAATCGACAAAGTCCTGCTGGTTGGTGGTTCCACAAGAATCCCTGCTGTACAGGATGCAGTTAAGAAATATACAGGCAAAGAACCCTTTAAAGGCATCAACCCCGATGAATGTGTAGCGGTAGGTGCTGCAATTCAGGGTGGTAAAATGGCTGGCGATGAAGGCGCAGGCAGCATCCTGTTGCTGGACGTAACACCTCTGTCTCTGGGTATCGAAACTTTGGGCGGTGTTGCAACAAAACTGATCGACAGAAACACAACTATCCCTACAAACAAAAAACAGATTTTCTCCACAGCAGAAGATAATCAGACAGCGGTAGATATTCACGTTGTACAGGGTGAAAGACCTCTGGCAAAGGATAACAAAACTCTGGGTCAGTTCAAGCTGGATGGTATTGCTCCCGCAAGAAGAGGCGTTCCTCAGATCGAAGTTACTTTCGACATCGACGCAAACGGTATCGTTAACGTATCCGCAAAAGACCTGGGCACAGGCAAAGAACAGAAGATCACGATCACAGCCGGTTCCAACCTGAGCGATGAAGAAATCGACAGAGCTGTAAAAGAAGCAGAACAGTTTGCGGAAGCTGACAGAAAGAGAAAAGAAGCGATCGACGCAAAAAACGAAGCAGATTCTCTGATCTTCCAGACAGAAAAAACAATGGAAGACTTGGGCGATAAGCTGGAAGGCGCAGATAAATCCACAGTAGAAGCGGAACTGAACAAACTAAAAGATGCTGTAAAAGATCTGACACCTGATACAATGACAGAAACAGATACAGAAAATGTAAAGGCTGCAACAGAATCCCTGAAACAGGAATTCTACAAACTGTCTGAAAAACTGTATCAGCAGGCACAGGCTGCTCAGGGCGATGCAGATGCAAATGGTGCAGGCCCCGATGTGGTTGACGGCGATGGCAAAGAACTGTAATATATGACAGAATAACTTGAAAGCAAGGGTGTCCTTGGGCACCCCTGCTTTTGCTGTTTGATACAGGTGGAAGAACATCCCCTTTGCTCTGCAAAAACGTAGTTTTTGCAAATGGGGTCCAGGGAATCATTCCCTGGTGGGGGGGTGAAGCCCCAAGGAAAAAAAGGTGGTGAGAAAGTTGGCAAATAAAAGAGATTATTATGAAGTTCTGGGGGTGAAAAAGGACGCCACAGAAGCGGAGCTGAAAAAGGCCTACCGTAAAATGGCGGTGAAATACCATCCCGACCAGAACCCTGGAGATAAGGAAGCGGAAGAAAAATTTAAGGAAGTCAACGAAGCATATGAGGTATTGAGCGACAGTCAAAAGCGTGCCCAGTACGACCAGTTCGGTCACGCAGCCTTTGAACAGGGCGGCATGGGCGGCGGTGGCTTCTATGGTCAGGGCTTCGATATGGGAGATATCGGTGATATCTTTGGCAGCATGTTTGGTTTTGGCGGCTTTGGCGGTGGTGGTGCAAAGAGAAATGGCCCTCGTCGTGGGAAAGACGTAAACGTAAGTATCCAGCTGACCTTCGAAGAAGCTGTTTTCGGCTGCAAAAAGGAAATTTCTGTAGCAATTTATGATGAATGTGATACCTGCCACGGCACAGGTGCTAAGGAAGGCACTCATGCGGAAAGCTGCCCGACCTGTAATGGTACCGGTCAGGAAAGAGTGGTACAGCAGTCCATGTTTGGTGCAGTGACCAGCGTAAGAACCTGTTCCAAATGCGGCGGCAGCGGTAAGATCATCAAAGATCCCTGCGGCACCTGCCGTGGTACCGGTAAAGTACGCAAAACAAAGAAATATGAAGTCAATGTACCGAAGGGGATTGATAATGGACAGACCATCCGTCTGGCTGGCAAAGGCGAGATTGGCGAAAACGGCGGAGGCTATGGCGATCTGCTGGTAACGGTATATGTTCAGCCTAACCGTGTATTCATTCGGAAAGGTTTCGATATTTATTGTGATGTACCTATTACATTTGTTCAGGCGGCATTGGGCGGCGAAATTATTATCAAAACCATTGATGGGGAACAGAAATATACCATCAAGCCCGGTACACAGCCCGATACAGTAGTGACCCTGCGTGGTGTGGGTGTGCCGAACCTGCGAAATCCCAAGGTAAGAGGCAACCAGATCGTTACATTGAAGGTGAAGATTCCTACAGATATGAGCGAACGGCAGAAAGATCTGCTGCGTCAGTTCTATGGAGATGCACCTGCCGATGCAGCAGCCTCTGCAGAAGCACCAAAGGAAGAAAAGGAAAAGAAAAGCTTTTCCGAAAAAATGAAAGATTTCTTCAAGGATGAATAATCGAGGATTGAAAGGCGACAGTAGAAAAATTTTTCTTGACAAAGCAAAAATGACCGCATAAAATATACAGAAACTCTTTGCACTGCACATACGGGAAGTTCCCCGCACATACAGTACAAACTGAGCAGACAGCGGATTTTCCGTGTGGTCGGGCATTTATGCAGCAGATAATAGCATCTGTGGGACAGTTTTATGTTCTGCAGATGCTTTTTTTATAGCGGAGGAAGCCATTTTTTCAGGTATATCATTAAGAAATCTGTTTACAGTATTGGGATATGAGATGTCATGAAAATAGCTTGCGGAGCAAGGCATGAGTAAAACGAAGTTTTACGAATGGTTTCATATTTATACTTAGGAGGGCAGAAAATGACAAAGCTTCTATTGCGACTTTTTGTGAAAAACAGTGATGTCACAGAGGATCCGGTGGTTCGTTCATCTGTCGGTAAGCTGGCGGGTGCCACGGGCATCGTCTGCAACAGTATGTTGTTCTTGGGAAAGCTGATTGCGGGTCTGTTGGCGGGGTCTGTTGCGATCGTTGCCGATGCGGTAAATAACCTTTCCGATGCTTCCTCTTCCGTAGTGACCCTTTTGGGCTTTCGTCTGGCTCAGCAGCCTGCCGATGCAGACCATCCTTATGGACATGCAAGGTATGAATATCTTTCTGGGTTGATTGTGGCGGTGTTGATTTTGGTGATTGGGGTGGAACTGGTAAAATCCTCTGTTGGGAAGATCATCCATCCGGAGCCTATCGTTTTTTCTGCCATTACTGTTACGATACTGGTTGCTTCTATTGCCATGAAACTGTGGATGGCAGTGTTTTTCGGAACCTTGGGCAAAAAGATCAAATCCACAACGCTGGCAGCTACTTCTGTGGACAGCCGAAATGATGTGATTTCTACAGCGGGTGTTTTATTGGGCTGCCTGGTGGGATACTTTTTTCAAATCAATATTGATGGCTTTGTGGGTTTGCTGGTGGCATTGTTTATTTTGTATTCCGATGTAACTATTGTAAAAGAAACGATTTCCCCTTTGTTGGGACAGCAGGCCGATGAGGAACTGGTGGAAAAGATTCATGCCTTGGTGTTATCCCACGAAAAGGTATTGGGTGTCCATGATTTACTGGTTCACGATTATGGCCCGGGGCAGTGCTTTGCATCTCTCCATGTGGAGTTGAGTGCAGAGGAGGATGTCCTTGCCTGCCACGAAATTATCGACCATATCGAAAATGAAGTACGAAAAGAATTGCATGTGGATTTGGTGATCCATTACGACCCTGTGGTGATCGATGATGCAGAAGGAAATGCCATGCGAGAGATGGTGAAAGAGATTATTTCCGAGATCGATCCCAGATTGTCCATGCATGATTTCAGAATAATCGATAGCAGGAAGATGGTGTTTGACTTGGCAGTGCCCTATGATATGGGGCAGGAATATGAAACATTGAAGCAAAAGATCGATGAGAGACTGCAGGAAAAAGAAAAGAATTACACTACAGAGATCCGTTTTGATGGAAAAGCATAAATAACGTATCCATAGAAAAACACAAAAAAGGGATGAATTTTTATCATGTAAGGATTCACCCCTTTTTTCTTTTGTTTCTGCAGAAAACAGGCACAGTTTTTTCCAGGCTGCATAGACTGGCAGCAACGGAAAGGAGCGTGTTTTGTATGGCAAAGATCAGTTTATGTATGATCGTGCGGGATGAGGAAGAGGTATTGGAACGGTGCCTGGAAAGCATTTCTGATTGTGTGGATGAAATCGTGATCGTGGATACGGGTTCTGTGGATCGCACCAAAGAAATTGCCGAGAAATTTACGGACAAAATTTATGATTTTCAGTGGATAGATGATTTTTCAGCGGCACGGAATTTCGCTTTTTCGAAAGGGACCGGGGAATACCTCATGTGGATGGATGCCGATGATATTTTTCCACAAAAAGAGAAGCCAAAGCTCCTTGATCTGAAAGAGGATTTGGATGAACACCCCTGCGATATGGTGATGATGCTCTATGATGCAGGGTTCGATGAAGAGGGGAAGGCTGTCTTTTCTTATTATCGGGAACGGCTGATGCGCCGTTCAGAGCAGGCGAAATGGGTCGGCTGTGTCCATGAGGTCATCCCGCCCTTTGGGGAGGTGCGATATGCAGAGATCCATTTTGAACATCGGAAGGAGAAGGTGGAATACTCTGACCGAAACCTGCGGATCTATGAAAAAATGCTGGAGAAGGGGGGGGAATTTGACCCAAGAGCGTGGTTTTATTATGGTCGGGAATTGTATTACCACGGAAGGTATGAAAAAGGGGCAGAAGTCTTTCGAAACTTTTTGGCAGATGACGAAGGATGGTTGGAAAACAAATTGGAGGCTAATCGATTCCTTTCCTATTGCCTGTCGGCTATGGGAAAAGAAGAGGAAGCCTTCGATGTGCTTTTGCAGGGGCTGAGACTGGCACCGCCCACAGGGGAGCATTGCTGTGATATCGGAGCATATTTTTACGGAAAAGAACAATGGGAGCAGGCCATCTTCTGGTATGAAAACGCTTTGCGTGCAGAACGGCGGACGGAGCAGGGGGCTTTCGTGCAGGAGGACTGCTATGGATTTCTGCCTTGTATCCAGCTTTGTGTCTGCTATGACAGGTTGGGAGATCGGGAACGGGCAAACATGTATAACGAAATGGCAGGGGTATTCAAACCGAACAACCGAGCTGTTGTGCAGAATCAGGCATATTTTCGAAAAATCCTACAGAAATGAAAAATGCAACTCCGAAAGAGGAGCTGCATTTACATTTATTTGGCCTAGCCCGGAGGAAGGAAAGGGGCAATATTGGCTGAAGTTTTCTTTTTTGTTATGCTTGATGATGAGCAATCGCTCTGTTATCGATAACAGGTCCCATTTCTTTTGTTGCCAGAACAACAAAGGCAACGGCTGTCACTGCGATGCCCAAAGTTACAATGAGCTGTCCGACCATTGTTGCTACACCAAGGGTGGAGATATAGCAAAGAATTGCGAACAGTACCAAATCTGCAAACAAACAGCTATTTTCAAAAAGATAATCGTGTTTCATGATGAATGCTTCCTTCAAAGACAAATAATTTTTTGTTTGAATTGCTGGATTGGGAGATCTCCTTTTCTTGATAATAATATAACATAGATGAAACTAAATGTAAAATTCATAGATTTAAAGATATCTATTAGAATTTTTAATATAGAAATCAGGTGGGATAGACTTCTTCCAAAAGGGCGAAAAATGCCGACATTTGGGGTGTGACCACCTTATGATGGTGATATAATGCCTGCACCCAAACGGTAAGATCCATTTCGGGAACATCCAGTGTACACAGTTCCCCCTTTTTTACTGCATCTGCCATAAGGTAATAAGGGATCAAGCCGATGCCTGCACCTCGTTTGACCATCATCATGGCGCCTGTGGCGTTCCAGATATCGAAGGTGGGTTTGATCTCTTGATTTAAGGTTTTGGCATGGGTGCTGAGTATTTCGGTAAAGGAAGCGTGTTTATTTGAAACGATAAGCTTTTCCTGTGCAATCTCTTCCATGGAAATATTCTTTTTCTCTGCCAGAGGATGAGAGGGCGGTGCAGAAAAGACGATGCGTTCTTTATGGGAGAACGCAGAGAGCAAATCTTTCTGCCCCTTTCTTTCCAGAAAAAGGAACCCCAAATCAGCTTCGTTGTGGGAGAGCATATAATCGATTTCTGCCATACTGTCTGCACTTTTTACGACGATATCAACCTTGGGATGCCGTTTGTGGTATTCCAGCAGGATATCGGGCAAAACGGATACCATAAGGGAGTCGATGGAAACAATGCATAATTCTCCGTGCAATTCTTGATCTTCGCTGCCGATGAGAAAAATTTTCTGTGACAACTCAGCCATTTGCTGGGCGTAGGTGTGCAGCTCTCGGCCTTTTTCGGTGACATAGACCTTTTTGCCGATACGGTCAAATAGCTGGACATGGAGATCCTCTTCCAGCTGCTGAATCTGAACCGTGACGGTAGATTGGGAATATAAAAGCTGTTCGGCTGCTTTAGAAAAGCTGCCAGTTTCGACAATTTTTAAAAAAGTAAAGAGATTACGCAGTTCCATATTTGTTCTCCTGTTTATCGTTTTGATGGGGTTATAGAAAAGGCAGTGTCCAAGACACTGCCTGATTTATGTTTAATGGGAAGTTGCAGGGGTAATTTGCTGTCTTTCTTTTTGCTGTTTTTTGGCAGCATTTTCGGCTGACGCACATTTGTTGGCGAAGAATACGAACAGTGTGCCGCTGCAAAGGATGCATGCCATGAAAATCTTCATAACACCGTTGTTCCAAGGCTCGGAGAAGCCGATGTAGCAACAAACAACATAGAAGAAAAGAGAACCCAGTGCATAGATACCATAGCGAGATGTTAAATCGTTTTTCATGAGATAACCTCCTTAAAAGTATAGTATGTGATTTTGTTTTTCAGAGATCTCTTTTATGTATTTATAGTAGCACATGATTTCGTATTTGTAAAATTCAAGGATTGAAACGTTATTATTGAAATTTTTGAATGGCAGGTGCAAAAAAATCCCCCTCATCTGAGGGGGTGGGGGTCACAGCAGTACGACACCTGCGGCATTGCAGACATCGATCGTTTCCTGATCCCAGATAGAGGACTGTACTTCGCCGATATGGGCTTTGCCCAGAAGCAGCATACACAGTCTGGACTGGCCGATACCGCCGCCGATGGTGCAGGGCAGTTTGCCTTCCAGCAGCATTTTGTGGTAGGTCAGGCTTCTGCGGTCGTCGCAGTTTGCCTTTCTCAGCTGTTGATCCAGAGAAAAAGGATCAACGCGGATACCCATAGAGGAGATCTCCAGCGCGCTGTCCAGAACAGGGTTATAGAACAGCAGGTCGCCGTTCAGTTGCCAGTCATCGTAGTCGGGGGCTCTGCCATCGTGGGGTTCGCCGGAATGCAGTTTTTCACCGATCTGCATGATAAATACAGTTTTATGTTCTTTGACGATGGCGTTTTCTCTTTCCTTGGGTGTCAGGTCAGGATATTTATCTTCCAGTTCCTGAGAGGTGATGAAAGTCACTTCCCGGCACAGTTCTGTTTTGATGCGGGGATATTTTTTCTTTACCACTTCCAGTGTATCGCAGATTGCCAAAACGATGCCCTGTACCGTGAATTTCAGTTCCTGGATATTTCTCTTTTCGGGAGTGATGACTCTTTCCCAGTCCCACTGGTCAACGTAGATGGAATGTAGGTTATCCAGTGTTTCATCGCGGCGGATGGCGTTCATATTTGTATAAAGGCCTTTGCCGGGGCGGAAATCATAGCGATACAGTGCCATACGTTTCCATTTTGCCAAGGAATGTACAACTTCTGCAGTTGTGCCTGTGGCAGGGATCTCGAAGCTTACGGGGCGTTCCACGCCGTTCAGGTTATCGTTCAGACCTGTTGCGGGGTCAACGAACAGAGGAGCGGAAACACGCTTCAGGTTCAGTGTCTGTCCCAGATGTTCTTCAAAAGCGTGATGGATCACGCCGATGGCATTCTGTGTTTCATATAAGGTAAGGGCAGACTGATAGCCCTCGGGGATATACGTTTTACTCATGAAAAGCACCTCGTTTCTGAATGTATTTTTATATCCTATCATAGATGAAAAATTTCCATATCATTTAGGATAACACAGAAGTTTTTTTTGTCAAGGGAAGTTTCCATCAGAAAAATGAATAGGGGGTATTGACATAGAACTCATACAATTGTATGATATAGAAAAATACAATTCTTACAATTGTAAGAATTTTGATGAGAGGAGATGATACAATGAGTGAGATCATACGTTTGCCTGATACAGAACTGGAAATTATGAAAGCCATCTGGGAAAGCGGCAAGACCCTTTCCACATCGGAAGTGAAGGCGTTGCTGGAACGGAACAGACCTTGGAACGTTTCCGCATTGCAGACCCTTTTGAACCGCCTGATTGACCGTGGTTTTTTGGAAAGCTATAAAGAAGGAAAAAATCGCTTTTATACACCTTTGGTGGAAGAGGATGCCTATTTGGCTGTGGAAAACAGGGCTTTTTTGGAAAAGGTCAATAACCGTTCTGTGACAAAGCTGGTGGCTTCTTTATATGACAGCCATTCCATTTCTGAAGCGGACTTGGATGAATTGGCAGCCTTTATTCGTTCGAAAATGGGAGGTGAATGAGTGTGAATGGGATTTTTCAAAGCCTGTGGGAAATGAGCTTGTTTGCCATCCCTGTGATCCTGATTTTAGCCCTTTGCTCCAATCTGCTGGGAAAAAGATATGGGGCGAAATGGCGGTATCTGGTCTGGCTGGTGGTTGCAGTGCGGCTTTGTGTACCGTTGCAGTTGGATTTGCCGGGACGGATGGCTGTGATGCGGATGGAAGTGCCCAATGTGGCAGCGCAGATGCAGGAAATGAGAGGTAGACAGGATGCATTTGTGATGGAACAAACACAGACAGTACCGATTCCTGTGGAAACTATATCCGAAATACATACTTTGCAGGACTTGCCTGCGGAAGCAGAACATAAAGCAAGTGACATCCTCATCGATTTTTTCCTGAGTTATCCTGATATGCTGTGGTTCCTGGGGGTGGCGCTGTTCCTTGGGTGGCAGGGATGGAAATATGCTGGCTTCCGACGGATGCTGAAACGCAGCAGAAGAAAGGTATTGGATGCGTCGGTTTTGGATACTTATTATACCTTTTGCAGGAGTATGAGTATGAAAAAACGACCGGAGCTATACTTCTGCGGCGGACTGCCCAGCCCCCTTTGCGTGGGATTTTGGAGACAGGAAATCTATATCAATTCTGAGGACAGGGAAGAAGGGGATATCCGCCTGATTTTGAAGCATGAGCTGATCCATTGCCAGAGAAAAGATTTGTGGTATAAGGGCATCCTTATGCTGGCAAGAGCTATGCACTTTTTCAATCCCTTTGTCCATTGGATGGCGAAGCTGGCGGAAAAAGATATGGAACTGTCTTGTGATTTGGCAGTCATGGAAAACTGCGGCATGGCGGAAAGAGAAGCCTACAGCATGGCGATCCTGCGGACGGTGAAGGAAGCCAAATGCAAAAATATGCAGATGAGTACTGCTTTTTCCGGCGGGAAGGAAGAACTGAAGGCAAGATTTGAAAATATCTTTGATATGACGGCGAAAAAACGGGGCATTGCCCTGTTTGTGGCGGCGGCATTGGTGGTCTGCGGCGGGACGGCCTTTGTGGGCTGCGCTGCACCGGAGACGGAGGAAGAAACGCTTACGGGCGTGGTCTATGGGGATTATACGGAAGAGATTGTCCATCAGCTCTATGAAGCTAAGCTGCAATATATCGGCGACCATATTGGCGTAGGGATGATTCTGGGACTGCTGCCTATGCCCGATGGAGTGACGAATAACAGCGAGGGCATGGAATTATTCACAGCGGAAGAACCCTATGGTGTGAGAAGATACTTGAATTGGGAAAAAACAGCCCAAACGGCTTATCAATTTGGTGGTGAAAGATATCAAGATAATCGGTGGTATTTGATACATGGAATGATTTTCCTGGCGTTGGTGGATAATGCAGATTATATTGAATATGGATGGAAGATGAGAGTAATCGAAGATGATAAGGAATCGTATGGATTTGTAATTGGACAGTTTGACAGAGGAAATGCAAAGTTCTATTTTGGGGACAAAGACCTGCGGGAATTTGCCACCGACGAAGAAACCTTCCGCAATTTTGTTTTTGCTATCAACCGCTATTTTTATGAAGGCATCACCACACCAGAAGATATCAAGAATTTATTGGATTTGGATGATGCAGCGGCCCAGGAACGGATGAACGATATGCTTTATGGTGCGCCTGCGGATGTAGTCGGCATCGAGGAACAATCTATGTCCTATCAGATGATCTATGCGGACAGCTTGATAGAGGAGATTGTCAGGCAAAGGCTGACATCCTCCAACCCTATGGATTATATCCAATGTCCCCAGTATGATGAGTTGGTGAGAATCGGCGAGCCTGCTCTGCGGGAATTCCTTTCTCAATTTGCCATGGGATACGTGGGGGATGACCTGCGGGGGCAAATTATGATGCTGGCTTGTCAGGATATGATGGGAGAGCCCAAACAGACGGATTTACAGCCTACGGAATGGTATTTCGTCTATGCAGCACTGGATTCCACCCTTTGTGGGCCTTTTGCCTATGACGCAATGTTTTATACGGAGGATTTGGAAAAGGTATATGGATTGGATATTTCTGCGGTGAAAAAATGGAACGTTGTGGCAGCGGGACAGGATGCACGACTGAAGGCGGTCTATGACGCACTGGATGCCAGATACAATGAGGGCATGATCCCCGGGCATAAAGTGACATTTTATGCACCATTGGTGCAGGAGATATCTGAAAAAGGGAACAGCATGAGCGTGTTTGCGGTGATCTTTGAAAATATTTATACCATGAGCCGTACCAAAGGCGGCGGATATGCTCTGTTTGAGCAGGGCGGCTCTGTCATTCCCTCCCGTCTGGATTTTGAAAAGCGGGGAGGTAAATGGGTGCTGACAAAATGGACAGAGGCACAGGATGGCAGCGATTATACCGATTCCATCAAGGAAATGTGTGATGGAAACAATAGCTTGGCAAATAAAATGATTTCCTATGATAGCGAGGCTTGCCAGATGCTGCTGTGGCAGAATATCGTCTATTATATGAAAGCATATTACGAGGGCATGCATATGCCCATCTATTTCCATTCTTACATGGAACAAACAAATATAGAAAAAATCAATAAGTATATTAGAATCATCCCTATGTATGAATAATTGAATTATATTATTTGAAAAACCCCATTTTTACATTTGTAAAAATGGGGTTTTTCGTATGGGGGTCCAAGGGAATGATTCCCTTGGTAGGGGTTTGGGGACAAATTCCCCGAAAGAAGGAATATTCCTCGGTTTTCTGCCATAGATTGCATTGTATGGATACACTTGCAAAGGAAACGGAGGAGACACGATGGAAAAATTCAATATTTATCAAGACATTGCGGAACGGACGGGGGGCGATATCTATATCGGCGTGGTTGGCCCTGTGCGAACGGGAAAATCTACCTTCATCAAGCGGTTTATGGACCTGCTAGTGCTGCCGAATATTGCCAATACCTATACAAGAGAGCGGGCCAGAGATGAACTGCCCCAATCTGCCACAGGAAAGACCATTATGACCACAGAACCAAAATTCGTGCCCAATGAAGCGGTGGAAATCTCCTTGGGGGATACTGCCGAAGCAAGGGTGCGGATGATCGATTGTGTGGGCTATCTGGTGCCGGGGGCAGAGGGGCACATGGATGGCGATATGCCCCGGATGGTACATACCCCCTGGTCGGAAAATGCCATGCCTTTTCGGGAAGCGGCGGAAATGGGGACAAAAAAGGTCATCACCGATCATTCCACCATTGGCATGGTGGTGACAACGGACGGCAGCGTGACGGAACTGTCCAGAGAAAGCTATGAGGAAGCGGAAGAACGGGTCGTTGGGGAATTGCAGGAGATCGGTAAACCCTTTGTTATCCTGCTGAACACGGCAACGCCCTATAGTGAAGGTACGCAGGCTTTGCGGGGCCAGATGGAAGAGAAATACGGCGTGCCTGTTATGGCAGTAAATGCGGCACAGCTGAAAGCGGAGGATATCCGAAAGATTTTGGAGCAGATGCTTTATCAATTCCCCATCCGTGAGCTGCGGTTCTTCTTCCCTGGCTGGGTGGAAACTTTGGAGCAGGATCATTGGCTGAAGCAAGGGATGATTGCCGCCTTGAAGGGAGTCATGGAAAAGGCGGATAAACTAGCAGACGTGGAAAACGCTATTTCTGGCTTGGCGGATGCCGATTTCCTGAAAAAAGCCTATACCGATCATATCCTACCCGGGGAAGGGGCGGCGGATATCGCCCTGAATTTTGATGATGGGCTGTTCTATCAGATTTTGAGCGAAACGGTGGATATGCCTATTGAAAATGATTACGCCCTGATTTCTACCATCAAGATGCTTTCGGAAACAAAGCAGGAATATGATAAAATCGCCGGCGCACTGAATGATGTGCGGCGGAAGGGCTATGGCGTGGTAACGCCTGTATTTGAAGAAATCACCCTAGAAAAACCGGAGGTGTTCAAGCAGGGTAGCCGATATGGCATCAAGCTGCGGGCAAAGGGAGAATCCCTCCATCTCATCAAGGCGGATGTGGAAACGGAGGTTTCGCCCATCATCGGCAACGAGGAGCAGTCCAGAGAATTTATCGATCATCTGATTTCTGATTATGAGGAAGAACCGGAAAAGATCTGGGATCTGAATATTTTCGGGCGCACCCTCAGTTCTATGGTCAGCGACGGGATGCAGAATAAAATCTACCGTATGCCGGAGGATGCCCAGATGAAGCTACAGGAGACCTTGCAGAAGATCGTCAACGAGGGCAGTGGCGGACTGATCTGCATTATTTTGTAACAAAAAATGAAAAGGCATACCCTGAGGGGTATGCCTGAAGATTATCTTTCGTAAGAGGCTTTATAGGAAAGCAGATTGGTGAAGATCGTGCCAACGATCAAAATGAAAGCGATAGATACAACTGCATCAATGGTATCCATCACTGCGATCATATCTTCAATTTGCACACGATACTGGACTTCCAGCAGCTGCAGCCAAAGAGAAATGGCACAGCAGAGAAAGCTGATACAAGAAGTGCAGTGGGCAGCATGTGCGGTATGCTTTTTTTCGATGGAAAAGCAGGGAATGCTCCAAGCCAGCAAGCCAAGCAGAATACTGCCGATACTACAAAAGATATTCATTGACATAAAAACGCTCCTTTCGTATTTTGTCCTTTTTTGGCATATAGGAATTATACATGAATTCTCTTGCGAAAAAAATGAAATATTTCTTAAGATTGCAGTATTTCAAAGAAAAAGCGTCCGAATGGACGCTTTTTTTATATGATTTCAAATGTAGTTTCACCCTGTTTCAGAGAATGGGGGTTATTCTCCATTTTCTTAATTTTGATGCGTTTCAGGGAACCCATGAATTTCAGCAGGAAGCGGATACGGCTTTCAAAGCCTTGGATTTCTGCTACCACATCGCCGTTTTCCATATTTTTTACCCATCCTGTCAATTCCAGCCGTTTTGCCATTTGTTCCAGCTCGAAACGGAAGCCTACATGCTGTACCCTGCTGCAAAAGGTGATATGCCGACGGACAAAACGATCCTCCTCAAAATCGGGCAGTTTGACCTTTTCTACCTGATGGATGGCGTAGTTGTCTCTGTTTTTTTGAATGTATCGACTAGTCTCATGGGAATCACCTCTTTGGTTCAACTGGACATAAAAAGAATTTTTTCAATGTTTCTTCAATTATACAAAGAGGGATGGGATATGTCATCCATATTTCTGGAAAAAGATAGTTTTTTGAGAGACAAGTTCTGCTTTTGGGTTTGCGTTTTTGGAAAAATATATTATAATAAAACGATAAATGGTATCATGCTCCTAGTATGGGAAAAGCCACAGCATCGCTGATCTATGCGAAACGGCAGGATGATGCCGTAAGTATTCCGAGGGAATATGCTGTGCCAAATAGCATGTCTAATTGAAAAGAAATGAACAGGAGGATTCCCATGAAAAAAGGCTCCTCAGGGAATAGAAAAAGACCTCCACGGCAGGAAGCACCTGTCAGCCGCTATCCCACCAGAGACAATGTTTACAGTCTGCAGCAGGAACGGCAGAAACGGCAGGTTCAGGAGGCAAGACAGGCCAGAGAACGACAGCAGTATCAAAATAGATATCCGCAGAATTCCAGGCCTGCACCGAAAAAAAAGAATAGACGCAGAAGAAAAGGCAGCCACATGATCATGCCGCTGATCGTATTTGCCATCATCGCCATTTATCTGGTGGGACAGATCGGCAATCTGATGTCCAAACGTTCGGATATTGATGTGGAAACGGTGGCCTATGGCACCATCGATATGCCGGAGATTTACACAGGTCTGATCCTGCGGGATGAATATGTGGTGAAAAGTACCCGGGCGGGGCAGCCTTTTTATCAGTATTCTCAGGGGGATTATGTACCCAAGGGGGCTGTGGTCTGCACTGTAAAGGATACGAATTCTACAGATGTGCTGGAAGGCAAGCTGGACCAGATCGATAAGGATATTTTGAAAAGCCAGAAAACCAGAACAGACCTTTCTGCTTTCTCCGAAGATATCTCCAGACTGGAAAATAACGTGACCCGTACGGTGGATTCCTATTCCGGTCGGGGGATGAAGTCCAATCTTTCTTATATGTATACCATGAAAAGTCAGGTGACTTCCTTCATGGCGCAGAGAAATGAGATCTGGCTGACAGAAAACGTTGAAAGCCTTTCTCAGCTGACGGAGGAAAAGAACATTTATGAACAGCAGCTGGCTCAAAGCCAGAGTGCCCTGACCGCCAGCGAAGCAGGTGTCCTTTGCCTAAGCTATGATGGCTTGGAAGAGACGCTAAACCTCGGTATGGCAGCGGAAGTGACGGAAAAGCAGATCGGTAGCAGCAAGATTGAATATATTTCCAAGGCGAAGGGCGTGCAGGAAGGTGACCCTCTCTTTAAGATCGTGGAAAGCAATAAGTGGTGTGTTGTTGCTTATTTGCCCAATACGGCTACTGCCGGCTGGGAAGCCCAAAAGACCAGCAGGGTGCTGTATATGATGACGGAAGAGGAAACCTATCAGATCAATGCCATTGTGGAAGCACTGGAGGTTGGGGAAAAACAGACGAAGGTAGTCTTTTCCAGCTATGAACACATGGAGGAATTTATGGAGAGCAGAACAGTCTCCTTCAGCTTGGAGGGGGCTGTGGTGGAAGGCTTGAAGATCCCTAATGATGCCATCGTGGAAAAATCCCTGATGAAGATTCCCAGAACTTGCCTGACAGAAAGCATGGGTAACACGGGCGTACTGCTGGTGAACGGCGAAAAGACCAAATTTGTTGACCTTACCATTGTTGCCAGCGATACAGATGCCGTTTATATCGAACAGGGCAACGGCTCTCTGAAATTGGGAGATATCATCATGCAGGGCACAGGGGAAGCAGCCACCCAGTATTCCCTTTTGGAACTGGAACCCCACGCAGGGGTCTATGTAGCCAATAGTTCTGTGGCGAAATTCGTTGTCATCGATATCGTGGAACAGAACCAGGAATATGCCATCGTAAAGGCGGGCAGTATCACAGGGCTGCAGCCCTATGATACCATCGTTTCCGATGCGAAGAATATTCAGGAAGGACAAAGCATTTTTTAGAAAGCCCCGGACTGCACGACTGTCTTTGTGCAAGCTTGCTTGCGCAAGGACAGTCGCATTGGACTTTCTATCGTCTATATGATAAAGATTGAAAAGAAGGAAGGCAATGAACATGAGTGTAGCTGAAAATATCAGAGAAGTAGAAGCAAAGATTGCTACTGCTGCAGAAAAAAGCGGCAGAAAGGCGGAGGATGTACTGCTGCTGGCAGTCAGCAAAACAAAACCTGTGGAGCTGATTGGCGAAGCGGTAAAGGCGGGCTGTGTTTCCCTTGGGGAAAACAAAGTGCAGGAGATCATGGAAAAATATGAACCCATGATGGAATATACCCCAGAAGGCGACCGCATCCATTGGCATCTGATCGGTCATTTGCAGACAAATAAAGTAAAATATATCATCGATAAGGTAGATATGATCCATTCCGTAGAAAGCCTGAAGTTGGCAGAAGAGATCGAAAAACGAGCTGCTCAGAAGGGCGTTGTCATGGATATCCTCATCGAAGTAAATATGGCAGACGAAGAAAGCAAATTCGGTGTGAAGCCGGAAGATACAGAGGCTCTGCTGAGGGAAATTTCCAAAATGGAACATATTCGTGTGCGAGGGCTGATGACAGTTGCACCTTTTGTTGAAAATCAGGAAGAAAACAGGGAAGTTTTCCGTCAAATGAGAGAATTACTGGTTGACATGAACGGTAAAAAAATTGATAATATAAAGATGGATACATTGTCCATGGGCATGACGGGAGACTATGAAGTTGCCATCGAAGAAGGGGCGACTATTGTCCGCGTCGGCACAGGTATTTTTGGTGAAAGATATTATCCCAACAAAGGATGAGAAATAGACGATAGCTTAGGAGGATCACACAGTGGCTAAGATTTTTGACAAAATGAAAGATTTGATGTTTGGCGAATATGAAGACGATGACGATTACTATGAAGATGATTATGTGGCTGCCCCTGCGCCTGTGAGAGAAGCACCTGCGCCCAGCTATGGTCTGAGAGATACGGGCCGTGATATGGATTATACACCTGCACCCCGCAAATCTTCTGTGAAAAACAATAACCCTCAGGTTTACAGCATCAATACAAACGTGCAGATGCAGGTAGTCATCATCAAACCCGAATGCTACGAAGACGCACAGGAGATCTGCGATCAGATCAAAACAAAACGTCCCGTAGTGGTAAATCTGGAAAAGGTGGAATATCCTGTAGCACAGCGCATCATGGACTTCCTGAGCGGCACATGCTACTCTCTGGAAGGTTCTATCCAGCGTGTGGCAAACAATATTTTCATCATCGCCCCTGAAAACGTGGATATTTCCGGCGATTTCAAAGAAGAATTAAAAACAAAAGGCGTTCTGCTGCCCTGGATGAATGGCACGAGCGCTAGATAAGGTGGTCATACGGATTGAATATTGAATTGTTATTGACACAAGCATTGGGGTATTTTTTCTATCTTTTGGAGATCCTCATTTTTGTGCGTATCATCCTTTCCTGGTTCCCTCTGGGCTATAACAGCGCCATTGGTCGTTTTCTGTATAATATGACAGAACCCATTCTGGGGCCGGTAAGGAATATGGTCGATCGTTCTCCTATCGGCGGCGGCATGGGGCTTGATTTTTCTCCCATCTTCGCCCTGATTTTGATGCGTATCGTACAGGGCCTGCTGATCGGTGCTGTGCAGATGATCTTCTGGTGGGTATGGACAGACAGGCATTGCTGAAAAGCGTACCGGAAGGAGAGGAACGACTGCTGTTTGCGAAAGCACTGGATCAGGCGATTTTTGCCATGAAACGCAGACAGCCTGCTTTCACAGACTTTATGGACAGGGCGAAGTGCGCCCGTTTTGCGGAGCGGCTTCGGGGCATCCGTGAATTGAACGTGACTCTCTTTGGGGGTATGGAGGATTGTGAACGACAGATGATGGGCTTTTCTTTGGCGGAAGAAGTGCTTTCTTCTGAAGAATTTCCCATCAAGATCATAAAAATCAGAAGAAAAAGCAAAAAATTCGGACAGGTGGACCTGAGCCATAGGGATTATCTGGGCTCTATCTTGGGACTGGGCATCGACCGTGGCAAAGTGGGCGATATTCTGGTGGAGGAGGATTCTGCGGTCTGTTTTGTGGCGGAAGAAATTTCGCCCTACATAACTGCTGTGCTGGAGCAGGTCTCCAAGACTGCCGTGGTGGCAGAAGAGACAGAGGGGGTGGATGTCGTACCCCGGCGGCAGACAGAAACAAAGCGACTGACGGTGGCTTCCATGCGGTTGGATGCCGTGGCGGGAGAAGCGTTCCACCTGGCAAGAGGCAAGGTGCAGACCCTCATCGGCGCGGAAAAAGCAACAGTCAACTGGAACATTGTAACAAATACGTCCCATCTGTTACAGGAAGGGGATATGGTATCCTTGCGGGGCTTTGGGCGTTTTCGTATCAAAAGCATCGGCGGGAAAACCAAAAAAGACAGAACTGGATTAGAAATCGAAAAATATGTGTAAGGAGGGTTTTTCGTGATCACACCCAATGATATTGCGACCAAGGACTTTAAAAAGGTAGCTGTAGGCTATTCACCAGAGGAAGTAGATACATTTCTGGATGATATCTACGAGGACTATGAAAAGCTGTACAAAGAAAGCATGAGGGAAAGAACGAAAGTAGAAACTGTGGCTGAGGATACAGACCGGTTGAAGTATCTCGAAAAATCCATCGAGCGCACACTGAGCTTTGCGGAATCCGCTGCGGAGGAAACAAAAGCTGCAGCCAAAGCAGAAGCAGGGGCTATCATCAAGGAAGCGAAACAGCAGGCCCAAGATATCCTTTCCACAGCAAGAACAAAATCTTACGAGCTGGAACAGGAGATCACAGCTTTGGAAAACCGCTATGAACTGATGAAAACAAGGATTAAACTACTGCTTTATGCAGAAATCGAACTGCTGGATAAAGGCGAAATTCTTGCAGAAAAAGAAGCAAACGCACAGGAAACAAAATAAGAACAGACAAGCTGCGGCAGAAAATGGGATCATTTTTTTGCCGCGGCTCGTTTTGGTTTATGGGAAGAAGCAAAGGAAGACGGCGAAACATACTGCGCTGCGGTTTAATAGCCGATTACACTGCACCTGTGCAGTTATTTTGGGAAGCGGACAAGGCTTCCGAAAGGAATGATACATTTGAATATAATACCGATTTTTGTAACAATAGGCTTGATCTTATTGGATCAGGGGACAAAGCTTTGGGCGTTGAGCAGCCTGAAGCCCATCCACAACACCACAGCGGTGGAAGGCTTTCTGGATCTGACCTTCGTGGAAAACAGAGGGGTAGCGTTTGGGATGTTTTCCGGGCAGCGGTGGTTTATTTTGGTGCTGACAGGGCTGATCGCCGGCGCACTGGTTTATTTCTACCGCACATTGCCGAAAAAAGCAGAATATATCCCTGTGAGGCTGTCTCTGCTGTTGGTACTTTCCGGTGCCATCGGCAATATCATTGACCGTGTGTTCCGTGGCTATGTGGTAGATTTTTTTGAATTTACATTTTTCGACTGGCCTGTGTTCAACGTGGCGGATATCTATGTGGTCGTAGGGGTCATTTTGCTGACATTCCTGATTTTGTTTGTTGTCAAGGATGATGACCTTTCTATGAAAAAGAAAAAGGATGAATGATATGGAGTATTTTACCTTTGGGGCGGAAAAGGAGGACGTTGGTACAAGAATTGATGTGTTCCTTGCCGACAATATTGAAAATCTTTCCCGCAGCGGGGTGCAGAAGCTCATTGAGGAAGGGCATATTACCCTGAATGGCGGAAAAACAAAAGCAAATTACAAACTGCGGGAGAAAGACATCATCGATGTGGAAGTGCCCGAAGTGAAAGAAGTGGAAATTTTGCCGGAGGATATCCCTCTGGATATATTATATGAGGATGCAGATGTGATCGTGGTGAATAAGCCCCAGGGCATGGTGGTGCATCCTGCCCCCGGGCACACCAGCGGCACACTGGTCAATGCCCTGATGTTCCATTGCGGCGATGACCTGAGCGGTATCAATGGGGAAAAGCGCCCGGGTATCGTCCATCGGATCGATAAGGATACCTCCGGTGTGCTGATGATCGCCAAAAATGATACGGCGCATCAGTCTTTGGCGGCGCAGCTGGCAGAACACAGCATCACTCGGAAGTATAACGCTATCGTCTATAATGGATTTACAGAGGACGAGGGGACTGTGGACAAGCCCATTGGCAGAAACCCCCAGGACAGAAAGAAAATGGGTGTCACGGAAAAACATAGCCGCCATGCGGTGACCCATTACCGTGTCATTGAACGAATGGAAAAATTCACCCTCATTGAGGCGCAACTGGAAACAGGCAGAACCCATCAAATCAGAGTGCACATGACCTATATTGGGCACCCCCTTTTGGGAGACCCTGTCTATGGTCCAAAAAAACAGCCCATCCAATTGGAAGGACAGGCTCTCCATGCCCGAGTATTGGGCTTTATCCACCCCAGAACCGGGGAATATCTGGAATTTGAGGCGCCCTTGCCGCCTTATTTTGAAGCATTGCTGGAACGACTGCGGAAGTAAGTAGGAGGAAATAACATGCCCCTGATGAAGAAAGACTTTTTCGGCCTTAGGGATATGAATGCGGATGATATCCGTTATATCTTGGGTACGGCTGAAACTATGAAATATATCCTGAATCAGAAAACCAAGAAAACACCCCATCTACAGGGGAAATCTGTCATCATGCTGTTTTATGAACAGAGTGCCCGTGCCAAATTGGCTTACGAATTGGCGGCACAGCATCTGAGTGCCAATGTCATCGATATGACCAATTCCGTCCACTCTATCGAAAAGGAAAGTCTGCAGGATATGGGGCAGCTCATCGACCAGATGGGCGCGGATTTTATCATCCTGCGTCATTCTATGGCGGGCGCACCCAGACTTTTGGCAGACTGTGTGGAAGCCTCTGTCATCAATGCGGGGGATGGCTTCAACGAAAACCCCGGTCAGTCCCTGCTGGACCTGCTGACTATCAAGGAACAGAAGGGCGGCTTTGGAGGGCTGAAGGTGGCAATCATCGGTGACCTGATGCATAGTCGTGTTTCCAAAAGCAATATCTGGGGGCTGACAAAGTTGGGGGCAGAGGTTTGTGTTTCCGGCCCTCCTACCCTACTTCTGCCGGATGTGGAAAAATTTGGCGTGGATGTGTATTACGATGCCAGAGAAGCAGTGAATAATGCGGATGTTATCCTGACTACCCGTATGCGTCTGGAGACGCAGGATAAGACTTTCCTGCCTTCTTTGGATGAATATAAGAGATTTTTCCGTATCGATGAAAACCTGCTGCGCTATGCGAAAAAGGACGCTATCGTTATGCACCCCGGGCCCATCCAGAGGGGTATCGAGATTTCACCCGGTGTTATCGATGGCAAGCAGTGTATCATCAATGACCAGATCGCCAACAGCGTTGCGGTGCGTATGGCGATGTTCTATATCCTTTCTCAGGTGGGAGGTGCTTGGAGATGAAGACCATTTTGAAAAACTGCAGATTGGTTGGCGCGGCCCATGCTACAGAGATGCTCTGTGATATTTATGTGGAAAATGGTATCATTGAAAAGATCGGTCAGAGTATCGAACGGGAAGGGGCGAAGGTGCTGGATGTGGGCGGACACATGGTTTTGCCCGGTCTCATCGATATGCACTGCAATATCTGCGACCCCGGTCATGAATATATCGAGGATATCGCAACCGTATCCCGTGCTGCCCTGCGCGGAGGCTTTACGACTATCACCTGTGAGCCAAATACCAGTCCTGCCATCGATAATAAGACCGTTGTAGAATATATCGTTTCCAAATCCAAGGAGAATTCTTTGGTGAATATCCATCCCTATGGCAGTATGTCCATCGGCTGCGAAGGAAAGGAAATGGCCGAGATTGGTGAAATGTACGATGCGGGCATCGTTGGTATTTCTGATGGGGATGAATTTACGGATTCCGCGGCATTTCTGAGAAATGTAATGGTCTATACCAAAATGTTTGACCTGCCTGTTATCACCCATTGCGAGGACAGAGGGCTTTCCGGGGTAGGGGTCATGAATGAGGGCTATACAGCAGCCTGCCTTGGCCTGACGGGGATGCCCAGGGAGGCGGAAGAAGTCATTGTTGCCCGGAATCTGATTCTGGCAGAACGAACAGGGGCCAGACTGCATCTGGCGCATATCAGCACAAAGGGCTCTGTGCAGCTGATCCGCGAAGCAAAGGGCAGAGGTGTTCCTGTGACCTGTGAAACCTGCACCCATTACTTTATCCTGACAGAAGAAGCCATTGGAGATTATGATACACTGGCAAAGGTGAATCCTCCACTGCGTACCAAGGAGGATGTGGATGCCATTTTGGAAGGCATTGCCGATGGAACCATTGATGTCATTGCTTCGGGACACAGCCCTACCAATATGACAGAAAAAGAAAGAGAATTCGACACGGCGGCTTATGGCATTTCTTCTTTGGAAACAGCCTTTGCCCTGAGCTATACCCATCTGGTGCAGACAGGGATCATCACTTTAGAAAAACTGATCCACATGATGTCTGTAAAACCTGCCGAGATTTTGAAGTTGTATAATAAAGGCATGATATTGGAAGGAAAGGACGCTGATATCATCGTGGTGGATTTCCAAGAGACCCACCGCATCGACCCCATCCATTTCGCATCCAAGGCGAAATTTTCTCCCTTTGCAGAGGAAGAAGTGCGGGGTAAAGTCCTTTATACTATGGTGAGCGGTAAGCTTTTACATTAAAACCATCGATAAATGAGGTGTAAATGAATGTATTTGAAACGGTTGGACTTACAGGGTTTCAAATCCTTTCCAGAAAAAGTGAAGCTGGAATTCAACCCCGGCGTGACGGCAGTCGTTGGTCCCAATGGCAGCGGCAAAAGCAATGTTTCCGATGCGGTGCGTTGGGTGCTGGGGGAACAGCGTGCCAAAAGCTTGCGGGGCGATAAGATGGAGGATATCATCTTTGCCGGTACGGAAAACCGAAAGCCCCTGGGCTTTGCGGAGGTCTCCATTTTGATCGATAATCAGGATGGCAAGTTGCCTTTGGAATATTCTGAGGTGCAGGTGACCAGACGGGTGTTCCGCAGCGGAGAGAGTGAATATCGCATCAACGGCACAGCCTGCAGGCTAAAGGATATTCAGGAATTGTTTATGGATACAGGTGTTGGCCGAGAAGGATATTCCATCATCGGGCAGGGGCGTATCGATGAAATTTTGAGTGCGAAAGGGGAGGAACGCCGCCGTATATTTGAAGAAGCGGCGGGGATCGTAAAATATAAAACAAGAAAAAATGAAGCGGCAGGGAAGTTGGAAAAGGAACAGCAGAACCTACTCCGTGTGGATGATATCATTAGGGAGCTAGAAATGCAGGTGGGGCCGCTGGAACAGCAGAGCGAAAAGGCCAAAGAATACCTGCGGCTGAAGGAACACCTGAAACAGGCAGAAACGGCAGAATTCTGCAAGGATGCGGAACGCATTGGCAGTCAGTTGGGAAAACTGGATCAGGACGAAGCCGCTGCCCAGGAGCAGGTGGCAGAAAGCCTGCAGAAAAGCAGCGCAGAAAAGGAAGCCGCTGCTGCCCTGAGAGAAAGAACCGAACAGCTGGACAGCCTTTTGCAGCAGCAGAATGAGGAAATGACCGAGCTGAGAGGGGAAATGGAAAAAAGCGAGGGCGAAATTCGCCTGCGGGAAGAACAGAGGCAAAACGATGTGGAGAATAGAAACCGTATCGAAGGGGAAATAGCGGAAAAAGCTAGAAAGCAGGCGGAAAATGAAGCAGAACAGGAGCTTTGCCACAGCAAAATGGCAGGGCTGCGCCTGGAAATGCATCGCCGACAGGAAGAACTGGACAAATTGGAAGAAAAATACGCTTCCCTGAGCACTGTCCTGAGCCAGAATGAAACAAAAACGGAATCCTTCAAGGATGAGATTTTCGAACAGATTCGAATCGGCACAGAAGCTAAAGGGGAGATCTCTAAAAGAGAAGCCATGAAGGAGCAATTCCTTGCCAGAAAAGAGCAGCTATTGGCAGAAAAAGAACATACAGAAAGTCGTCTGCATCAATATGAAGTCCATTTGCAGGCCTTGGAAAAGCAGGAAAATGACCGAAAAGAGCATATCCAATACTTAGAACAGGAGTTGGAGGCCCTGGAGCAGGACAGAACCCACGCGGCTCAGGAAAAGCAGAAGGCAGAGGCCAGCCTTTCCCAGCAGGAAAAACGCATTTCTGAGACCCGTTCCCGTCTGTCTTTGTTGATGGAAATGGAGCGGGAGCATGAAGGCTTCTATAACAGCGTAAAGAGTCTGCTGAACCTGCGGGATAAGGAAGAGAGAGGTATTTGCGGCGCCGTTGGGCAGTTGTTGAAGGTGGAAGAGGAATATGAAACTGCTATCGAAGCGGCCTTGGGCGGCGCCCTGCAGAATGTAGTCACCGAAACGGAAGAGGATGCCAGAGATGCTATCCAATACCTGAAGAAGCATAACCTGGGCCGTGCCACATTCCTACCTGTGACAGCCATCAAAGGCAGATCTTTGGAAGGCAAAAACGCCATTATGGCGGAAGTGGGGGTCATCGGCACTGCCTACGATTTGGTTACCTTTGAGGAGAAATTCCGACAGATCGCCTTGAATCTGTTGGGACGTATTATTGTGGTGCAAAATCTGGATAAAGCCGTACAGCTGGCGAAAAAATATCGTCATCAGTATAAATTGGTCACACTGGAAGGGGATATCCTGAACCCTGGCGGTGCCATGACTGGTGGCTCTGCCCAGAAAAAAGCTTTGCACGTTTTCGGCAGAAGTAGAGAAATCAGAAACCTGAGAGAAGCCCTGCAGACTGCAACGGACGATGCATCTATGCTGCGGGAAAAACTGCTGCTGGCCAATGATGACCTGCAGGAGATCGAAGAAGAAACTGTTGATAAAAAAATGGAGATGCAGAAGGTCATGGTCACCCTGACCGGCGGTAGCAGCGAAAAAGAAAAGACCATTTTCGACAAAAGGGAAACAGAGGAAAAGCTTTGCCTGCTACAGCTGGAAGAAACACAGCTGACAGAGCAGTTGGCTGTAGCCGAAGGGGAGATCGCTTCTTTCCGGGAAGCGGCAGAAGCTTCCGAAAAAGCTATGGCAGATGCCAATGAACAGTTAGCATCCTTCCAGAGCAGCCTGACGGGAGATAAGGAAGAACGGGAGGCTCTGATGGAAGAGATTACCCGAAAGAAGATCGCCCTTTCCTCTGCAGGTCAAAATATCTATAGCATCGAAGAAACGTTGCTGCGCTTGAAAGAAGAGAATGCGGCATTGGTGAAGGAACAGAAAAAAGCTACGGAACAGTTGGCTTTCTATGAAAAAAATACAGATCTGCGGGCAGAACAGCAGGAAGACCTGAAACAAAAGGCGGCTGACCTGCATCAGCAGGCAGAAGCCCTGCAGGAACGCCTGAATGAAACAGCGGCAGAAAAAGCCAGGATCGCAGAAGCGGCGGCAAGGACAGAAGCGGCCGCTGCGGAATGGAAGGAAACTGCGGGTAAGCTGGAAAATGAGCTTTTCCGCATTTCCACTAAGAAGGAAAAACTGGAAGAGGAAAAACAGCGCATCACCACCCAGATGTGGGAGGAATATGAAATGACCCTCCGTATGGCTCAGGAATATGCGGCAAATCTGCCGGAGAACAGGGAAAAACGTCCGGTCAAGGAATGGAAAAATAGGATCCGCGCCTTGGGGGATGTCAACGTGGGTGCCATCGAGCAGTATAAAGAAGTGAAGGAACGGTATGAATTCCTGACAGCCCAGAGAGAGGATATTCTGGAGGCAGAAGAAAAACTGCGCCAGATCATCGAGGAGCTTTCCCTGCTGATGGAAAGACAGTTCCGTGAGCAGTTTGCGGTGATTTCTGAAAATTTCTCCAAAGTGTTCCAGGAAATGTTTGGTGGCGGCAAGGCATACTTGAAATTGATGGATACAGAGCATGTGCTGGAATCTCCCATTGAGATCGTAGCACAGCCCCCCGGTAAAAACCTGCAGAATATGCAACTGCTTTCCGGGGGGGAGAGAGCATTGACGGCCATTGCCATCCTGTTCTCTATCCTGAAGATGAAACCATCCCCTTTCTGTATTCTGGACGAGATCGAGGCGGCGCTGGACGATGCCAATGTCAGCCGCTACGCCCAGTATCTGAAACGATTCAGCGAAGAAACCCAGTTCATCGTCATCACCCATAGAAAAGGCACCATGGAGCAGGCAGACGTGTTGTATGGCGTGACGATGCAGGAAAAAGGCATTTCTAAGCTGATTTCCGTTGACTTTTCTGATGCACAGAAAGATGGCTGGTAGGATGACGGAAAACCAAAGACCTTATGGTGAGGCTTTGAGATATCAATAAATTTTGAAGGAGAATGAAAAAATGGGATTATTTGATTTTTTCAAAAAGAAACCAATAGAGGAAATGCCCACGGTGGAAGAACAGCAGGAAGGTGTTGTGGAGATCGAAGGGCTGGAAGTGGAAACAGACACGGAAAACGATGAGATTCTTCTGGATGTGGAAGACAAGAAGGATTTGAATGCCGCTGTCCATGAAGTGATGGATAAAGAGGAAATACAGATCGATCGTGCCGGCGGAGATATCCTTTATCAGGAGGACGCAGTTGAAGTGAATGAGATTGAGATCGAATTCATGGATGAAGACGGAGAATTGCTGACAGCAGAAAACGAAGCGGAAGCAGAGGCCATTCTGGACGAACTGACAGACATGGCCGGTGAAATTTTGGCGGAAAAACCATTGGCAGACGATGAAGTCGTTGTTGCCATGGAAGATGGCGAAGTTTTCACAGCGGATAACGAAGCAGATGCCATTGCTTTTGTGGAGGAACTTTCCAACGTGGCAGAAGAACTGGCAAAAGAATGCAATCAGGAAGAGCCTGCGGCGGAAGAAACGACAGAAGAAAAACCTGCCAAAATGGGCTTTTTTGCCAAGCTGAAAGCAGGGTTGGATAAGACAAGAAAGAACATCCTTGGCGGTGTAGACGGCGTGTTGGGGGCGTTTACTAAAATCGACGAGGATTTGTTTGAAGAACTGGAAGAAGCCCTTATTATGGCGGACTTGGGCGTGCAGACCACTATGGATATCGTTCAAAACCTGCGGAAACGAGTGAAAAAAGAACACGCCACAGACCCCGCAGTCATCAAAGATATGCTGATCGATGAGATTACAGCTATTTTGGAAGAGGGCGCAGAGGAAGAAGAAAATCTGCCTTCTCCCTCCGTACTGTTGGTGATTGGTGTCAATGGCGTTGGGAAAACAACAACTATCGGGAAACTGGCACATAACTTCAAGGAAGATGGGAAAACCATCCTGCTGGCGGCAGCGGATACCTTCCGTGCGGCTGCCATCGACCAGCTGGAGATCTGGGGTGAACGTTCCGATATCCAGGTGGTGAAGCATGAAGAAAATTCCGATCCTGCGGCAGTGGTGTTTGACGCAGTCCATGAAGCAAGAAAACAGAATGCAGACCTGCTCATTTGCGACACGGCAGGTCGTCTGCACAATAAGAAAAATCTGATGGAAGAGCTGAAAAAGATCGCTCGTGTCATTGAAAGAGAATATCCTGCTGCTCATAAGGAGGTTTATCTGGTGTTGGATGCGACCACAGGTCAGAATGCCCTGCAGCAGGCGAAGCTGTTCAAGGAAACTGCCCATATCACAGGAATCGTGCTGACAAAGCTGGACGGTACAGCCAAGGGCGGTATTGTGGTGGCCATCAAGAGTGAATTGCAGATCCCTGTGCGCTATATCGGCGTAGGCGAAGGGATCAACGATCTGCAGAAATTCAATGCGGCAGAATTTGCCGGTGCATTGTTCGGTGAGGAGGCATAAGAAATGTCTGAAGAGATCAAAAGAGAAAATGCCGTTTATGAATATGGCGAACTGGAACAGAGAAAAGAACGCCGCCCTGCAAAGGTGACGCCCTATGAAAGAGAAATTTGTCAGCACATGGAAGGATTGTTCCCCCATCGTGTGACAAGGGTCTATCGTGAGATTGATTCCGAATTTTTGAATGTAAATGTTTATGTGATGAAAGCACCTACAAAGAAGGATTTCCATGTCATTTATACCACCGGCATGAGCGCAATGCCCATGACCCTGCCCCCGGAGCTCCTGCCCCAATATAAGGATTTGGAACGGGCGGAATTGCTGCTGTTTTTGCCTGCGGAATGGGATATCCTGACGGGCTATGAAACAGATAAGGATGTGCCTGACCATCTTTGGTGGCCTGTGGGTCTGATGAAATATCTGGCTCGGTTCCCCCATGAATTCAAAACATGGCTGGGCTGGGGACATACTTTGCCCAACTCTGCCGATTGCGTACCCTATGATAACAGCACGAAGCTTTGCGGCGTGATGCTGGGGGCTTTGCAGGAGAATATCAGTATGTTCCGCACAGAGGATAATACGCAGATCAATATGTACTGCGTGATGCCGCTGTATCAAGAGGAAATGGAATACCAGAAAAATGCAGGCACAGAAGCGCTGATTCAGAAACTGGCGGCATTGAATGGCTTTGGGATGATTGTATTTCCTGACCGTCCCAATGTATGCACGGAAGAAGAAAAATAAAATACTTTTCGGGGAAAGAGGAAAAACCTCTTTCTCCGATTTTTTTGCAAAAATTTCTGTTAATCATAGAACCTTTTTCTTCTTTTTGCTCTCTTAAAAGCAGATGCATCGAATAAAACGGAAAGGAGACTTTGCTTTGGATATCAATGAAACAGCGGCATGGGTCAAAAGGCTGCAGACGGGCGACAACAGTGCCTTTGATGCTCTTTTTGCCGCATATCAAAAACAGGCGGTGCGCACCGCAGCCCTCATCACCGGGGAAGCTTCTCTGGCGGAAGATGTGGCCCAGGAAGCCTTCGTGAATTGTCTGCTTCATATCAAGGACTTAAAAGAGCCGAACCGATTCAAGCCATGGTTTTTCCGTATCCTCACTAGATGTGCATGGAAAGCCATGGAACAAAAGATACCGGCTGTGGATTGGGGCGAAGCCTTGGAAAAGATGATGCCTTCTGCACCGGACGCCTATCCCAGTGAAAGGGAAGCTGTGTATGAAAGACTGTATTATGCATTGGATGGGCTGGGGAAAAAACAGCGTACCACAATCATCCTGTATTATTTCAATGACCTTTCCATACGGGAAATCGCCGAAGCAACTTCCTCTTTGGAAGGTACGGTAAAAACAAGGCTTTTTGCAGCAAAACGACGGCTGAAACGGGCACTGGAAGCAGATGGACAGAAGGGGGTAGAAATTTATGAGATCTGATTTTGATAGATGGATGAAGGAGGCTTTGACGAAAAAGGTGCAAAATCTGGAGCCTTCCGAACAAATGCTGGAAAATATCCGAAAGGAAGCGGAGGAGAGAAGAAAGGAGAATGGTTTTATGAAATTTGGTATGAAAAAAATCGTGGCAGTGGCAGCGGTTTGTGTAATGTCTGTGACAGCCTATGCGGCGACACAGCTTGCCAGTGTATCTGTATGGACGACAAATAACATTACGGCTTACGAAGATGTGGAAAAGGCAGAAAAGAAGCTGGGCATGGATGCAAAATATGTGGAACACTTCGATAATGGCTTTACCTTTGACAGAGCCGGTACAGGGCAGGAACAGGGGCAGGATGAGGAAGGCAACCCTGTTGGCAATGAATACAATGTACTGTCTATCAGCTATAAAAATAAGGATGGGCAGACCGTGCATTTCTCTGCACAGAATGGCAGCGCTTATGCTGATGCAGGGCAGGAAGAAACAGAAGGCTATGTAGTTACCGCCAATAAATTTGTTCCCCCCGATTATGAACTGACAGAAGAGGATCGGGCTATGCAGGCAGCAGGCGAGTTGAACATCGGTTATGGCTCTGATAAAGTGGAACTGAAGACCTTCGAAAAGTATAGCTGGCTGGACGGCGGTCTGTATTACACATTGGGCGTGTTCGACTGCAATCTGGGCGAAGATGTGCTGAAGGATATGGCGGCAGAAATCATGGCAGAATAAAAGCATTGAGAGAGGTTGAAAAACCTCTCTTTTTTTGTTTGATTTTGTCATTTCATTTTCTTTTTCCATTCAGCAAAATCGACAGGTTTCACCGCTTCGTCCGCCTATAATCAAAACTATGGAGGAAAGCTATGGAACCAACGATTTACATAGATGTATTGTTTTTTGTGACCTGGGGCATGAATGCCTTTCTGCTCTGGGCAGCGGGGCGCATCGCTGGCTTTCGGGAAAAGAACTGGCGCATCCTTTTGGGGGGGCTTCTTGCGGCGGTGCTGTATTGCGGATGGCTTTGCCTGTTTCGGAAAAATGGCGGCCTGCTTTTGTCTCTGCTGCTTTTGGCGGTGGGAACGGCTGCAGCGTATTCCCCTAAACGGCTGCGGAATTTTTTGCGGATTTTCAGTGCTGCATTGCTGGCGTCCTTTCTGATGGGCGGCGGTGTGAATGTATTGTTCACTATGACCCAAGCCCAGCGTTTTTTGGGGCAGGGCATCGTTTTGCGAAAGGGATATCCCTGGTGGCTGCTGCCTTGGTCGGTGGTCACGGCGTATCTGCTGCTGAAATGGGGCGGAAAATGGATGGAAAGCCATATCCAGCGCAGACGGGAATTTTGCACGGCGACTGTCCGTTGGAAGGGAAAGCAGGCAGAGGGGCGCACTTTGATTGACACCGGGAACGGCTTGCGCCAGCGGGATGGACGAGGCGTAGCCGTTTTGGAGATTGCCGCATTGCTGCCTCTTTTCACGGCAGAGGAAAGTGTCCGTATCCTTTCTGGGCAGATGGAAGGACTGGGTCTGGAATTTCTCCCTTTTACCAGTTTAGGCAACCCTGATGGGAAGCTTTGGGGGATACGGGCAGAAGAATTGATCTTATTCTTTGGAGAGCAAAGGATCACACATAAAAATATTTTTCTGGGCATTTCTATGGAAGCATTTACAGGGTCTTATGAAGGGCTGGTGCCGCCCTGTTTATTAGAGGAGGAATCAGGATGAAAGAATGGAAATATTTGCTGTTTTTGGCGAAATACCATGCAGAACGGCTGTTGAAACGGCTGCTTGGCAAAGGGGAAGGCGTCTTTTATATCGGGGGTAGCGATGTGTTTCCACCGCCGCTGAAGCCGGAAGAAGAGGCTGTCCTTTTGGAACAGCTGGGCGGAGAGGATGATGTGACGGTGAAGTCTGTTCTCATTGAGCGGAATCTGCGGCTGGTGGTTTATATTGCCCGGAAATTTGAAAATACGGGCATCAATGTGGAGGATCTGATCTCCATTGGGACCATCGGCTTGATCAAGGCTATCAACACCTTTAAGGTGGACAAAAAAATAAAACTGGCGACCTATGCGTCCCGTTGCATCGAAAATGAGATTTTGATGTATCTGAGACGAAACAGCAAAACAAAATCGGAGGTTTCTATTGATGAACCCCTGAATGTGGACTGGGAAGGAAATGAACTGCTCCTTTCGGATATCCTCGGCACGGAAAATGATATCATTACCAAAAATATCGAGGAAGAGGTGGATCGGGAATTGTTGAACAACGCCATGCAGAAGCTGAGCGGCAGGGAACGGCGGATTGTGGAGATGCGGTTCGGCATCCTGCCGGAGACCACGGAAAAGACCCAGAAGGAAGTGGCGGATATTCTGGGCATTTCCCAATCCTATATTTCCAGACTGGAAAAGAAGATCATGAACCGTCTAAAAAAGGAAATGAATAAATTGATGTAACCGTTGACCTCTCTGGATGAGAGGTCATTTTTATGTGTCCTGATAGTGCAGAGGTTCATAATCCGTATTTTTCATTTTCCCGAAGCCTCTGTCCAAATACTGCTGATTTCCGCTTCTGCTGCTGCGGCTGATGATACGGGTGCTTTCCCGCAGGGGCTGAGCGGAGAGAATTCCGTCTCTGTTTTCCGTCTCTTGCATAAAATCATCCTTTCTTTTTTTTATTAGGATGGGAATTTTGGTCGTTTTCTATGCATCTGAAGAGGAATGTCCATAGAAAATGGCGAGATTTGTTTCGTATATTTTCCCACGACCAAGGAGATTTTATAAGTATATCTTTGAACGAACGGAGTGATAAGATGGCTTATTACGGCAAGGTGGAGATCAGTGGCGTAAATACGGCTTCCCTGCCTGTCCTGACGGGGACAGAAGCTCGGGAATTATTCATAAAATGCAGAGAAGGGGATGAAACGGCACGGCAGAAGCTCATCGAAGGCAATCTGCGACTGGTGCTGAGCATCATCAAGCGATTCGAAAACCGAAATGAAAATATGGACGATCTGTTTCAGATCGGGGTGGTGGGGCTTATCAAAGCCATCGATAATTTCAATATTGATATGGATGTGATGCCATCCACTTATTTCTGCCCCATGATCATCGGGGAAATTCGCAGATATTTACGGGATAATAATACCATTCGGGTCAGCCGCTCCCTGCGGGATACGGCATATAAAGCTCTGCAAGTAAAAGAACGGCTGATGGCGGAAAAGGAAAAGGAGCCCAGTGTGGAGGAAATTGCCAAGGAAATGGGACTGACGCGGGAAACTATCGTTATGGCTATGGATGCTATCCAAGACCCGGTTTCCCTTTTTGAGCCCATCTACCATGATGGCGGGGACACCCTTTTTGTCATGGATCAGGTCAGCGATGAGAAGAACGGAGATAAGCTCTGGCTGGAAAATCTTTCCCTGAACGAAGCCATGCACCATCTTTCTGAACGGGAAAAGAAGATTGTGAATCTGCGGTTTTTTGAAGGGAAGACTCAGACGGAGGTCAGCAGTGAGATCGGCATCAGTCAGGCACAGGTCTCCCGTCTGGAAAAGAGCGCATTACAACATATGAGGAAATTCATGTAAGCGGTGATTGCGGGAGTGCGTAGAGGGGGGGAGCAATCGGCTTTCAGCGTAATCAATCCTTCAAACAATCGAAAAGTATGGACAATTTTCTTCTGATAGGATAAAATGAAAAAGAATAATGGGATGGTTTGTTGATTTTTTGTTTCCATCCCCAAAAAATAGAAAATAACGACTATCAGGAGGAAAATAAAATGAGAATTTTCGCAGAAGATACAGCGGCTTTGATTATTGATTTTCAGGAAAAACTGGTTCCCGCTATCGCAAACAATGAAGAAATCGTAGCAAAATCCGCTACTTTCGTAAAAGGTCTGAAGGAACTGGGTGTACCTATGGCGGTGACACAGCAGTATACAAAGGGTCTGGGTGAAACTGTTCCTGTCATCAAGGAAGCATTGGGCGAATTCACACCTATGGAAAAATCTTCCTTCTCCGCACTAGGATGCGAAGCATTCGCAGCTTGGGTAAAGGCCCAGGGTAAAAAGACAGTTCTGGTTTGCGGCGTAGAAGCACATATCTGTGTGCTGCAGAGCATTATCGATCTGATCCGCGAAGGCTACCGTGTATTTATTGTGGCTGACTGCGTAGGCTCCAGAATGGTTTACAACAAAGACTATGCCATCCAGAGAGCAGTGCAGGAAGGCGCATTCGTAACCACTTGCGAAGGTGCGCTGTATGAAATGGTACAGGGTGCAGGCACACCTCATTTCAAAGCCATCTCCAAGCTGACAAAATAAGAAACGACCAATGAAGCGGTCGGCGGTTTTTGACGCCGACCCTTTTTGCTATACCGAAGAAAGCCGTTCCTATAAGATTCAAGAAGCCAATTAAAATGGACTGAAAGATTATGAATCCGCAAGGGCATAAGGAATAGTCTTACGAATGGTTTTATTAGGGAGGGAAAAACATGAAGATCAAGGAACATTTTCAAACGATTACATATCATAGAAAGCTGGTGCGGGAAGGCTGTTTCAAAGTAGGCCTTTACTGGCAGGGGCTGACCCATGATCTGAGTAAATACAGCCCTACAGAATTTCTGGTTGGTGCGAAATATTTCCAGGGGGACAGAAGCCCCAATAATGCAGAAAAGGAGGCCAAGGGCTATTCATCTTCCTGGCTGCACCATAAGGGCAGAAACAAGCACCACTTTGAATACTGGATTGATTATACCATGCCCGGCACTTCTGAAAAGCTGCTCATCGGCATGAAGATGCCCATACGGTATGTGGTGGAAATGTGCATGGATCGCATTGCGGCCTGCAAGGTCTATCAAAAGGAAAATTACACGGACATAAGTCCCTGGAACTATCACAATAAAAGCAAGCGTGTGCAGGAAGTGATGCACCCAGAAAGTCTGGCACTGTTGGATCGGCTTCTGAAAATGCTGGCAGAGGAAGGAGAAGCAAAAACCTTTGCCTATGCCAGAATGATTTTGAAAAAAGACCGTCGGGAACGATGGAAAAAAGGGCTGCATAGCCTGAAGGAACTCTTTAAAAGAGGTGAATGAGAATGAACAAGGGAAAAGTGATCGTTGGGTTATCCGGTGGGGTGGACAGCACTGTTGCTGCATACCTTTTGAAAGAACAGGGATATGATGTCATTGGTGTGACCATGGAAATGTGGCCTGGGGAAGGCAGCAAAAAAGCCATCGAGGATGCTTCTCGTGTGGCGAAAACCCTTGGCATCCCCTATGAAGTGCTGGATTTTAAAAAGGAATTTCGCGAATGTGTGGTGAATAACTTCATGGAACAGTACCAGAAGGGGCTGACCCCCAATCCCTGCATCGTCTGCAACAGATTGGTGAAGGGGCAGGCTCTGCTGGAAAAAGCCCATGAAATGGGAGCAGCCCATATTGCTACGGGGCATTATGCCCGCATTGAAAAACACCCGAAAACCGGCAGATATGCCATCAGAAATTCCATCACAGCGGTGAAAGATCAGACCTATGCCCTGTATCGTCTGACCCAGGATCAGCTGGAAGCTATGCTCCTGCCTATTGGGGAATACAACAAAGATGAAGTCCGTGCCATTGCGGAAAAAATCGATGGTTTTGTGGCGAAAAAAAGCGATAGTCAGGATATCTGCTTCATCCCCGATGGGGATTATGCGGCTTTTATTGAGAAAGAGGGCACATATAAAGGCAAAGCAGGCTATTTTGTGGATATGGAAGGTAAGGTATTGGGCAAGCATAAAGGTCTCATTCATTATACGGTTGGTCAGAGAAAGGGCCTTGGCATCGCCTTTGGTAAGCCTGTCTACGTTTATGGCGTGGATGCGGAAAAAAATCAGGTGAAGCTCTGCGATAATGAAGCATTGTTCCGCAGAACCCTCTACGCAGGCGATCTGGCTCACATGGCCTATGAAAAATTCGAGGACGGCATGCGTTTCAAAGCAAAGATCAGATACGCCCACAAGGCGGCATGGTGTACGGTTCGTATGGTGGAGGGAGATATTTTGGAATGTACCTTCGACGAACCCCAGAGGGCCATCACCCCCGGTCAGTCCCTGGTGCTGTATGACGGGGAATATGTTGTCGGTGGCGGCTTCGTTCTGCCCGATGGTGTTGTGAAAAATTTATAAATATTTTGTGGCGGCAGGGCAGTAAAATGGTATAAAAGAGTCCCTTTTGGAGCAAGCTTCAAGGGGCTCTTATTTTATTCTGTTCTCCTTCTTTAACATGGATTTAACAAATCTTTTGCTGAAATCACAAGGGCAATCAAGAAAACCTTAAGAAATCTGTGAATTCGGTGGAAATTGCCAAAAACCGTCGAATTTTCATTGCGGAGCAAAATCCTTTATGATATCATTATCAATAGTGCAAAATGCTTTTATGCACTTTTTCAGAAACGCTGACGATCGTATGGAAAGGAAAGATGGAAAAAGATATGAGTTCTATTATAATTCCCTTTATCGGCGGTTTGGCGATGTTCATCTATGGTATGAATATCATGGCAGATGGTCTGCAGAATGCCGCTGGTTCCAAAATGAAGAAAATTCTTGAGGTTTTGACGCAGAATAAATTGATGGGCATTGTTCTGGGGGCCTTGGTAACAGCCATCATCCAAAGCTCTTCCGCAACAACAGTCATGGTAGTCGGCTTTGTAAATGCCGGTCTGATGAACCTGACGCAGGCCATCAGCGTCATCATGGGCGCCAATATCGGTACGACCATCACTGGCTGGCTGGTATCCGCCGGGGAATGGGCAAAAGTGTTCAGCCCTGCCACGTTGGCTCCTCTGGCTGTTATGCTGGGTGTCATCATCACCTTGGTGGGCAAAAAAGCAAAGAGCAAAGATGTTGCCGGTATCATCATTGGTTTTGGTATTCTGTTCATCGGTATGAACACCATGTCCGATGCAGTCAAGCCGCTAAGAGAATCTGAAGTATTTAAAACGGCATTTATTTCCATGGGTGCGAATCCTTTCCTGGGCATCCTAGCCGGTGCCGGTGTCACAGCTATCATCCAGAGCTCCTCTGCTTCTCAGGGTATCCTGTTGTCCCTGGCTTCTGCCGGTCTGGTTCCTACAAAAGCAGCGGTATTTATCATCATGGGTCAGAATATCGGTACTTGCGTGACAGCAATCATGAGTTCCGTTGGCGCAAATAAAAACGCAAAGTGCGTAGGTACGATGCATTTGCTGTTTAATATCACAGGCTCCATCCTTTTCAGTATCCTTGCGTTGATTGTTTTTGCCAAGGCAGATCCATCCTTAGGCGAAGGCATTATCACAATGACACAGATTTCTGCCATCCATACCGTCTTCAATATTGGTACGACGGTTGTTTTGATTCCCCTGAGCGGTATCATTATTAAAATTGCCATGAAGGTAAATGGCATCAAAAAAGTGGAAACTACAGACGAATCTCAGTTGGTACATCTGGACAAACGTATGATGTCCACTCCTTCCGTTGCCGTAGAAGGTGCGAAACTGGAAACCATTCGTCTGGGTCGTATCGCAAGAGACAATCTGTTTATGGCTCTGGCAACTTTGAAGGATCACGACGAAGAAAAGATTGCAGAGGTAAAACAGAGAGAAATAGTTATAAACAAAGTTTGCGACAGCATTTCCGAATACCTCATCGAACTGTGTATGCTGCATCTGAATGATAAAGATAATGAGACAGTAACATCTCTACTGAATACGGTCAGCGATATGGAGCGTATTGGTGACCATGCAGATAACGTGGTAGAGCTGGCAGAGCAGATGAATCAGGAAGGCATCTCCTTCTCTGAAATGGCACTGGCAGAACTGGACCAAATGTCTAAGGCTACATTGGGTGCCTATGACAATGCCATCAAGGCACTGGAATTGGACGATGTAAGCTATGCAGTAAAAACGGCTTTCCTGGAAGATGAAGTAGACAAAATGGAAAAAGCGCTGCGTGCAGGCCACATCACTCGTTTGTCCAATGCGGAATGCAGTGTAAACGCCGGTATCCATTTCTTGGATCTGCTGGGCAATCTGGAACGTGTATCTGACCATGCCATGAATATTGCGCAGGTAGTTCTGAATGAACATAGAACAGAAAAGAATTATCACAACGAACCAATCTTGGACGTGGAATAATCCAAACCAAGACTTTGGTTTGAAAAGATTGGAAAATCATAATAATAAGACAAAAAAACAGAGAGAATCTACTTCTCTCTGTTTTTTTGTTTTGTGAGGACAGCCGTCAGCTACCACAGCTTTCTTATTGCTTCCAAAAAACTTTTATGATATTCTTATTTTTGAGAAAAGGGGTGATCGAATGACTGCTTTGATGAAAATTCAGTCTTTTATACAGGCATATGTGCAGGCCATCGCGTCTATTCTGGAGGCGGATGTCACAGTTGTGGATAATGAACTGATCCGTGTGGCGGGCACAGGCAGCTATGCAGAGGAGATCGGCAAAACTGTGACCCACGGTAACTTTTTTAATCACATCCTAGTTTCCGGGGAAAGCGGCATGATCACCGATGCAGCTTTGGATGAGAATTGTAAAGTCTGTGAAAAGCGGGCGACCTGTAAAGAACTGGCAAATGTAGCGTATCCCATCTTCAAGGAAGGTACTGTTGTAGGCATCATTTCCATCATTGCCTTCAATGAAGCGCAGCGGGAGAATCTGCTGGATAACAGAGGACAAATGGGAGAGTTTCTGAAATATATGTCTGTCCTGCTGGAAAGCAAGCTCTATACCGATGAAGCAAAGGAGCGTTTGGAACAGCAGCTGAAGGTGGTCCATGATGCGGAAAAGGGCTGGTCCTTCGTAGGGAAAAGCCCTCTGATGCAGGAGGCTATCCGTATTGGGCAGAAAGTCGCAAAATCGGATTCCACGGTATTTTTGCGGGGCGAAAGCGGCACGGGTAAGGAATTGATGGCAAAAATGATCCATGCTCTCAGCGACAGGCATGATAAGCTGATGATCTCTATCAACTGTGCGGCGATCCCGGAAAATCTGGTAGAAAGTGAATTGTTCGGCTACGAGGAAGGTGCTTTCACTGGGGCAAAAAAGCATGGCTCTATCGGGAAATTTGAATTGGCAGATGGCAGCACCATTTTTCTGGATGAGATCGGCGATATGCCCCTCCATGTGCAGACAAAGCTGCTGCGGGTGCTGCAGGAAAGCAAGGTGGAACGGATTGGTGGTACTAAGCCCATCCCTATCGATATTCGTGTGATCTGTGCCACCAATAAAAATATTGAGCAGATGGTGGAAGAGGGGACTTTCCGAGAAGACCTTTATTATCGCCTGAATATCATCCCTATCGAACTGCCCCCCCTACGGAAGCGAAAAGAGGATTTGCCTGCGCTGATCGAATATTATATTGCCTATTATAATCAGAAGCTGGGCAAAAATCTGACAGGGCTTGTTCCGGAAGCAGTGCAGACCCTTGTCAGCTATAACTGGCCGGGGAATGTTCGTGAATTGAAGAATATCATCGAATACCTGGCGAATATCACAGAAGGGGAAAGGATTCAGCTTTCCGACCTGCCGGATCATATTGTTCTGCGTTCCAGCAAAGGGTATGAGGATTGGTCTTTAGATGAGATTGTGGGGGAATATGAAAAGCGTGTTTTGGGCAGTATGATCAAGAAAGGAGCCACGTTGGAAGAAAAAAATCAACTGGCGGAAACATTGAAGATCAGCCGGGCTACATTATACCGTAAATTGAAAAAATATGACCTCTTATAATTCTCATCAGCGAGAATGATTATCAAATTTGAGAATAAATTTGTGGGTGCAGAGCCATATGTTTTTAGACGAAAAACAAAACATCTTTCGCTTGAACAGGGACATGGATTAAAAATTGTACATGTTTGACGGACAAGAGGGAAAAGTAATCTAAATGGAATATATTATATTTCTCATATATGAGAAATAGTAATAAAAAGCTCTTAGAAAATAAGGGCTTTTTCTTTTGGCACGAATCTTGCTCTATATACAATTTGGAACAAAAAAATCGAAAAAATGATTTGCATGATAGAGGAGGAAAAGATTATGGATATGAATTTAGTATTAAATGCGATCAAAGCGGAAATGAAACCCAGCATGGGCTGTACAGAACCTGTTGCCATCGCTCTGGCAGTTTCCAGAACCTGTGAATTGCTGACACAGCCTGCAGAAAAACTGGACATGGTCATCAGCTCCAATATTTTCAAAAATGCTTACAGCGTACAGATTCCCAATACAGGCACCTGCGGTATCGAATTGGCCTGTGTACTGGGGATGCTGCTGAGCAAGCCCGGCAACACAATGGAAATTTGTGCAGGGATCAAGCCGGAACATGTGGAACAGGCAAAGAAGCTGGTAGCAGATGGCTTTGTAAATGTAAAAGTACTGAAGAGCAGCCAGTTCTACATTGAATGTACTGCAACCAATACTGTAGAAACAGCTAATACCATTACAGTGGATTCTCATGATAATCTGGTATTCTCCAAAAAGAACGATGAAGTCCTGGTAGATAACTATACGACAGAATATGCGACTTCTGAAGAAAAAGAAGAAGAAGAAGAAGAAGGTTTCGATGTGACCAAGCATACATTCAGAGAATTCTATGATTGGGCAAATGCCATCGATGTGGCTGAACTGCAGTTTATCAAAGAAGCCATCGATATGAATATGGAGATCGCGAAGATCGGTTTGGAAAAGAAATACGCCTTTGGCGTAGGTCCTGCCATCCAGAATCTGATCAGCAAAGGCATGATGAGCAACGATGTTGTTAATGTGGTAAGAAGCATTCCTGCAGCGGCAGCGGACTACCGCATGTATGGTGGCAATGGTTCTGTCATGACCTTCTGCGGCAGTGGCAATCAGGGCATTTCTACAACACTGCCTATGGCTGTCTTTGCGGAAAAGATGGGCATTCCCGAAGAAAAACTGCTGAGAGCGGAATTTATGGCAATGCTGATGATCATGTACATGAAGAAACATGTTGGTCGTCTGAGCCCTGTCTGCGGTGCCATGGTAGCTGGTACAGGCTCTGCCGCAGGTATGACATATATGCTGGGCGGCACATATGAACAGATCGATGGTGCAGTGCAGAACATGATGGGTTCTGTAGCCGGCATTTTCTGTGACGGCGCAAAGGGCGGCTGTTCGGTCAAGGTGGCAGCATGTGCAGGGGAAGCAGTTTATGCAGCCATGTACGCAATGGATGGCAGCATTATCCCTGTAACAGATGGCATCAACAGCACAAAGGCAGAGGATACAGCGAAAAACCTGGCAAAACTGAGTCATGAAGCACTGGATGGCCTGGATATGAAGGTAATTGAAATCATGCAGACAAAAAAATAATCAAATCTTCTTTGCAGCAAAAGACCCCGTCGAAAGACGGGGTCATATTTTTTAGAAATGTTTTTCCAGTTTCATCAATCTGCCGCGGATATGGACATCTTCCATTTCCTTGCCTACAAAGATTTTCATTTCATAAGCGGGGTTTTCCGGCTGGAGCACCAATGCGTTTTCTTTTTTGATAACCCGTTTCAGGGTAGCATCGTCTCCGTTGATGGAGACCACTGCAATATCGCCGCTGTCTACATCGTTTTGTTGGCGAATGAGGAGCAGATCCCCTTCGTGGATTCCGATATTTGTCATACTGTCCCCCATGGCACGGAGCCAGAAATAGGTCTCTCCAGTGGTGATATCGTCGATAGAGGTTTCGTGATATCCTTCGATATTATCCTCTGCCAGCAGTGGTGTGCCGCAATTGACTACGCCTACGATGGGAATGGAAACCGTGGGGCGGGGGATATAGGGAATGGCGTCCGGCGGAAGCTTCGGGCGATCTTCAACTAAATCAGATTTTTCGATGCCGAAATGATCCGCCATCAATTCGATCTTATCGATGCGGGGATAGGTTTTGCCGTTGACCCAATCGGTTAGAGTGGTATATTTTACGCCAAGGGCTTCACAGAGTTCATTTCTTGTTTTATGATTCAGTTCCATGTAATGACGAATATTTTTGGCGAGGATGGCTTTGCTGTTTCTATCATTCATGGAATCACCTCCTTAGCTCTTATTATACGGTTAAACCATAGAAAGTGCAAGAAAAATAATAAAAATACGGAAAAGCCGTTGACAATTACGGTTAAAACGTAGTACTATAAATGCAAAGAGAAAACAGCAAATTTTTTTTCAGAATGATTTACGGTTTAACCGTAAATCCGAAAGGAGGAACGACATGAGAGAAAAAAGAAGATGGCAGAATACATGGCTGAAAGAGATTGCCATGCAGCAGGGAATGAAGATTGGGAGTGAGATCATCATACGGGAACGTTCTTTGTTGAAGGATTATAGCTACATCACAAGACAGATTCGGTTCGGAGTGGTGCGGGAGATGTATCCCTATCATTTCTATTGCCAGATGGCTGATGGAACAAAGGAATCCTTCCGCTACAATGAATTTTTGGGGAGCGAAGCAAGGCTGATCTGCCTGAAAGAGAAAAAATGCAGATCGATGAAAATTGCCCAAAAAGAAAGAACCTATGGAGCAGCGGCTTAAAAAACAGGATTTGTTTCATAATTTTGCCAAACTGCGTGGGTTTCGGAAACAAAAAAACGAGAGAAAGATTCTCTCGTTTTTTGCGTCTATATTCAGATTATTCAAAGAACAGAGTGTTTACGTCCAGTTCGTTTTCGATCATGCCGGATTTAAACATAAAATCGGCTGTGCTCTGGAAGCCTGCTTTATCAGCTTCTGTGATTTCTGTGGAGAAATCGTAATATTCATACATTTCTGCAACGGCTGCTTCATCCAGATCCAGTTCTTCTGCCACGATCTGCAGAGCTTCCGCTTCGTTTTCGCTGATAAATGCTGCAATCTCATCCTGTGCTTCGTTCAGTTTTTCGATGATCTCGGGATGAGCGTTGTAGAATTCATTTGTCACTGCTACAGCGATGATGGCATTGATGAGGCCTTCCCCATCTGCAACCAGGTGATAGCCCTGCTGTTTTGCCTGATATGCAGTTGCTCCTGCCAGAAGAGCTACATCCAGACTGCCGCCGTCCAGGGATGCCTTTGCTTCGGGGATGGACATATTTACATAGTCAACATCGTCGATGGTCATATCTGCAGTTGCCAGATAGGATACCAGTAATTCATGCAGATTGGTGCCTGCGGGGCCTGCGATGGTTTTGCCGCGCAGGTCTTCGGGGGAAGTGATGCTTTCATCCTGTGTATACATGCAGAAAGCCTTGGGAGAACGGCTGTATATATTCAGTACCTTGATATCTGCATCATTTGCTGCGGAAAGGATCACGGATGTGGCACCAACGGCATATAAAACCTGTACATCGCCGGAAGCCAGTGCCTGTGTCTGGTCTGCACCGGAGGTCAGTTCCGCATATTCCACGGAAATGCCCATATCTTCGAATGTGCTTGCGAAGATGCCTTTTTCCTTTTCAATGATGGAAGGCACGTTCAGGGGGGCTGTGACATAGGTGAATGTCAGCTGATCCAGTGTTTTCTCTGGGTAGCTGCTGCTGCATCCTGTCAGTGCTGTTGCAGCCATCAGGGCTGCCATTGCCATACCAATAAATCTTTTTTTCATATTGAACCTCCTGTAAACTTTATATTTTTATTGTAAGCTGTTGATGAAACAGCTTTTATACATTACAAATCCAGTTGTTTGATGATCTCGCGTTTCAATTCGATACATTCCTCTGCCAGCGTGTCTCTCTCATCACTGTCTGTTTTGATGAGAAATTCCTTTTTGATCTGCCCGTTTTCAATGATTACGATTTTGTGTCCCAAAAGCAGGGCTTCGTCGATGCTGTGGGTGACGAAAAGGATGCTGGCACCCCGGTTTTTTTGCAGGCGGATCAGTTCTTTCTGCATCTGATCCCGGGTGAAGTAGTCCAAAGCAGCGAAGGGCTCGTCCATCATGATGAAGGACGGATCATAAGTCAAAGCCCGGGCAATGGCAACTCTCTGCTGCATACCGCCGGAAAGTTGATGGGGAAAGGCTTTTTCAAATCCCTTTAATCCCACAGTGTCAATGATACTCTGGATTGCTTCATCCAAGCAGGACTGCTTTTTCAGCCCGAATTTTACGTTGTCCCATACATTCAGCCAGGGCATCAGGCGGGATTCCTGAAAGACAAAGGCTGTCTTATGATCTGCATCGAAATGGATCTCACCGGAATCGGGAGATTCCAGACCGCCCACCAGACGAAGCAGGGTCGTTTTCCCGCAGCCGCTGCGACCAAGGATGACGGTGATGCTCTTTTCGGGAATTTGCAGATCGATCCCTTTCAAAACATGAATGGTGCGTCCGTCTACGGGATAGGTTTTCTGTATTTGCTTCAACTCAATTCCAGCCATTTTCACCATTTCCTTTAAACAGTTTTTTCAACAGGATACCAAAGACCTTATCTGTTATCAGGCCTACGATGCCCACCACGAAAATGCCAACGATGACTTTATCCGTGCGGCTCATTTCTTGGGCAAACAAAATCATATGACCGATGCCGGAGGAGGCAGCGATCATTTCCGCTCCGATGATGGCACGCCAGCTATACCCTATGCCGATCCGCATGCCAATGAGGATATCGGCAGAAGCGTAGGGCAGGATGATATGCCTGAATTTTTCAAATCTCGTATATCCAAAGGCATCGCCCACTTCCAATAGTTTCTGGTCGCAGCCCGTAAAGCCTTTGACAATATTCAGATATATGGGGAAGAAGGATGCTAGCACGATGATGACAGTTTTTGTTGTTTCCCCGATGCCACACCAGAGGATGAGCAGGGGGATCAGGCTCAAAGGTGGTACATTGCGGAAAAATTGTACGATGCAGTCATAGTATTTTTCCGAAGCTGGTACCAGAGAGCGGAACATCCCCAAAAGGAAGGCCAGTAGGAAGGCGATGGAAAAGCCCTTCAGAATGCGGACAAGGGAGATGATGACATCTTCAAAGATCTCACCGCTTTTCAGCATTTTGAGAAAAGTGCTGCATACTTTTTCCGGGGGCGGCAGGACATATGTACTGAAAATATCCAATCTGCAAACGAGAAACCACATGGCAAAAATAAAGATGATGCCGAGAAAAGGCGCAAGGGCAGAAAGCGTTTTTTTCAATTTTCATCCTCCTTTCGCTAAAAATTTGCTGTAAAAATAGAAAGAGTCTGCGCAAAAAAGCGCAGACTCAGAAAAAGGGGATGCTTGTCCCTTCGGTTCAAAATACCTGTCTGTACGCCTTTTCACTCAGGTGTTCCCCTTTATGATCAGCACGATTGAAGTCAGTATAACACACTTGCTATAAAAAGGAAAGAGAAAAAACTGTGTCCATGAACAGGGCTTTTTGAAACAATTTCCTGCACCATAAAAAAATTTTGCGTCCCTTTTGAGCTTGAATTTACAATCTAAGTGCAACAGATAAAAAAAGACTCATAGTCTGGTACA
>CALCGT010000053.1 GCA_937901125.1 uncultured Clostridia bacterium | reverse complement strand
CAGAGCGGGCGGTTGTTAAAGCCCGCTTCGCGGTCTTCAGCACTGAAGTAATAATACAAAAAGGACAGCATAAGCCGTCCTTTCTTTTTTTGCCATCAGCCTTCTCCGCCCCCGCGCAGGGAATTCTCAGCAGAAATATTTAAAACACGAAGTGTTTTTCCTATTTCTGAGGAGATTTACCGAGGGAAACCCCTTGCACTAACTTTTAACGAACCATCTTGATGATCAGCAGCTTCTGTCCGGGATAGATCAACTCCGGATTTTCTATATCATTCACCGCCAGGATATCATTAACTGTTGTGCGGTATTTTTTCGCAATTTTCCAGAGAGAATCCCCCTTCTGCACCATATAGATGACTGCCCCCGCCATTGGCAGGCCTCCCGTTTCCTCTTCCATGGTGATATCTGTCACCGTTTCCACCATTTCCTGCCGTGTGACCATCGTTTCCATGGTCACCGTTGCCCGCAGCTCTCCTTCCCGTTCGGAAAGCATCTGAAAATCGATATCTTCCAGCCGCAGGGACACAACCGCTTCGTCCCCTTCTTCCACGCCCCGCAGCTCCATCATCTGCCCAAAGGGTATGCCCCGCCGCAGCATACACAAAGGTTCCTCGTCAGCCTCGCAGTCATAGAGGATATCTGCCATCAGAACACCTTCAACTTCCACATTATCCACCACAGTCCTTGCTTCGGAAAGGCGCACCTCCCCCCAGACTTCCTCCGCTCGCAGCATGGGTCTTTCCCCATTTTCCAGCTGGATGCGTTCCTTCACGATAAACTGATTCTTGCCGCTGCCCACGGTCACGGGATAAGTAATGGTCTCTTTTTCCAGATTGACTGTGCCCTTTGGCGCATAAGCATCCTGCAAAATTTCCTGCTCCACGGCTTCTTTGCCGTTCAGCTGTGCCCCGATGGTCACATCCACCGCCACCTGCCGGGCTTCTCCGTCCTCGTCTGCCATGGGGGTCAGCTTGGCTTCCTCCACCGTCAGACTACCGTTCAGTTCTGTTTTGGGCTCGATCTCGTCCCCTTCCAAATAGCCGTTGAAGGGGATCTTCTCGCTGAAGCTGCCCAGATTTCCTTCCCCATCCATATAAAGCATGGAAACTTTCAGGTTTCCCCGGACCATAACCTTCCCGTCCATGGCCCGCATATCCTGTTCTGTCAGCTCTGCCCCTTCCCACAACACTTCGGCAATTTCCGGCTTGGATGCAGAAAGATTCAAATCTTCCTTTACAGTAAATCGGTCCTTCAACGTGACCGTATCCCGCTCCATCCGCAGAGTCTCTCTCAGACATTCGATGCCTTCCCCCGTCACGCCACTCAAGATCTCCGCATGCTTCTGCTGTTCCGCTTCCGCTTTCATCTGAATGACCGCCTTCACGCCAATCTTTCTGTCATTGATAATCTGGCAGTCCAAATGCTCTAGTTTCGCCTCCAGCTCCACATCCATGTTCCTTTCCAGCCCGTCAATATGTAAAAAATCCTCCAGGGGCAGGCTGGCCTTCATGGCATACAGGGGACGTTCCCCGTTTTTTGCCCGATAGAGCACAGAAACCCCCATCTCCCCAGAAAAGGAAATGCGGTCATCGGTGATGCGCTTCTCCCTCATTTTTACTTTCCCTTCGCATCGCAAAATCTCCTGCAGGTCAGGCTTGCTGTCAGGCACGATCATGTCCCCCTCCAGCAAAATCTGAGAGGACTGCTTCCCCGCTATATCCTTCCAATTCATATCCATCGTTTCTTTCGCCAATGTCAACGGCATAAAAACCCTCCTATTCATAAAAGAATGTCCTAACAAATCCACCCTTTGTCTCTATGCAAATATATGAAAGGAAGTGGGTTTTATGCAAAAAAAGAAGGGGATTTCCACCCTTTTGCCCTTGCCAAATCCGCTTCTCTCCTGTAGGATGAAGGAAATATGAGTATTTGTGCAGTATCTTCTGTTTTATATGAAAATTCCTCATAAAAGGAGCATTCCCATGGATATCCAGAAATATCAAGCCTTTTTGAAAACCGTCGAATATGGCAGCATCACCAAAGCCGCCGAAACCATTTCCTATTCCCAATCCGGTGTCAGCCGTATGATACAGGAGGTGGAAAAGGAACTGGGACTTTCCCTACTGGAACGGGGATGGGGCGGCGTCCGCCTGACCTCCGAAGGCCTCAAGCTGCTCCCCCAGATAAAAGCCCTCTGCAATGCCTATCAATCCCTGCAGCAGCAGGCAGATGATCTGAAGGGGCTGGAAACGGGCCTCATCCGCATCGGCACCTTTTCCAGCGCGGCTACCCATTGGCTGCCCAATATCATCAAAGAATTCCAAAAAAATCATCCCAATATCGAATACGAACTGCTTTTGGGGGACTATCGGGAAATCGAAACATGGATACAAGAAGGAAGGGTGGACTGCGGTTTCCTTCGCCTGCCGACCCTGCCGGAATTGGACACCATTTTTCTGGAACAGGATGATTTTCTGGCTATTCTGCCGAAAAATCACCCCTTGGCAGATGTGGAGCGTGTCTCCCTGAAAGACCTGTGCCAAGAACCCTTTCTTCTTCTGGAAAAGGATAAAAATACAGAAATCGCAGACTTTTTTCATCAGCATAGCCTTTCTCCCAATGTACATTTCACCACTTGGGACGATTATGCCGTTCTTTCCATGGTAGAATGCGGGCTGGGTGTCAGCCTGCTGCCCCGTCTGATTTTGCGGCGGAATCCTTACGGAGTGGCAATCAAAGAACTGGAAACACCCATCCATCGGGAAATCGGCCTTGCCCTGCGGGATCGGAACACTGCTCCTCTGGCGGTAAAATGCTTTCTGGACTATCTTTCTTACCGCTAAAAACTCACCAAATGTAGTGGCGGCTTAAGAAAACATATTTTTGGGATTTCATTGATTTCTTAAGCCGCACTGCGAGGATGTCCCGAAAGAAGAAAACATTTTATAAAAAATGAAAAACCGAAAGAAGTCTTAATCATAAAGATTTCTTTCGGTTTTCTGTTTTCTTATCGGGATTCCTCAAAACGGTGGGTTTTTTATATCCTGATGTATCCTTCTGCTTCCTGGTTTTTTCTGACCCGTTTTCCTGACAGCTCCGCATACATGGCTCCACCCAAAATCAACGCCGCTCCTGCCATCTGCATGGGAGCCATGCTTTCCCTCAGCAGAGCTGCAGAAAGCACCACTGCCGCAAAGGGCTCCAGATAGCCGCAGATGGCTACCGTCTGCACCGGCAGCCTTCCCATAGAGGAAAGATAGCAATAGCAGCCAATGCCCGTCAAGCACCCCAGCAGCAGCACGAAAGGCCAGCTTTCCCCGGGCACCTTCACAGGCAGCCCCCCACGGAACAGCAGAAACGCTGTTACCACCAGAAAGCTAATGGTAATCTGCCACATAGGATTTTCCACCCCGGTGATATGGGGTGTTTTTTTATTGGCAATGACAAGCACCGCATACATCACCGCAGACAAAATGCCGCAAAGCATCCCCCAAAGGGTCTTGCCCTCCTGCAATGCCTGCCCGTTGATGCAGATCAAGCCCGTCAGTACAGCCAGAAAGCCGATGCATTTTTCCCGGGTCAGCTTCTCCTGAAACAAAACAGGACCCAATGCCATGACGATGACCGTACCGCAATAGCACAAAAGGGTTCCTGTGCCTACGCCTACCTGCTGAAAGGCTTCATAGAGCAGCAGCCAGTTTGCCCCCGTTGCCATCCCTGCAATGATCAGAAAGCCAAACTCCCTTTTATACTGCAAAGCATTGCTTTTTTTCCGCAGCAGCAGAAAAAGAGCGATCAAGATCAGCCCGGCAATGCCTGCCCGAAAAAATACGATCTCCTGGCTGGACAGATCGATCTTGCTGGCTACAATGCCATTGGTACCAAAAATCAGTACCGCCGTGATATATTTCCAAAAATCTTTTCCCATGCTATCCCTTCTTTTCTGGAAAATTCTTATTTATACTGTACCACAAAAAATACAATAAGAAAAACGCATGTTTTACATGTTTTCCATGACAATTCCGCATAAAAAGCACACTCCGCCTGAGGAGTCCCCATAAGAAAACAAAATGTTTTCTTATTTCGGGGCATCCTCGCAGTGCTGCTTAAGAAATCAATGAAATCCATAAAGTATGTTCTCTTAAGCCGCCACCAAATTGAGTGTGCTTTTCCTGATTATATTTTGCCAAATTCATGAAACGGATAGATGCGGAAAAACACCTTTCCCTTCAAATCGTCACAGGAAATGACGCCCATATTGCGGCTGTCATAGCTGCTCTGACGGTTATCCCCCATAACAAATACCGTATCCTGGGGCACTGTCATATCCACCAGACCATTAGTCACGCCTTCTGTATAGTCCTCCTGCAAAATTTCTCCGTTTACTTCCACACCATCCTCCAAAATACGAATGGTATCCCCTTCCGTTGCAATGATCCGTTTTACCACAGTCTTGCTACCATCCGCATCATAATAATGGAACATGACGATATCGCCCTTTTCATAATTTCCCTGCAGCGCCGCAAATCGATTCATCAGCACGATCTCGCCGTCGCCCATGGTGGGCTCCATAGAACTGCCCATCAAACGCATAGGCCAGCAGAAAAAAAACAGTACCACAATGATGATCGCCGCCCGCAGGATTGCTTTTCCCCATTCTTGTATTGATTCTTGCACTTTATCCCAACCTTGCTCTTTTTTTCAATGAAAGTCATTTTCTGTCTCTCTTTCCATATTAGTATACGAGATTCGACAAAAAGGTGCAAGGCTATTTCTATGGTAATTTCTTTCAAAGGGTCTGGGGCAGATTCTTTTTCAAAAGTCCCAGAAGCACCATCCCTACTACAGCGCCGAGGATGACTGCCGCCAGAAAACCAAAGGGATGGCTGATGACAGGCAGGACAAATACCCCGCCATGGGGTGCCCGCAGGGCGCAGCCGAAAAACATACTCAGTCCCCCCGCCACCGCAGAGCCAATGATACAGGAAGGAAGTACCCGCAGGGGGTCTGCCGCTGCGAAGGGGATGGCCCCTTCTGTGATAAAGCATGCTCCCATGATAAGGTTCGCTACGCCGGATTGTTTTTCCTTTTCGCTGAATTTATTGCGGAAAAAGAACACCGCCAAAGCCAAAGCCAGCGGAGGCACCATGCCACCAGCCATAACCGCCGCCATGATCTGAAATTCATCGCTGGCTAAAGAAGCCGTACCGAATACGTAGGCTGCCTTGTTGATGGGGCCGCCCATATCCACACTCATCATGCCCCCTAAAACGACGCCCAGAAGTACACGGCTGCTAGTCCCCATCCGCGCCAGCATGCCATACAGAGCTTCATTCAGCCACGCCACAGGGGGATTGATGATGATTTGAATGAGTACCCCCATGAGGAAGATACCAAAAACAGGATAGAGCAAAATAGACTTGATGCCCTCCAAAGAACGGGGCAGTTTATCAAAAATCTTCCGCAGACCAAGGATCAGATAACCCGCCGCAAAGCCTGCCAGCAGTGCTCCCAGGAAGCCGCTGCCCCCTTCCTTCGCCAGAAAGCCGCCCACAAAGCCCGGCGCAAGGGCAGGCCTGTCCCCAATGCTCATGGAGATATAGCCCGACAAAATGGGCAGCATAAAGCCAAAGGCCGCATCCCCGATAGCTTTGAAAAAAGCCGCCCGGGGCAGATTGGAGCCAAAATTGGCAGGGTCAATGCTGTAATCATCCAGCAGGAAAGCCAATGCAATCAGGATACCCCCGCCGATGACGAAGGGCAGCATATGGGAGACCCCATTCATCAGGTCACGATACACTTTATTGCCTACTCCCCTCTTTTCTTCTCCTGAGCTAGACGCTTCCGCCTCTGCTCCTCCGCCAAATACGGGGGCTTCCCCCTGTATGATCTTGCTCAAAAGGACATCCGGCTTGCGGATGCCATCCGTCACAGGCACCTGCAGCACTTTTTTCCCGCGAAACCTTACCATTTCCACATTTTTATCCGCCGCAATGATAATGCCTTTGGCTTCTTTGATTTCCTCCGCCGTCAGCACGTTTTTCGCGCCGCCGCTGCCGTTGGTCTCTACCTTGATGGTGATGCCCATTTCTCTAGCCTTGTTTTCCAGGCTTTCCGCCGCCATAAAGGTATGGGCAATACCCGTAGGGCAAGCAGTTACAGCAAGCACATCATAGCCGGCTTTTCCTTCTTCCGCAGGCTTGGCAAAGCGTTTTTCTTCTTCTGCCGAGAGAATATCCAAAAAGTCGGAAGGATGTTTCGCATCTACCAGTTTTTTCTGAAAATCCTCGTCCATTAGCATAGCCGCCAGCCGTTCCAGCACCTCCAGGTGCAGATCAGCCCCATTTTCCGGCACAGCGATCATAAACAGCAAATGGGCATCCTGCCCGTCGGCACTTTCGAAATCTACCCCTTCGGGCACAACCATAGCCGCCAATGCCGCCCGTTTCACAGCACTGCTTTTCCCGTGAGGGATGGCAATGCCCTCGCCGATGCCCGTGGTAGAAAGCTTTTCTCTTTCCAGAATAGCCTGCCTGAATTTTCCTTTATCCTTCAGATTGCCGCTTTTCGCCAGCAGCTCTACCAGCTGGTCAATGGCAGCATTTTTTCCCCGTGGTTTCTTCCCGATGGCAATGCTTTCTTTCTGCAACAGTTCCGAAATCCTCATATTTTCCTCCTTCAGCGGGCTACTTCCCAAAGAAACTATACTGTCCCGCTGGTTATCTTGATTTTTTCATCATATAATCTTCGAATTTCTTCCCCTGTTGCCAGTGTTTCACAAAAGGCGCTGGCGCTCCCCGCCGCAACGCCCCAACCCAAGGCTTCCTTATAGCTGCCCGTTTTCAACCAGCCTGCCACAAAGCCTCCTACCATGGAATCCCCCGCTCCCACGGAATTGACCACCTTTCCCCGGGGTGCTTCTGCAAATAAAGTATCCCCATCCGATGTCAGAAGGACAGCTCCCTCTGCTGCCAGAGAAATGAGTACGTTTTTCGCCCCCATTTCTTGCAGCCGTTTCCCTTGGGCAATAATCTCTTCCCGAGTAAAAAGTCTGCTTTGAGCCAGTTCTTCCAACTCCTGGTGATTTGGCTTGATGAGAAAAGGCTCATACCATAACGTTTTCAGCAGCACCTCTCCCGTGGCATCCACCACCGTATAGATGCCCCGTTCCTCCAACAGATCCAGTATCTTTTCATAAAAGTCCTTGGGCAAAGATGGAGGGATGCTGCCAGAAATAATGAGCATATCACCCTTTTGCAGGGCGTTGATCTTTTCCAAAAGCTGCTCCATGGCTGCCTGATCCACCGCAGGCCCGCCGCCGTTGATCTCACTCTCTTCCTGTCCCTTCAGCTTCACATTGATGCGGGAAAATCCCTTGGCAAGGCGCACGAAATCCGTCTGACAGCCCTGCTCCTTTAGGTCTGCCTCAATGAAATCCCCCGTAAAGCCCGCCAGAAACCCCAGAGCCCGATTTGCCACCCCAAGATTCTGCAAAATAATGGCTACGTTAATGCCCTTCCCGCCGGAAAAGACCGCCTCGCCTATGGCACGGTTCACCATACCCGGGCGGAATTCGCCCATCTGCACCACATAATCCACCGAAGGATTCACTGTCAGTGTATAAATCAAATCCATCCCTCCGTTTCGTAAATTGCTGTTAGTATATCCAAATTCTGAGGGAATATCAATCAAGCACTGCTTTCCTCTGTTTTTCACTTTATACTGAATCAAAAACAACAACTTTCCGTGCCCCTTTTCTGGAAATCACCTATGCCAACGTTGGTATCGTTGGCAGCTGCCCCGCGGAAGGGGATAACCAAGGCTGTTTCTTCGGCAAAACATTCGTTCCTACAGAAAAAATCGACAGCAATAAGGAATTTTGCAACTGTTCCTTCCAATGGAAATTTGCCGAAGGTGATGCACATGGCATCAGCACAGATGACAAATCTGTTCCTGCCCACCCGACAAAACAAATAGTTCAATATGAAAAGCAGGCACTCACAGCAGAAAATGCAGCAAAAATCCCTTGTGAACAGGTGTTAGGCTCCTATACCGTAACCTTTGAACGATAAATAAAAAAGCCGAAACAGGATAGTGCTATGTTATCTTGTTTCGACCTTTGTTTTACATCTGTTTTCGCACCGTCTTGTATTCGTCCTCCAAGCGGTAATACGGACATCCCCCTTGAAAGCTGTCCGCCAAAAATTTCTCCATTTCATCCTCATCCAGGTTCACCTCACAGAAGTATTCTTCAAATTCCTCATCATATCCAAAATACATACAAGTTTCACAATTCGACTGCATGTTCTTCCTCCTCTTGATTCTGTTTTCTTTTTTCCCAAGCCCCCTGTAATGCGATCATGTGAGGGCGGTTATATCGCTGCATCAATATAAAAGACACATCTGCCCCCAAAGCCAAAATGCCTGTAACGGCAAAAATAGCCCATTCCTGCCGCAGCCATGGCTGACAGAGCGCATAAAGCAAGGGCAAAAAGCTGCAGATTACATTCATTTCATGGTCCACCTCCACAATGCACATATTTTGAACTACCTCAGCCGGCGTGTAGTCTTTTAGTGAAAAATCCTTTGGTAAATATGTTGGCATTCCATTCTTCCATTTCTTGATTCCCAATGTCCCATAAAACCGTTTTTCCCACCTGCGAGGTGCAAACCAGAGGCTTTCTACCAGAATTTTTCCCCTCCTGTTGGCGACTTTTTCTCATTATATCACAATCGAAAGGGAATCGCCCCGAAAGCCTTTATTTTTTCCCTTTTCTCTGCCGCAAAAATCGCCTGTCAGTCTCGACCGTTTCTTTTACAATGAAAAAGCACTAAAACCGCCTTGGTCTTAGTGCTTTCGTTTTAAAATAAAAAAGTGGAAGTTACAGGGCTCGAACCTGTGACCCTCTGCTTGTAAGGCAGATGCTCTCCCAGCTGA
>CALCGT010000052.1 GCA_937901125.1 uncultured Clostridia bacterium | reverse complement strand
GTCCTCAAAACTTTTTCTTTATAAAACGTGTCCACTTACTTGACTACAGTGCACTTTTTATATTTCAGGAACTGATCTTTCCCAGCATAAACTACATATCTTTCACAGATTTCCTTCCATTCATTTGGATAATACTCTTTGAATGCTTGAAGAATGTCATCACCTGTATATTCTGGTTTCAAGGTATTTACCACTAATTCTAACGGTCTTTTCAATCGCTTAGCAAATTTAATGTTTTCGCTTTCATATTTTCTCTTAGTTTTCCCAGGCATAATTTTCACCCCTTAAAAAGTATCCTTTATTTTATTATAATACAGACAATCTCTTACTACCATTCTTTTTAGTATACTATTCCTTTTAAACAGTCTATCTGCAGGGGGATCAAGGGAACACCCTTAATAAACGTATTTTGCATGCAAAATGCTATGCTTGCTATGACAACATAACTGTTGTTTTGCACTTCTCCAAATGAAAAGCCCACCTCTTTTTGAGATGGGCCTAAAACAAGCAAAAATTTCTAATTGCATATACAAGTTTTCTTAAATTTGCGTAAAATTATTGAAAACAGTCATTATAATCCTCCACAAGCTTACTCAATGATTTATTAACCTGAAGATAGTCATCTTTATCTCTTGCCGATTCTAAAATCATTATAATAAAATCACAAGAAGCATTTTGTTGTTCAAAATGTTGCATAGAAGTATTCTCATCAATCACATCCAATTCAATTAAAAGAAAATACTGCTCTCCAAGCAACCGTACCGCCTGTTTAATTCGCTTTACATTCCATAAAATTCTTTTATAAACTTGTTCTCTGCTTACTTTAGAATTATCTTGTTCATAATTATCTGGATTTCTAATAATCTCCAAACATTGTTCAAAGCAAGCATTCTTTGTGGAAAGCAGTTCATCACTTTGTTTCATAACAATCTCTTGTAAAGTCTTTATTTGATTTTTATACTCCGAAAAAACCAACTCTTTCTTACGCATAAGTTCTTTATTCTTTCTGCTACACTCAGACATTTCTAAAATCCAAGCAACTACAATAGATGCAATTACCCCTGTTAACAGATTTCCAAAGTCTAACCCACCAGTACAAACAACTATTAATGACACAGCCATAACTATCAATAAAATATACATTTTGTCATCTGGTTTGTATCTTTCGTAAAATTTATTTTTCAAAAAAACACCCCTTCTTTATCTAGCACAATAACATAAAACAAAAGTATATTTTTATTTTAATACCAAATTATGTAGAAAGTGTGAATACATTTTAAATTGAAAATTAATATTTACCAAACAATAGCTATAAATCATTCTATCGAAAACACTCTATTTCAAGACTTTTCCCGTTCTCTCTTAAATGATTTTTTTCTATTAAAGTATCTTCACCTAAAATCACTGCATCCTTTTCATCCAAATTCAATAAAACGTTCAGTTCTGCCAATCGCTTATTCTTTTCTTTCAGTTCTTCTTCCATAGCAAATGGTTTCCCTAATTCTGCTTTGGTATTTTCTCGCTGTTGAATAGTACTTTCCAAAGTCTGTTTTACAGTTTCACATTTATTCTCCAGAGAAGCCAACAGATTATCAATTCTGGTGATGTTACCATGAATGTCACTGCCTAATGCAACGCCATGGGACAATGCTCCTTTTAGATCTATCCGAAACTCACTGGCAAGAATGGAATAGGAAAGTTCCATTTTGAACCCACGATAGGAACCAATTTCTTTCGGGCCTTCATTCTGTATCAGGTGGCAGACACCGATGATGGCCTTCCCTGCATCCGCCTTTTCGGTGTATGTAATGCCCATGATCTCCATCGGAGAAAACTTTTCTTTATCCTGCAGTGTGTTTTCCTGCAAAGTAGCCAAATCTTTTTCATAACCAGCCACTCTCTCCCGCAGTTTTCTAATCTCCTGCGGAAAGTATTTCAGAATCTTATCCTCCAAATCAAACTGTTGGCTCATGTGGCTGCTTTTCAGAAGATTTAGTCTGCCTACTTCCATTTCCAGATTACTCTTTTCGATGATAAGAGGATTCCCGGTTGCAAGCGCCTTGATTTCTGCATAGGACAATGCCGTTTCATCCACATCTTCTGCTGCTCTGACAGGTGCTTTGCTAGTCATAATCTGAGCAATAAATTTCTGCTTATTTTCCACCAACTGATACAGGTAGCTGTCGAAAGTACCTTCTGTTACATAACGGAAAATATCCACTTCCGGATTCTGATTACCCTGGCGGACAATTCTGCCCTGTCGTTGCTGCAAATCGGCCGGACGCCAGGGACAATCCAAATCGTGAAGAGCAATCAAATGATCCTGTACATTGGTACCTGCTCCCATTTTCTGAGTACTGCCCATCAAAACCCGAATATCACCACGGCGTACCTTGGTGAACATTTCTTTCTTCTGGGCTTCTGTATTGGCTTCATGGATGAAGGCGATTTCTTCTTCCGGTACACCTTTCTCCAGCAATTTCTTCTTCAAGTCATCATAGGCATTGGAAAACTGAGAATAATCCATCTCAAAAGAGCCATTCTCTGTTTCCTTCATGCCAATAGTAGTTTTCGCACCGGGCGTAGAAAGGTCACAGAACACCAACTGGGTAGACCGCTGTTCTTTTGTTTCTTCCCAGATGCGGAATACATTGTTGGCACAAACGGCAAGTTTGCAGTTTTCATCATCTGGCAGCATCGGATTGATGAGCCTTTGATCCAGTGCTAGTTTTCTGCCGTCATTTGTGATTTTTAGCATATTATCAACAGTAGGATCGATATTGCCTGCTCTGATTTCCTCTGCTCTCTCCGCAAGGGATGCCACCATTTCCTGCTGTATTTCTGTCGGCTTGATGACTTCCACATGAAAATTTGCCTTTGGTACAGGTAGATTCAGCATATCCGCTGTCTGAATGTCCGCCACACATTTGAACATAGACATCAGTTCAGGAAGATTATAAAACTTTGAGAATCTTGTTTTCGCACGGTAACCTGTCCCTTCCGGAGCCAGTTCAATCGCCGTTGTAGTTTCCCCGAAAGTGGATGCCCAAGCATCAAAATGCTGTAATTCCATCTGCGCCAATGTGCCATACTGTAAATATCGCTGCATAGTATAAAGTTCATAAGGTAGGAAACGCCACGCCATACTTCCTTTCGTCAGCGGTCTGGGCGTAA
>CALCGT010000051.1 GCA_937901125.1 uncultured Clostridia bacterium | reverse complement strand
ACTTTATTGTAACGTATAGTTATATTTCGTGTCCACTTTTTTAATATAGATCCAATTACTATGGCACATCAACTGTTGCAGACGAAACAAATCACCGCCTGATTCTAAATAGTTTGTAGCAAATGAATGTCTAAACGCATGAATCGAAGTCTTTTCTATTCCTCTTGCTCGATTATACCGCCTGATGGCTTCTTCTGCTCCCCGTTTCGTTAATTCTAATCCTGTCCAAGCACAAAAAAGATACTCATTCTTCTTTCCACCTCTATAACTTAAATATATCCGTAATGCTTCCACTACTTTGTACGGCAGCGGCAAAATGGTATGTTTCCTGTTTTTCATGTTTTTTAAAATCACAACGGCATTCTCCAAATCCACATCTTCAATCTTTAATCCTAAAACTGTACGAAGTCTCTGCCCTGTGCCAACAAAATATACAATCATCATCCAACTTCGCAATTCAGAAAAACTACAAGTATTCAAATCTGGCATTTTCAATAATGCTTCTATCTCCTGTTTTGTATATACAGTTTTTAACGGAACATCCACCTGTGGCATACTGATTTTAAATTCTGATATATATCCTTTTTCCATGAAAAAATATAGAATTGTTCGTACACCCTTTGCATAGCTGAAAATAGTCGTATCTTTTATATTTCTGTCTTTTAAAAACAAAATAAATTCGTCAAAGAAGGTTATATCAATGTTGCTGAGCAATATTTGTTCCTTATCACAGTATTGCTTTATTACATAGTCTATTGTCTGATAATATCTAAGTGTATAATCACTTAGGTTTCTTGCTTTGCAATTTTTAATAAATTCTTCAAAACCCGTTGCATAATTCTTTCCCCCTGTGGCTTCAATTTGCTTTTTAATTTTACATCTACGCATAAAATCCCTCCATAAAAATAAGAACAAGACTCTACAAAAATTATGAAATAGCCTTGTTCTTATTGCGAAAGAAAAAAAGCAAAAAACCCTGATTTCTCAAGGTTCTTTGCTTTTTATTTTGCAAGCAAGCCTGTAAGCCGGGTTCTGTTTTTCAGACAGCCATCTATCTTGGTCCGCTGTTGCCAGCGGCATCATGCGACTTTTTCGAGACGGAACGAGCAGCCCCATTATCTCTGTTTGTCTTGCTTCGGGCGGAGTTTACATTGACCCATGATGTTACCACCACAGCGGTGGGCTCTTACCCCACCTTTCCATTATGACCTGCCAAGGCAGGCTACCTATTTCTGTTGCACTTGTCCTGGAGTCGCCTCCGCCGGCCGTTAGCCGGCACCCTGCTCTGCGAAGCCCGGACTTTCCTCACTCATATGGTACGAAGTACTGTTGAGCGCGACTGTCCGACTTACTCACATAGGCGGAGAAAAGGGGTGTGTAATGATTTTCAAGAAATTCTTTTCTTTAAAATCATTACCGTCCCCCTTGCGTAGCAATGATACCGAAAATCCGCAGGATCTGAGGTACACTCCGCCGTTTTTCTAAAATAGTATAAACCATTTTATTTTCTCTGTCAAACCTTAAAGCAGCTGCCACCAATAAATTCCTTGATGAGGGAATTATTGGGGATCTCCAGACCTGGTGCTGCCAGGAAATAACCCAGGAATTTGATGAGACGTTTTGCCGTCACGTATTCGGGCATGGAAGGATCGATGGCAAAAAGCTGAGGCTCTGCATACTGCTTCAGCACGCTCAATTCATACAATGTAGCAGAATTAAATACCGCATCGGCATTTTCCTGGAAGGGGAAGATATTGTCCTCTTCGCCCTGGGTCACTTCGTTCCAAGCGGAAATGGTCGTTGCCGCACTTCTGCCGCGGAACTGGAAATCCCGTACCATGCGGCGGATGAGACGGCTGTCGGAAGTGGAAATGCGGTTATGATCATCGATATTCAACTGTGTGATGGCACTGATGAAAATTTTGAATTTATTTTCCGCCGGGATCTCTGCTGTCAGGCGGTCATTCAGACCATGGATGCCTTCCATCACCAGAATCTCCCCTTCACCCAACTGCACAAAATCTCCATTATATTCCCGTTTGCCTGTTACAAAATTATAGAAGGGCAGTTCCACTTTTTCCCCAGCGATGATCTTTTTCAGGTCATCGTTCAACAGCTTCAGGTCAAGAGCTTCGATCCGTTCAAAATTTTTCTTTCCGTTTTCATCCAGAGGGGTATCCTCCCGATCGATAAAATAATCATCCAGAGAAACCTTGTGAGGCTTCACACCCAATGCCCGCAGCTGGATGCACAGGCGATTGGCAAAGGAAGTTTTGCCAGAGGAAGAAGGCCCTGCGATCAGGACGACCTTCACCTTATCCATTTTATGATAGATCTGGTCTGCGATCTGGGCGATCTTCTTTTCGTGAAGGGCTTCATTGATGCGGATCAGGTCGCCAAATTTGCCATCCACGATGCTGTTGTTCAAATCTGCCACATTAGAAACTTCCATCAGCTGACACCAGCGCAGCTGTTCCATGAATGTACCGCTGATTTTCGGAGAATCCTGAAATGGCAGCAACTCCCCGGGGTTTTCAGGGTCGGGGAAGCGCAGAAGAAAGCCATTTTCATAGAGCATCAGCCCAAACAGCTGCAGTACGCCCACGGAAAGGGGCATATAGCCATAGAAATAATCATAAAATCCATCCAGTTCATACAGGTTGATATTGGAAGCACGGCGGAAACGGAACAGCTCCGCTTTATCCTTCATGCCCTGTTTTTTTGCAATATTGATAGCGATATCCTTGCGGAACGTTTGTTTCAGGATAGGCAGGTCTGCCGCCACATATTCTTTCATTTTATTTTCCAGCTGAGAAAGCAAAGCCTCTGTGATCTCTATGGCAGGCTTGCGAATTTCACAGTAGAGATTGCCCCGAAGGGAATGTTCGATGACAACCAAGGCATCTTCGCCAATGATATCTCTTGCCGCCTTCACCAGCAGGAAGGAGACCCCGCGGTGGTACAGGCGCATGCCTTCTTCCTCCCGCAGATCCAGAAAAGAGATATCGTCCGCATCTGTGATTTTATAATCCAGTTCTTTCAGCACATTCCCCTGCTTTGCCAGCAGGATGGCAGAAGGAAAATCCCCCTGAAATTCTTTCGCCAATTCGCCAAAGGTCATGCCTTCAGGAATCTGCATTTCTTTTCCCATGACATTTACTTTATTTGTTTCCACTCTATGCGCCTCCTTTTAAATCGTCCAGAAGGTCTGCCCGTTTTCTTCGGAACAGACAACTTCGATATTCCATCTATTTTTCTGTACTGCTTCCGTCAGCTTTTTCTGCAGGACGGGCACGATCAATACTTCACTGGCATAGTGGGTCACATCTGCTACAGCGATACCCAGTTCCACGGCTTTCTGGGCTTCGTGATATTTGATATCCCCCGTCAGGTAGGCATCGCAGCCCCTGACAGCCGCAAGGGAAACAAAATCCACCCCTGCGCCGGTACAAAGACCAACTTTCTTCACCAGCTTATCCCCATCGCCCACCAGACGGATATGGTCCAAGTTCAGTTTTTCCCGCAGCATTTCCGCAAATTCCCGAAAAGGTACTGCTTTGGGCAACTGGCCCATACGCCCAATGCCCTCTTTCTTGCCTTTCTGCTCCACAGGGTAGATATCATAGGCCGCTTCTTCATAAGGATGGGCAGCGATCATGGCTTTTACCACTGCATTGGCTTTTTCTGCGGGAACGATGGTTTCCAGACGGATTTCATCGGCAACTTCCAGTTTGCCCTGCTCCCCAAGGAAGGGATTCGTTCCCTCCAAGGGCAGGAAGGTGCCTTTGCCGGCAGTGCCGAAGGTGCAATGGGAATAAGCACCGATATGACCTGCGCCTGCTTCGCACATGGCGCTGCGTACTGCATCTTCATGGCCTACAGGCACATAGACCACGATTTTTTTCAGTGCCTGGGCCCATGTTTCCTCCAAAATCTCGATCTGTTCCAGACCTGCCAGTTCTGCAAACACATCGTTGGTGCCGCCCTCTGCCACATCCAGATTGGTATGGGCAGAAAAAGCAGCAATGCCGTTTTCAATCAGAGCATAAATACGCTTGCCCAAGAGGTTGTCTGCTGTAATGCTTTCAATTTTTTTGAACAGAAGCATGGGATGGTGGGTGACGATCATATCTGCACCTATGCGTTTCGCTTCTTCGATGACAGGCTCGATCACATCCAGAGCCACTAAAATCTTTTTCACTTCTTTTTCAGGGTCGCCGACGGCAAGACCGGGCTTATCCCAGCCCTCCGCCAATTTTACCGGAGCGATCGTTTCCATCACACCCATGATATCCTTCACTTTTACAGACATGCCAATGCCTCCCTCATTAGAGCCAGCTTTTTCTCCACCTCCGGCAGACGCTTTTGCGCGTTTTCCGTGGGATTATTTTTCAGTTTTTGAAAAAGACGGCTGTATTTTCCTTCTTCATGCAATAACAATTCTTTCAACAGAGGCTCTTTTTTCTCCAAAAGCTTTTTCCCGTAGAGATAATCAATCTCCCTGTCATATTTTTCTTCTTGCTTCACGCAGCGCATCACTACATAGGGCTTATTGTCCTCTTTCAGCATATGCTCCTCTTTGATGGCAAAGCCGATTTCATGCAAATATTTTCGGACCTCACCAAAATCCCGCTGAGGGGAAAGCACCAATTCCTGAAGGCTTGCCGCCACCTCTGGGCTATCCTGCAGGATATGTACGATAAGCATACCGCCCATGCCCGCCAGAATGGCTGTTTCCGCTTCGAACGGTTTCAGGGGAATCAGCCCGCTGCCCAGCCGTGTCTCAATTTCCTCTTCCGCCCCATACAGTGCAATATTCTGTCTGCATTTTTCCAAGGGACCTTTCCGCACATCGCAGGCATAGGCTTTTTTAATCTTCCCCTGCAAATATAAATAAATAGGTACATAGCCATGGTCTGTCCCAATATCCGCAATGGTTTCATATGAGACCAGACTTGCCACCAGTTCCAGTCGTTTCGATAATTCCATACTGTCTCCTTATTTCATAAGAAAAGGGCGCAACAAATACATGTCCGCCCTCTTTTATCCTCTTAATTATTCCAAATAATCCTTCAATTTTTTACTTCTGCTGGGATGGCGCAGCTTACGGAGAGCCTTCGCCTCGATCTGGCGGATACGTTCTCTGGTAACATTAAATTCCTTGCCCACTTCTTCCAGTGTTCTTGCTCTGCCGTCATCCAGCCCGAAACGCAGGCGCAGTACCTTTTCCTCTCTTTCTGTCAGAGTATCCAGCACCTCGATGAGCTGTTCCTTCAGCAGCGTGAAGGCTGCTGCTTCCGCAGGGGCAGGAATATCATCATCGGGGATGAAATCACCCAGATGGCTGTCTTCTTCCTCGCCAATGGGAGTTTCCAGAGAAACAGGCTCCTGAGCGATCTTCATAATCTCCCTTACTTTTTCCTCGGGCATCTGCATTTCCACAGCCAGTTCTTCTGCGGTCGGTTCACGGCCCAGTTCCTGCAGCAGCTGCCTGGAAATACGAATCAGCTTATTGATGGTCTCTACCATATGCACGGGGATACGGATGGTACGAGCCTGATCCGCAATAGCGCGGGTGATGGCCTGTCTGATCCACCATGTAGCATAAGTGGAGAATTTGAAGCCTTTATGGAAGTCGAATTTTTCAACGGCTTTGATCAAGCCCAGATTCCCTTCCTGAATCAGGTCAAGGAAGAGCATCCCACGACCCACATATCTTTTCGCAATGCTGACAACCAAACGCAGATTGGCTTCTGCCAGTTTCTTTTTGGCTGCTTCCCCTTCAGGGCCTCCTTCTTCCATTTTCTGCGCCAGTTCGATCTCTTCTTCCGCTGTCAGCAGAGGTACTTTACCGATTTCTTTCAGATACATACGCACGGGGTCATCGATATTGATGCCTTCGGGCAGTGTCAGGTCAAGCTCTTTTTCAACCTCTTCTTCCGCTTCAATATTCCCGAGGATATCGATACCCTGGCTTTCCAGATATTCATAGATACGATCGATACGGTCAGGATCTAAGTCCAAATCCGCCAGATGATCCATGATCTCCTTATATTCCAATACACTTTTTTTCTTTTTGCCCATCTGAACCAATTCTTCCAGCCTGGTCAATAATGTTGTTTCTTCGACGGATTTCAACGCAATCCTTCCTTTCTCTGTTCATATAGTCTAACCATATCAAATGGTAATATACAGGGAATCCAGTTTTCTCTTGGCTTCCACTAGCCTTTGGATCTCTTCCACGGTGGTGGCGTTTGCCGTCAAATGGTCGATCTTTGTCCGTTTCAGCCGCCGTACCTGTTCATTGATAGCCTTTTCCATATCTGCCCCGTTTTCCATGGGCAGCTGCACCGCAAAGATCTCTGTCACCATTTTTTGTTCTTTTGTTTCTTCAAAGCGGCTCACCAGATCGGCAGGGAACACATGACCCGAGGCGCTCCAAAGTTCACCGATATAGCCGAAAGCTCTGCGAAAGACTTCTTCCGTGAAATCGTCCTCCTCTATGATAGTTTTGAGGATATCATATACGCCCTGATGCTGGGCACAATAGTATAATAAACTTCTTTGGGCTTCCAAAAGCCCTTTTTCTGTTTTCCTGCCCTCTATGCTGTAAGTCTTCAAATTCTGCTGCCGTCTTTCCGATTCCTTTTGGAAAGTCTCATCTTCTTTTCGCATCAGTTTTCCGATCTCACTGCGGATGGCTTCTTCTTCCACGCCTGTAACCCGGCTGACCTCACCTAGGTAGACGTTGCGTTCGATCTCACTGTCCAGTTTTGCCAAAATCTCCGCCGCTTTTGTGGCGAAGCGCACCCGGTGCTCCGGGTTTTTCAGATTATATTTCCGCTGGATACAAGCAATCTCGAAGGATATATAATGCACAGCATTGACTAATAATTTAGAGAATTCCGCTGCGCCCTTTGCCTTGATAAATTCATCAGGGTCTTTCCCGTCGGGCACCTGAGTGACCTTCACACGGAACCCATTTTTCACCAGCACAGGAATCGCCCGCAATGCAGCATTGGTTCCGGCTTCGTCGCTGTCATAGAGCAGGATGACATCATCGGCGAAACGCTTCAATGTCCTTGCGTGCTCCTGATTGAAGGCAGTGCCCAGGGATGCCACAACATTATGGAACCCTGCCTGATAGATGGAAAGCATGTCCATATAGCCCTCCACCAGAATCAGTTCCCGTTTTCTTGCTGCCTTGGCAAAATTCAGACCGTAGAGGTTTCTGCTTTTGCTGAACAGGATGGTTTCGGGGGAGTTCAGATATTTCGGTTCTCCCTTGGCAAGGATGCGCCCACCAAAACCGACGACCCTTCCCTGCACATCGAAAATAGGGAACATCAACCGACCGCGGAAACGGTCATGATAGCCTTTGCCATCTTTATTTTCCAGCACCAGCCCCGTTTTCAGGATATCTGATACGCTGAAGCCCTTTTCCTTCAAATGTTTGAACAGAGCATCATAGCGATCGGGGGAATAGCCGATGCCAAATTTTCTTGCCATCCTGGGGTCCATCTGCCGTTTTTGCAGATAGGCTCTCGCCTCTTTTCCCTCCTCGCTTTGCAGGCAATCGTAGAAAAATCTGCCTGCGGTGGTGTGTATGTCAAACAGTCTTTGTTTCAGCTGCTCCGCAGCGATGGCCTGAGCATTTTTTTCCGGCTCCGGCAGAGTGATATGGGCTCTGTCTGCCAACCGCTTCATGGCTTCGGGAAAATCACAGTTTTCCATTTCCATCAGGAAGGAAAACACATTCCCCGCCGCGCCGCAGCCAAAGCAGTAGTAAAATTGTTTTTCGCTGTTGACGGAAAAAGAAGCAGTCTTTTCGTTATGAAAAGGGCATAACCCAAAATAGGAACTGCCCTTCTGCTTCAATGGAACGTACTGGGAAATGACTTCAACGATATCGTTCTGCAGGCGTACTTCATCGACGACCTCTCTCGGATACCTCACGTGATCACTCCCCTTCCTAACAGTCGAAAAGGAAGCGTTTTCACTTCCTTTCTACTATATAGATTCGACATTTTTGCGGAAAATCCTTCTCCATTGTATACATTTTGTAGGGATGAACAAAAAAAATGCAAAACCCCCTTGACTTTTTCAAACTTTGTGCAAAATGCAATAACGATTTCAACCAAAATTGTTCTGTTTTTCAACCATAACTTTTTAAAGGACCGTCCATTCCTGAGGGATGAACAGTTCCTTATATTTTGCCACTGCGAAGCGATCCGTCATACAGGCAATATAATCGCAGACCACCTGATGCACCGAGTCCCCATCCTCCAGCAGTACCTGAAATTCCGAGGACATTTCTTCAGGGTATTCCAAATAATAATCAAACAGATCTCCGATGATTTTTTCCGCCTTTTTATGTTCCGCCACAGCAATATCGCTGGCGTAAACATGCCGGAACATAAAGACCCGCAGGTCTTTCAACATCTCCCGCATTTCTTCGCTCATGCGGATATCATTGATATCCATGCTGTTTTGGATGGTATCCCGTACCATGGCGTTGATGCGGCTGCTGGAACGGGTGCCGATACGGGCAACGATCTCTCTGGGAATATCCCGGGGACGCAGCATCCCCGCCCGGATAGCATCATCGATATCATGGTTGGTATAGGCGATCTTATCGGAAAGCTGCACGATCTTCCCTTCCAAAGTGGCAGGGTTGCCGCTGGTGCGGTGGTTCAAAATACCATCCCGCACTTCCCAGGTCAGATTCAGCCCACGACCGTCTTTTTCCAACCGTTCCACCACCCGCAGGCTCTGCTCATTATGGGCAAAGCCGCCGCTGTCTTTGCAAAGGGCGTCCAGCTTTCTCTCCCCTGCATGACCAAAAGGGGTATGGCCCAAATCGTGCCCTAGGGCGATGGCTTCTGTCAGATCCTCATTCAGGCGCAGCGCACTGGCAATGCTTCTGGCGATCTGGGAAACCTCCAGGGTATGGGTCAGGCGAGTACGGTAATGGTCGCCTTCCGGGGAGATGAATACCTGTGTTTTATGCTTCATGCGGCGGAAGGATTTGCAATGGATAATACGGTCTCTATCCCGCTGGAAATCCGTACGGATATCACATTTCTCCTCTTCCCTGTGCCGACCTTTCGTATTGACGCTTTTTGTGGCATACTGCCCCAGCATCCTCTCTTCCAGTTCTTCCTGAAACTGCCGTAATTCCATAGCTTTCCCTCCTTCTTATACTAAAGTACAAATTTCTCCTATTACTTTTAAAATACGCCGTTTTCCTTGAAAATCCTTTTTTCCCCATAGAAAAAGCCCTCTTTTTGAGAGGACTTTCTACATCATATCTGATATTTTTTATTTTGTCTTTGTCCGATTTCTCCAACTCACCGGGGAACCTTGCCGCCGCCGTGGTATTCCGCATATTTCTTCCCCCGCACCTGCACAAATTCCATTTCGGGATAGCGCAGTGCCGTCAGATAGCCGCCATAAACACAGCCCTGGTCGATATCTACGGTACGATTGATGATCTCAGGCTTTTCCACCACTGTATGCCCATAGACCACAAAGGGCTGTCCGTCATATTCCGCCGCCCAGTCCAGTCGTTCCGGCTTTCCGTTTTCATCAAATCGTCCTGTGGTTTCCCCGTAAAGGCAGACCGCACGGATCTTGTTGGAAAATTTCCCAATGGAATCGGGACGCAGACCGCCATGGACGATCGCCAGCTGTTTTCTGTCCAACAGTAGATAGAAGCACTGGCTTTCATAACAGCGCATATAGCGGTTGCGAAAAACCGTGCGTTCTTCCTTGGGCAGCTTGTCCAGCTCCGCCACCGTATTTTCCAGACCATGGGACAGGTGAACACGGTTGCCGAGGAAATATCTATATAGCTTGTTGCAATGGTTTCCATGAACCCAGAAAGCCCCGCCATGGTTCACCTGATCGATCCAGAAATTCAGGCAGGCCAGATTTTTGTATCCTTTATCCGCCACATCCCCCACAGAAATAAGTTTTCTGCCTTCGGGATGAATATAACAGTTGTCCTTTTTTTCGTAGCCCAGCTTTCGGATCAGCTCCATCAGCTCGTCGTAGCAGCCGTGGACATCCCCGACGATATCAAATTTATTTTCTCGAAATTCCAATATACGGAAATTTCGTTCTCTTCGCTCCTTCATGTACAGCTTCCTTTCAGGAGTTTTTTCTGATCTCAGACTTCGTACCTTCGGTGGACAAAGAGATACATGGCTGAAACCACCGCATTTACATCTCTGCTGCGTTACCCTCGCTCACCGTGCCACTCGGCACGCATCGCTCGAAAGCCTTGCATAGTTACAAATGTGGTTGCTTGCAGCTCGCAGACTCCCTAAGGCTTAGTTTGCGGCAATTTTCAGGCAGACGACTGAAGTCGTACCAAAAGGTACGTCGAAGGAGGATAACGCAAAAAGTGCCCAAAATACGCCTTTGGGAGCATATAGCCCTTTGTCCGCTAAAGGTAATATAATCATACCACAAAAATGTGTTTATTTATAGGAGAAAACATAAAAAACTTTTGGAAGCATATATATAAGGAAAGAAAACCCACGGAGGTTCCTATGTATTCCAACAAAAATATCCCAGCACCTTTCAACCAGCCTCAGTGCACCAACAGCCGAAAAGAAAACTCGGCAAGCCAACTGCCCACACCTACACCATCAAAAAACCACAGGGAAAGGGTTGGAAAACAAATGGGTTTCCAAATGGAATCCGCAGGCGAAATTCATTTTCACCGAGGAGAACAACAAGTTTCAAGGCTTTTGAGCCGCCGGAACTTGCCTGTTTTTCCGGCTGTTTTGCTCATCAAAATCCTGATTTTGACGAGGGGGGAGAAAAAATCTTCCCCTTAAAGAGGGTGACGCATTGCGCCACCCTTTTGCACGGTCACAGTCCCAGCATTGCCATGATCTGTGCCAATTGTGCCTGTTCTTCCTTGGGCAGGCTTGCCGCCACTGCCGCCAGCAGGGCTTTCTGTTCTTCCGAAGGAAGCTGCCCGCCCTCTGCCAATTTTTCTCCATATTCCAAGAAAATATCCAATCGTTCCATACCAGTTTTTCCCTTGCATTTTTCCGCTGCTTCCCGCATCAGGCGCAGCCGTTCCTCTCCCAAAGCCTGCACTTCCGGGGTATCCCATGTGTTCATTTCAAGCCCTCCCGTTCCATGATCTCTTTCATATCCATCATTCTCAATATGGTCTGCATCTGGTTTCTTTCCTCCGCCGGCAGATATTCCTGTATTGCCCGCAGCATTTTCCGCTGTCGCAGACGGAATGGTTCCTCCTGCCGTTCTCTTGCTTCCAACAGACCTCCACTCAATACTCTCTGCATTTCCATCAGGCGAACTACAATATACAAATCCCGCTGATATTCCCGATTCAAAAAAGGAATGGCTGCGGTGATCATATTTTCATTTCGATTGCGGACAAACAGCTCCCCTTCCTCTTTTTTATCCACAGGAGGGGTGGAGGTTTTGGATACTACAGGCCCCATGAGCCGCTGCAGCCTTTGCACCCGCTGCATCATCTTCAGGGCATCCTGCCCCTGCTCTCCCATCAATGCCGAAAGCATCTCCATTCCGTTTTTTTCTGCCACAGGCATCCTCTCCTTTTTCTTCCTAAAATAAAGGTATGCCCCAAAGTCCCCAAAAATGCTTTTTCACATACTTTAGTAAAGAAAGGAGATGCTTGCCATGTCTTTGATGAAACACCTTTTTTCTGCGGAGCTGTCTGCATCTGCAAGCAAACGGAGGCTCTCCATTGCTTTTCTGGATACGGGAATCTCTCCCGTGGAAGATTTTATTCTGCCGGAAAACCGTATCGTGGCTTTTCGGGATCTGATCAACGGAAAACGGGAGCCTTATGATGATAATGGTCACGGCACCCATGTGCCTTGTCGATAATGCGAAAAATCAAAACTTCCAATGTACGATTATCTCCTGTTCTCTTTTTTCATTCTTTTCTCCAACTTCAACATACTCAATAAAATCATATGCCAATTCATTCGTCAGTTCAGAAAAAGTCGTGTATTTCTTTAGTACTTCTTTTACTCGTTCCTCTGACATTCTATATTCCGTATTCAATTTCAGTTTTTCTTCCAATTTCTCGACAGCCTGCTGCAGAGATTTTATTTTCTTATTATATTCTACTTTCAAATCCAGAAACATTCCTTCATCCAAGTCCCCGGAATAGCGATCCATGTAACAATTCTTCAATGCACTTTGCATTCTTTCTTTCTCCCAAAGGAGCTTTTTGTGTTTCCCCTGCAATTCTTCCATCACAGTATTCTTTTTCAAATCCATACGATCTGTTATTTCTTTTCTGTCATTTTCATCAGAAAGCACCTCGTCAATATGTACCTGCAATGCTTCTAATATCTTCTTTTCCAAATCAAAATACTTTATATTATGCGAAGTACATTTTGCCCTATTTGATTTCGCAGCAAGTTTACAACGCAGATAATTACCATAGGTACCTTTTGTTCCCGTTCTCGTCATTGAACTCCCGCAATCCTTACAAAAGATTTTTCCAGCTAAAGGGTATGCCCTCCCACTTTTATCTGAAACAGTTGTGCAGTTTCTCCTTAACCGCAGCATTTCCTGCGCCTTATAGAAATCCTCCTTTGTTATAATCGGTTCATGATTGTCTGGCACCCGAATCCAATCTTCTTTTGGCACAGCTACGACTTTTTTACTTTTATAACTTACCTTTCTTTCTCTGCCTTGAACCAAAGTACCAATATACATTTCATTTGTTAAAATCTTTTTTACAGTTGTTGGACTCCACAAGCGATACTTTGTAGCATACCCTTCAGATTGAAGTGGTGTATAAAATTTCATGCCCTTACTCCGCTTGTAGTCTGCAGGTGTTAGTATTTCTTCTTCCTGCAGCTTGTAACAAATATTTTGCGCCCCATATCCTTCCAGACAATATCTATATATCTTTCGTACAACCTCAGCCGCTTCTTCATCAATCACTAATTTGTGGTGATCTTCACTATCTTTCACATAGCCATAAAGGGCAAAACTGCCTAAATACTGTCCTTGGCGCATCTTGCTTTGATATACCGCTTTAATATTTTCCGACAAATCTTCCACATACCATTCATTTACCAAGGCATTGATCTGACGTGCTTTTTTATTGCCTTTTATGTCAGTATCTACATGATCGACTACACCGATAAATCGAATACCCAGCAACGGAAACACACGATGGATATACTTCTCTGCAATCTCCATATCCCTTGTAAATCTGGATTGGGTCTTGCAAAGAACAACATGAAATTTCTTCATCTTTGCATCTTCAATCAAACGGTTAAATGCAGGTCTGGTACTATCTGTCCCCGAATAGTCATCGTCTGAATATACATCTCCAACTACAAAGCCCCTTTTAATTGCTTCATCTGTTAAAAGCAATCGCTGATTTTTAATGCTTTCACTATCATCCCCCTTATTCATCTTATCAATATCTTCTTTCGACAATCTCAAATATAATGCAGCCACTGTTGGGATTCCATTTTGGTTCCCCATCCTACTTTCTAGTGTCATCATACTGCTTCCCCCTTCTAAAAAGAAGGCAGACAAATTCTCCAAATCATTATACAATGCGTACAATGCTCTTTCAAAAATGTCTGCTCTGCGTTTAGAAAGTCTTCTTCTGCAAGTATCGTATTAGAATTTTTTTAATCTCCTCACGATTTACTTTTTCTTTTGTTTGATACACATTGGTAAGAGTTAATTTTGTCATACTTCTCCCACCTCTATTTTTTTGATTCCATGTATATTCTATAATTTACACATTATTCATAACAAACAGACGGCTGCTGGCAACAGCTCCACAGGGATTTCACCTTATCTCATTCCTATGAGGATACCGTACAATGCTGTGATGCATTCCATACGGGAGTATCATTATACTGCACCGAAGGTCATGGCCTTGCAGATTGCCTATCTGCTCCATGACAGAATCAGTATCGCTCGCTATAAAATGGTCATGGCGGATTTGTCATACGGCTCACTCCAGTACAAATGTACCTGTTTGCTCTTATACTGCACATTCGCTTTCTTTTCCAAAGATCAATAGGCTCACTCTTGCTATCACCCACTTTTGGATCTATATTAAAAAAGTGGACACGAAATATAACTATACGTTACAATAAA
>CALCGT010000050.1 GCA_937901125.1 uncultured Clostridia bacterium | reverse complement strand
AAGCGGTACGCGAGCTGGGTTCAGAACGTCGTGAGACAGTTCGGTCCCTATCCGTTGTGGGCGCAGGAAATTTGAGAGGAGCTGTCCTTAGTACGAGAGGACCGGGATGGACGTACCTCTGGTGTACCGGTTGCAGACCAACTGCACAGCCGGGTAGCTATGTATGGAACGGATAAACGCTGAAGGCATCTAAGCGTGAAGCCGCCCTCAAGATAAGATTTCCCATTCTTCGGAAGTAAGATCCCTTAAAGATAATGAGGTTGATAGGTTGGAGGTGTAAGCACGGTAACGTGTTCAGCTGACCAATACTAATAGATCGAGGGCTTGACCTAGATAAATTCGATTGAAATTGCAATTTGTGTTCAGTTTTGAAGGTGTATTACAACTTCATAAGATTTCTGGTGATGATGCGCTTGGGGGACACACCCGTTCCCATTCCGAACACGACGGTTAAGACCTAAGCGGTTGATGGTACTTGGTGGGCAGCTGCCTGGGAGAGTAGATGATCGCCAGAATCCAGTTAAAGCTCTTGAAATATTCAAGAGCTTTTTTATATGATGCTGAAATGCTGAAAAATAGACACATTCTTTTAAGGTTTTGTTAATTTCCTAAGAATGTATTGAAAAAATATATCAACGGAATTATACTGCACATAAAGAGGTATAAACTGCGGAGGATTTTTGTATAAGTTAATTTTCAAAGAATAGGATGATATCAGATATCGGAACCGAAGAATGGAAAGGATGAGGAACAATGTTGTTTCAAAATGGAAAGAAAATCTTGTCTCTGCTGATGGTTTTTGTGCTTTCATTTGCATTGTGTTCTTGTGGTGGAAATGCTGCCGATGGAAATGAACCAGCTGATACAACCAATGAAAACGAAGGTATTTCTTCGGGAAATAGCGAAATTACGGAAGATATACTTTCGGATTTGTTCAAAGAAAACGTTTATTGTATGGTAAATGTATTTTCTATTAGTGCCCCATGATGAGAACACAATGCAGGACGGTCATATCTGCAAAGTTTCTGATGAAAAGTTTGCAAGCTTTGCTGATTTTGAATCCTATATCCGCAGTGTATACTGTACAGAGGAAGCTGAGAGACTGTTATATCAGTACCCTTATGAGGATTCTCCTATGTATTTGGATGTAGATGGCGAACTTTGCATTGATCTGAATCAGGCAGGGGCAAAAGGCTATTATGTAGATTGGACCGATTGCGAAATCACAATCGATTCCGTGGATGCAGAAAGATGCGAATTTACGGTAAAAGGATCTATTGAAGAGCCTGCAGAAGTTCCTGTACAGGAAGACTATTTTGCAAATGGTGCCGCTGTGTTTGAAAATGGCAAATGGGTTCTTGATAAAATGATTTATTGATGCGTGGCTGATGCAGACCTGCAGTGATATAAGAAGGCTGAAATGATTAGCACTCTGTTTGTTAAAATAGCGAAAGCATTTGACAGACAGAGTGCTTTTCTGCATGATAACGCCTGCTTTTGGGTGAAAGTGTCCAAGGTATGATATGGTATGGATCTTCATTTGATTGATTGTGATTGTATTGGATTCGTAAATTTGGTATACTAGATATAGTATAACGAAGGGGGAATCGATATGGCATTTTTGCCTGTAACAAGAGAAGAAATGCTGGAAAGAGGCTGGGAACAGCCTGATTTTGTATATATTTGCGGGGATGCCTACGTGGATCATCCCTCTTTTGGCGCGGCTATTATTTGTCGTGTGTTGGAAAGCAATGGCTATAAGATTTGCTTTGTGGCACAGCCTGATTGGAAAAGTACAGAGGATTTTACCCGTTTTGGTGAACCCAGACTGGGCTTTCTAGTCAGTGCGGGGAACATCGACTCCATGGTAAACCATTATACCGTTGCGAAAAAGAGACGGAAAAAAGACTTCTATTCTCCTGGCGGGGAAATGGGGCTGCGTCCTGACAGAGCGACTATCATTTACTGCAATAAGCTGAGAGAAGTCTATAAGAAAACACCCATCATCATTGGCGGTGTGGAAGCCAGTCTGAGACGTTTGAGCCATTATGATTACTGGGATAATAAGGTGCGTCGTTCTATTTTGCTGGACAGCGGTGCAGATCTGTTGCTATATGGCATGGGCGAGCATCAAATCGTGGAAATGGCAGATGCCTTGGACAGTGGCATCCCCATCCAGGAATTGACGTTTCTGAAAGGTTCTGTTTACAAAACAAAGGATATTTCCAGAGCCTATGACTATATCATGCTTCCCAAATACAAGGAAGTACTGAAAGATAAGGATAAATATGCAGACAGCTTCATGATCCAGTATCAGAATACCGATGCGGTGACAGGCAAAACGCTAATCGAAGAATATGACGAATGGACGGTGGTACAGAATCCACCCTCTCCCCCCTTGCGTACCCCTGAACTGGACAAGGTATATGCGTTGGATTTTGAACGGAATTACCATCCTATGTATGAGGAAAAAGGAGGTATCCCTGCCATTGAAGAGGTAAAATTCAGTTTGGTCAGCAACCGTGGCTGCTTCGGCAACTGCAATTTCTGTGCGCTGGCCTTCCATCAGGGCAGAGTGGTGACGGCAAGAAGCCACAATTCCCTTGTGGCGGAAGCAGAAAAGATCACTTGGGACCTCGGTTTTAAGGGCTATATCCATGACGTAGGCGGCCCTACGGCAAACTTCCGCGGTCCTGCCTGCAAAAAACAGTTGGAGCATGGTGCGTGTCGGGACAGACAGTGCCTGTGGCCCACAAAATGCCCCAACCTGGAAGTGGATCATATGGATTATGTACGTTTGCTGCGGAAAATCAGAGAAATTCCCAGAATCAAAAAGGTATTTATCCGTTCCGGTATCCGTTATGATTACCTGATTTATGATAAGAATGAAACATTTTTCAATGAGCTGTGCAAATATCATGTCAGCGGTCAGCTGAAGGTTGCCCCGGAGCATGTTTCGGAAAAGGTTCTGAATAAGATGGGGAAGCCTGCCGGCGATGTTTACCAGAGATTCGTAAAGAAATATTATGACATTAATAAGAAGCTGGGGATGGAACAGTATCTTGTTCCTTATCTGATGAGCAGCCACCCAGGCAGTAATTTGGATGCAGCCATCGAATTGGCGGAATATCTTCGGGATATCCACCACATGCCCGAACAGGTGCAGGATTTTTATCCTACACCAGGTACCCTTTCAACGGCGATGTATTATACGGAAATGGACCCCAGAACAAAGGAAAAGGTCTATGTGCCCAAATCACCCCATGAAAAGGCGATGCAGCGTGCATTGATGCAGTACAGACTGCCCCAGAACTATGATCTGGTCTATGAAGCATTGAAAAAAGCCCATCGGGAGGATTTGATCGGCTTTGATAAACACTGTCTTATCCGTCCCAGACAGATGAAACGGGATTTCCAGTATAAAGGCAGCAAGTCTGGTGAAAAGGGCGGCGCAAAAGGCCAGCCCAAGGGCGGACAAAAAGCAAATACAGGGAAAAAGAAGACGATCAGAAATGTTCATAAAAAGAAGGGCTGATGATAGAGTTTGTCTGCGCCGTTTGGTGCAGACTTTCTTTTTTAGGAGGAATGAAGAATGACAGAAAAAGAAACAAGAATCGCACTCATTGGTATTATTTTGACAAGCCATGAATCCGTAGGGCAGTTGAATGAACTGCTGAGCGAATACAGTGAATATATCATTGGGCGAATGGGTCTGCCCTATCGGGAAAAGGAAATTTCCATTATTAGTGTAGCTATGGATGCACCTAATGATGCCATCAGTGCCCTTTCGGGAAAACTGGGGATGCTGCCCGGTGTCAGCACAAAAACGATTTATGGAAAAACGGTTTGATAAAATGCCTATGAAATATTTGATTGAAAAGCTGGAGAGAGAACAGACCCTGACGAAGGAGGAATGGGTGCGCCTGATCAAAGGCAAAACAGCGGAGACAGACACATTTCTTTTCGAACGGGCGAGAAAAATACGTCAGCAGCACTACGGAAAGAATGTTTATATCCGTGGGCTCATTGAATTTACCAATTATTGTAGGAACGATTGCTATTATTGTGGGATTCGCAGAAGCAATCAGAACCTGCATCGCTATCGTTTGACGGAGGAGGAAATCCTCGATTGCTGTAGGAATGGATATCGTTTGGGCTTCCGTACCTTTGTGCTGCAGGGGGGAGAAGATGGCTGGTTCACAAAGGAAAAGATGGTGGCTTTGCTGCAAAAAATCAGAGGGGAATTCCCTGATTGCGCCATTACCCTTTCTGTGGGGGAGAGAAAAAGAGAAGAATATGAAGCCTATTTCAAGGCAGGGGCAGACCGATTCCTGCTGCGTCATGAAACAGCCAACGAAGAGCATTACAGATTCCTGCATCCGAAAGAACTGTCCTTGCAGGAGCGGAAGAATTGCCTTTGTAATTTGCGGAAGATTGGTTTTCAGGTGGGCAGTGGTATTATGGTGGGTTCGCCGGGGCAAACGGCGGAACATCTGGCAGAGGATTTGCTGTTTTTGAAGGAATTGAACCCCCACATGATAGGTATCGGACCCTTTATTCCCCATAAAGATACGCCTTTTGCCAAAGAAACAGCAGGCACCTTGGAACTGACCCTATTCCTGTTGGGGGCAGTACGTCTGATGCTGCCGAAAGTGCTGATGCCTGCCACAACGGCCTTGAGCACCATCCATCCCGATGGACGGAAAATGGGTATCCTTGCAGGGGCAAATGTGGTGATGCCCAATCTTTCTCCAAAGGAAAATCGGAAATATTACAGTTTGTATGACAATAAACGCTGCATGGGCGATGAAGCCGCCGAGGGGTTGGCACTGCTGCAGGCGGAAATGGAAGAGATCGGCTATCATGTAGTATCTGCCCGCGGGGATTCGCTGGTGGAATAGGAGGAGCTTATGGGATTGAACAATACGCCGATGGCGGAACGGATTCATATTGGGATTTTCGGCAAGCGCAACGCGGGAAAATCCAGCATCATTAACGCCATGACAGGGCAGGATCTGGCCATTGTATCCGATGTGGCGGGAACGACTACGGACCCGGTTCTGAAAGCCATGGAATTGCTACCCTTGGGACCTGTGGTAATCATCGATACCCCTGGTCTGGATGATGAAGGGGAACTGGGAAAGCTGCGGGTGCAGAAGGCCTATCAGGTATTAAATAAAACGGATATCGCCGTTGTCGTCATTGATGGTTCCGTTGGTAGGACGGTGGCAGATGCAGCGATTTTGGAACGCATCCGCGAAAAAAACATACCTTGTATTATTGTGAAAAATAAATCCGACCTGCAGGCGGCGGAGAAGAATGAAGAAAATGAAATCTCCGTCAGTGCAAAAACAGGTCAGAATATCTATGAATTGAAGGAGCGTATTGCTGCCCTTGTACCCAGTGAAGATATGACACGGAAAATCGTGGGTGATTTGCTGAAACCTAATGATTTTGCAGTGCTTGTGGTGCCCATCGATTCTGCGGCACCTAAGGGCAGATTGATTTTGCCCCAGCAGAAAACCATTCGGGATATCCTGGAAGCAGGCGCGGTTTCCGTTGTTGCCAGAAATCATGAATTGAAGGAAACACTGCAATCTTTAGGAAAGAAACCAAAACTGGTCATCACAGACAGTCAGATTTTCGGAAAGGTTTCCAAAGAAGTACCTACGGATATTCAGTTGACTTCTTTTTCTATTTTAATGGCGAGATATAAGGGGGACTTGGAGCCAAATGTAAAAGGGGCGAGGGCATTGGAACAGCTGCAGGATGGGGATACTATTCTGATTTCCGAAGGCTGCACCCACCACCGCCAGTGCGAGGATATCGGCACCGTAAAGCTGCCCCGCTGGATCAGAGAGCATACGGGAAAAGAACTGAATTTTGTATTCACCAGTGGTACGGAATTTCCTGTTGATCTGTCTCCCTATCAAATGATCGTCCATTGCGGCGGCTGTATGCTCAATGAAAGAGAAATGAAATATCGCCTGAAATGCGCGGAGGATCAGGGCGTCCCCATGACCAATTATGGTATTTGCATTGCTTATATCAACGGCATTTTGGAACGGAGTCTTGCGCCCTTCGGGATTTGAAAAAGTGAGGAATGAAAATGAAAAAGGTTGTTCTTGCGGCACTGAATGCGAAATATATCCATTCCAATCTAGCACTGCGCTATCTGAGCCGCTTTCAGGATAACAATAAAAAACATAACGTGCTGACACGAGAATTCACCATCAATCAACGTTTGGATTTCATTGCGGAGGAATTGTTTCGCCTGCAGCCCGATGTGATCTTGTTTTCTGCATATATATGGAATATTGAGATGCTGCGGCAGCTTTGTCCTCTGCTGAAAAAGATTCTGCCCCAGTGTATCCTTGGCTTTGGCGGGCCGGAGGTCAGCTATGAGAGCGAAGCTTTCCTGCGGGAAAACCCTGGGGTGGATATCGTCCTGCGGGGGGAAGGGGAGATTGTGTTCAGCAAGTTGCTGGACTATTTCGATTTTGGTGTCCCTACATCCTTGGAGGAAATCGGCAGTCTGACCTTCCGCAAGGGGGAAGAAATCGTTTCCACTATGCAGGAAGTGCCTTTGGACTTGGCACTGCTGCCATTCCCCTATGAAGCAGATTTTTCCGATGTGGAAAATCAGATCATCTACTATGAATCTTCCCGGGGCTGCCCCTATCAATGTGGATACTGCCTGTCCTCTGTGGAGCAGGGGGTGCGGTTCGTTCCCTTGGAAAAGGTGCTGCCCGATCTGCAGAAATTTTTGGACGCAGGGGTGCGGCAAGTTAAATTCATAGACAGAACCTTCAACTGCCGCAAAAGCCATGCCATGGCGATCTGGAGATATCTCCATGAGCATGACAATGGCGTGACCAATTTCCATTTTGAAATGACGGCAGACCTGATCGATCAGGAGACCATCGATTTCTTGAAAACGGTGCGAAAAGGGCTGTTTCAGTTTGAGATTGGGGTGCAGTCCACCAATCCCCATACTATTCAGGCGATCAATCGAAATGTGGATTTTAAAAAACTCTCCGGCATCGTCAAGCAGATAAAGGCAGGGGGGAACATCCATCAGCATTTAGACCTGATCGCAGGGCTGCCCTACGAGGATTATGATTCCTTTGGGCGTTCCTTTAACGATGTGTACGCCTTGGAGCCGGAACAACTGCAGCTGGGCTTTTTGAAGGTGTTGAAGGGGTCAATGCTGCACCAAAAGCAGCAGGAGTTTGATATCGTTTATCACGATACCGCACCGTATGAAGTGCTGACCACCCATATGCTGCCTTATGAGGACACGCTGCGATTGAAATATATCGAAGAAATGGTGGAGATTTATTACAACAGTGGGAAATTCCTGCATACGCTGGCCTATCTGGTGCCATTGTATGAAAGCCCCTTTGCCTTCTTTGAAGCATTGTCTCAATTTTGGCTGGAAGAGGGCTGCCAGTATAAATCCCTTTCCAAGTTGGGGCTTTGTGACGTGCTCTGGGATTTTGTTGGGAAGAATGAAAAGGTGGATCTGCAAAAATTCCAATGGGCGTTGAAATTTGATATTGCTTTGCATGAAAAGCCGAAAAAATTGCCTGTGTGGCTGAAGGTGGGCGGAAATGGGCAGGAATATGAGCGGATCACGGCAAAGCTGGTACAGAAATATATTCCTGGCTATGCCGATGCGGAAAAGAAAGTTCTCATCAAGCAGACTTATTTGGATGTGTTTGGGGACGAGGAGCCGAAAGCCATCCTGCAGGATTATGGACACAAAGACCTGCTGGGAAACGCCGAATATCTGGTGATCCCCATGGAAGAAGTGGAAGAACTGTTGGCGCAGGAAAGAAAATGAGCAAAGAAAAAGGCTACTGTTTTTTGCAGTAGCCTTATTTTTATGCAATTATAACTGTACTGTTGTCCAATCCTCGCAGTTCCAAATTTCTGTCACGACATCACGGTAAAATTCGGGTTCGTGGCAGATGAGCAGGATACTGCCTTTGTAGGCTTTCAGTGCCCGTTTCAGTTCTTCCTTTGCATCCACATCCAGATGGTTGGTCGGTTCGTCCAGCAGCAGTACATTGGTTTCGTTATTGATGAGCTTGCACAGGCGTACTTTCGCCTGTTCCCCGCCGCTGAGAACCTTTACCATGCTTTCGATATGCTTTGTGGTCAGCCCGCATTTTGCCAGAGCGGAGCGGACTTCATACTGGGTATAGGAGGGGAATTCTTTCCAGATTTCATCGATACAGGTCACATTTTCTGTATACTTCTTTTCCTGTTCAAAATAGCCGGTGTAGAGATAATCGCCCAGTTCTGTTTTGCCGCTGAGGGGAGGAATCTCACCGATAATGCTTTTCAGCAAGGTGGTTTTCCCGATCCCGTTTGCGCCCACCAAAGCGATCTTCTGTCCTCGCTCCATGGAAAGGTTCAGGGGCTTGGACAGGGGCTTATCATAGCCGATGACAAGGTCTTCTGTCTGGAAGATATATCTGCCAGAGGCACGGGCTTCTTTGAAATTGAATTCCGGCTTGGGTTTTTCCTTTGCCAGTTCGATGACATCCATTTTATCCAGTTTTTTTTGTCGGCTCATTGCCATATTTCTGGTGGCAACACGAGCTTTATTTCTGGCAACGAAATCCTTCAGGTCTTCGATTTCTTGCTGTTGTTTGCGGTAAGCCGCCTCTAGCTGTGCTTTCTTCATGGCATAGACTTCCTGGAATTTGTCATAGTTGCCAACGTATCTGCTGATTTCGGAATTTTCCACATGATAAATCAGGTTGACAACGCTGTTCAGAAAGGGGATGTCATGGGAAATTAGAATAAAGGCGTTTTCATAATCGATCAGGTAGCGTTTCAGCCATTCGATGTGGTTTTCATCCAGATAGTTGGTGGGCTCGTCCAGCAGGAGAATATCGGGTTTTTCCAACAGCAGCTTTGCCATCAGGACCTTTGTTCTCTGACCGCCGGAAAGCTCCGTCACATCTCTGTCGAAGCCGATATCCGCCAAGCCAAGGGCGCGGCCAATTTCTTCTATCTTGGAATCGATGATATAGAAGTCATGCTGCTCCAGCATTTCCTGAATGCTGCCGGTTTCTTCCATGAGAAATTCCATACGGTCTGCATCAGCCTCTGCCATTTCCGCATAGTAGGCATTCATCTGGGCTTCCAGATCAAAGAGATATGCGAAGGCGGACTGCAATACGTCCCGGATGCTCTGACCCTTTTCCAGAACCGTATGCTGATCCAGATAGCCAACACGCGCATTTTTGCTCCATTCGATCTTGCCTTCATCGGGAATCAGCTTGCCGGTGATAATATTCATAAATGTGGATTTGCCTTCGCCGTTGGCACCAACAAAGCCGACATGTTCGCCTTTCAGCAGGCGGAAGGAAACGTCTGTGAAAATCGCTCTGTCGCCAAAGCCATGGCTGAGCTTCACTACATTCAAAATACTCATTCTAAAACTCCTTTTTGCTCTATGATTTGTTCCAATATTTTTGCTGCGCCGAAATCGTTGCAGTCATCGGCGATCAGATCGGCCGCTTTTTTCACGTGCTCTTCCCCATTCACCATGGCAACGCCGATCCCTGCGAACTGCAGCATGGGCAGGTCATTATCCCCATCGCCCATGGCAAGGATATTCTCCCGTTGGATACCCAGCACCTGGCAGAGCTTTTCCAACGCCTGCGCCTTGGTGGCATCCTTAGAGGTAATCTCGATATTTTTCGGAGAGGATGCGGTCACAGAGGCATGGTTTATGGACTGCAATAAATCCCAGGTTTGTTTTCTCAGTTCCATATCGCTGAAAACCAGATTGATATTTTCCAAAAAGGATTTATTTTTTTCGATCTCTCCCCAAAAGCCCTTTACAGGGGTGCGGGTGGTCTTTATGTAATGGATATGGCTTTCCGTCAGGTGATAAAGGGAGAGGTCATCAAAAACCTCTTTTGCGATGTATGCTTTGCCGTCCTTGAAAAATTCTATGATAATGGGCAAATCCTTTGCAATTTCCAAAGTGATATCCACCGCTTCGGGAGTCAGAAAATTCTGTACGATATCATAGTTTTCCTGAGCATCATATACGGAAGCACCATTGCTGGTGATGACGTATTTCAAAAAGGGCAGATCCTTTACATCCCGGGGGAGAGAACCGAAGGGTCTCCCTGTAGAGGGAACAAAATAGATGCCCATTTCATTTATTTTGTTCAATGCCTGATATAAACGGGGCGTGATCTCTTTTTTGCTTGTCAATAGTGTGCCATCCAGATCGGAGGCGATTACCTTAATTTTTGTCATAGTCCCACCTGCCTAACATTTCTATTTTACCAAAGAAATAGAGCTCAGACAATAAGCAAGATTTATGGAAGTTACAGTTTCAGTTGCATATACTTATTTTTTGCCGAAACTTTTATTCCATTAGAAAAATTTCTGATTTATGGGGAAAGCTAATGGAAAAATTGGTTTTCTTGGGTGAGAAGAGTTGGAATAGGACATTTCAAATAAAAAATCTTACTCAAAACTTTTTTTGCTTGAAAAACTTGTGGAAATAATGGTATAGATTCCCTGTGTTGTGCAAACTGCCATAAAGTGATTGGATGCTTTCGTAGTTTTCTACGAAAATGCACAAAGGGGAATTGACAGTGGGACAAAAAGTTGCTATCATAAAATTGCACTTTCTGGAAACGTTTGCAAAGTATATTTTACGAAAGAAAAGAGGTGGGGGACAGTGACGATCAAGGATATTGCAGAACGCTGCAGCATATCTGTCAGCACGGTCTCTCGTGTCCTCAATAACCATCCCGATGTCAGCGATGCAGTGCGGGAAAGGGTCATGCAGGTGGTGCAGGAAGTGCATTATGTGCCCAATAACAGCGCAAGGGATCTGGTAAAGCCCCAGTCCAATACCATCGGTTTAGTGGTGCGGGGCATTGGCAATCCTTTCTTTACGGAAGTTATCCGTTCCATTGAAAATGCAGTGGAGCGGGCAGGATATACCATGATATTCCATCAGATTGCCAGCGGAGAGGATGAACTGAGTGCAGGGGCAAGCCTGGTACAGTCGAAAAAGCTGAGAGGACTCATTCTTTTGGGGGGCTGCTTCGATTATTCCGCGGAGCAGATCGCGGTGCTGCAGGTGCCTTTTGTTTGCTGCTCCTATACCAACAGCTTTGGCGGGCTGCAGGAAAATGACTATTCTTCTGTTACCATCAACGACCAGAAGGAAGCCTATAAAGCAGTGGAGTTTCTCATCAAACAGGGACACAAAAAAATCGCATTACTTTTGGATTCCAAGCATGACCATTCCATTGCGGAACTGCGCTACAGAGGATATTGTCAGGCTTTGCGGGATAATGGCATTGAACCAGATGAAGGTTTGGTAGAGGAAACGAAAAGATTTGATATGGAATCTGCCTATGAAGCTATGCGTCGTCTGGCAAAGCGCAGAAAGGATTTTACAGCAACTTTCGTCATTGCCGATTCCATGGCGGTGGCAGCCATGAAAGCTCTTTTCGATGAAGGGTGGCGGGTGCCGGAGGATTGTTCTGTCATCGCCATTGATGGCATCACCATGTCGGCTTATACGGTGCCGACTTTGACAACACTGGTGCAGCCGGCGGAAGAATTGGGTGAATATTCCGTGCAGATCCTTTTGGATATGGCGGAAAAGAAAGCGGATCACCGCCATTTGGAACTGGAAACTTCCCTGAGAGAGGGCGGCAGTGTTTGCAAATTAAATTGATTTTTATATCCTGAAAGAGGATATGGAAATATATTTTTAAACAAAATAAAGAATGAAAGGGAGATGTAACATGAAAAGAGTATTTGCACTTATGATGTCTCTGGTTATGTGTGCAGGTCTGGCGGCATGCGGCAGTTCTGAAACAGCATCCAGCGACGACACAGCAAGCGTATACTACCTGAACTTCAAGCCCGAGCAGGATGCTCAGTGGCAGGAACTGGCAAAGGTATACGAAGAAGAAACAGGTGTGCCTGTAACAGTTGTTACAGCAGCATCCGGCGACTATGAAACAACACTGATGGCAGAAATGGGTAAATCTGATGCACCCACACTGTTCCAGGTAAACGGTCCCGTTGGTCTGAAAAACTGGGCAGATTACTGCTATGACCTGACAGGCACAGATGTACTGAGTCAGCTGACAAGCGATGCGTATGCACTGAAAAATGAAGATGGTTCCGTAGCAGGTATCGCTTATGTAATCGAATCCTATGGTATTATCACAAACAAAACACTGCTAGAAAAAGCAGGCTACTCCGTAGAAGATATCACATCCTTTGAAACACTGAAGGCAGTTGCAGAAGATATCACAGCTCGTAAAGACGAACTGGGCTTCGCAGCATTCACTTCCGCAGGTATGGACAGCTCTTCCGACTGGAGATTCAAAACACATCTGGCTAACCTGCCCATCTACTTCGAATATCAGGCAGATGGCATTGGCGCAACAGATGCAATCAAAGGCACATATCTGGACAACTACCGTGCAATGTGGGATCTGTATATCAACAACAGCACATGCAGCCCCGCAGAACTGTCCGCTAAGACAGGTGATGACTCCAGAAACGAATTCCTGGCTGGCAAGGCTGTATTCTTCCAGAATGGTTCCTGGGAATATGGCAATCTGGTTGGCGAAAGCAAATTCACAGATGAAGACCTAGCTATGATCCCCATCTATTTCGGTGTTGGCGATGAAGCAAATCAGGGCCTGTGCACAGGTACAGAAAACTACTGGTGTGTAAACAACAAAGCATCTGAAGCTGATATCCAGGCTACACTGGACTTCATGAACTGGTGCGTAACCAGCGAAGTTGGTACAACAGCCATGTGCGGCGGCGAAGGCGCAATGCCCAGCGGCGAAGCAGGCATGGGCTTTGTAATTCCTTTCAAGGATGCTCTGGAATCCTCCAACCTGTTCGTAAAACAGGATGCTGAAATGACAGCAGCAGGCAAAACACCTGTATCCTGGAACTTCCCTACAATGCCTTCCGAAGAATGGAAAAACGGCGTTGGTTCTGCTCTAACAGCTTATGCTGCTGACCAGACAGACGACAACTGGGCTGCAGTTGTTTCCGCATTCGTTGATGGTTGGGCAACAGAATATCAGCTGGCAAACAGCTAATATTTCCAACGAACGACACATTGTGTAAAAGAAAAAGAGTGGGGGAGCAGCAGCTTCCCCATTCTTTATAAACAAACATCCCCTGAAATTCCAACAGAAAGTGAGATGAACTACCGTGGAGAAAGCTTTAAAAAGGTGGTTTCCTATATTTGTGGCTCCCACACTGGCGGCCTTTTGCGTAGGGTTTATTTGGCCCTTCCTCCATGGCTTATACCTGTCTTTCTGTCAGTTTACGACAGTAGACAACGCCAAATGGGTCGGCCTTGGCAACTATGCGAAGGCATTCGCTGATACATCCTTTATCGATTCCTTCTGGTTCACAGTTGCCTTTGTGATCGTGGCAACCCTCATCATCAATGTGACAGCCTTTGCTATCGCTTTGGCGTTGACAAAAGAACTGAAGGGTACAAACATTTTCAGAACTGTTTTCTTTATGCCCAACCTGATTGGCGGTATCGTGCTGGGGTATATTTGGCAGACCCTGTTCAATGCGGTGCTGATGAAAATGGGCGAACCTCTGCTGGCTCTGAATACACCGGCAGGCTATTGGGGTCTGGTTATCCTGCTTTGCTGGCAGCAGATTGGTTATATGATGATCATTTACGTTGCCGGTCTGCAGAACGTACCTCCTGATCTGATGGAAGCAGCGGCCATCGACGGCGCGAATAACTGGCAGACATTGCTGAAGGTAAAACTGCCTATGGTTATGCCTTCTATCACTATCTGCCTATTCCTGACCATCACCAACGCATTCAAGCTCTTCGACCAGAACCTGTCCTTGACAGCAGGTGACCCTGCCCATACCACAGAAATGATGGCTCTGAATATTTTCTACACCTTCTATGCCCGTGCCGGTGCAGCCTGGAAGGGCATTGGTCAGGCAAAAGCTGTGATCTTCTTCATTCTGGTCGTTATCATTGGCTTGACACAGCTGAAAGCAACACGTTCTAAGGAGGTGCAGCAGTAATGAACAAGACAAAAAAATCCATGGGCAGTACACTGGGCACCATTTTCTTCTCTATCATCTGTGTGCTGTATATGTATCCCATCGTTATGGTGGTTATGAACTCCTTAAAAAAGGAAACTGCAATTACTACAGCGGAAACCTTCACCCTGCCCACAGCGGAAACCTTTGCAGGCTTTACAAACTATATCAATGCACTGGGTGCCCAAGGCTTTTTGAAGAGCTTCGGCTATAGTGCCTTCATCACCATCTCTTCTGTAGCATTGATTCTGCTGTGCTGCTCCATGTGTGCATGGTATATCACAAGAGTCAATTCCAAACTGTCGAAACTGATTTATATGCTTTGTGCATTTTCTATGGTAGTACCTTTCCAGATGGTAATGTTCACCCTGTCCCAGACAGCGGATAGCCTGAATATTTTCGGTCTGCGCTTCAATACCCCCTGGACCATCTGCTTTATCTACCTTGGTTTCGGTGCAGGCTTGGCGGTATTCATGTTCTCCGGTTTCGTGAAGTCCATTCCTTTGGAACTGGAAGAAGCGGCAATGATCGATGGCTGCAACCCTTTGCAGACCTACTTTAAAGTGGTATTCCCTCTGCTGAAGCCTACCATGATTTCTGTTGGCGTGCTGGAAACCATGTGGGTATGGAATGACTATCTGCTGCCCACACTGGTATTGGATATCAAGAAATACAGAACGATTCCAATGCTGATCCAGTATTTTCGCGGCAGCTATGGCCGAGTGGAAATGGGGCCTATGATGGCTTGTATCGTTATGACCGTCCTGCCTGTTGTTATCATCTATCTGTTGGGTCAGAAACATATCATCAAAGGTGTTCTGGCAGGTGCAGTCAAAGGCTAAGGAGGGGTGGCTATGGAAAGAAGTTCCGGCATTTTGCTGCCGATTTCTGCATTGCCTTCTCCCTTTGGTATTGGTTCTATGGGGAAAGCCGCCTATGATTTCATCGACTTTTTGGTGAAAGCCGAACAGAAATGGTGGCAGATCCTTCCCGTTGGGCCTACCAGCTATGGGGATTCTCCGTATCAGAGCTTTTCCACTTTTGCAGGCAACCCCTATTTTGTCGATCTGGAGACCCTCTGCAAAGAAGGTCTGCTGGAACAGGCGGAAATCGATGCTATGGATTGGGTCAGCGATCCTGCAAAAGTAGATTATAAGAAAATTTACGAAGGCCGCTTCGATCTGCTGGAAAAAGCAAAGCAGCGCGGCTGGGAAAAAGATGCAGAAGAAATTGAAAGCTTTACAGAAGAAAATAAAAGCTGGCTTCCTGATTATGCCCTGTATATGGCATTGAAACGCCATTTCGGCATGAAAGCATGGACAGAATGGGAGGATGAAGACATCCGCCTGAGGAAAGAAGATGCTTTGGCAAAATACCGCCGAGAACTGGCAGAAGATATCGAATTGTTTATCTACATCCAGTATCTGTTCTTCTGTCAGTGGAACGCCCTGCGTTTTTACGCCAAGGAAAAGGGCATCGGCATCATCGGGGATATGCCCATTTATGTGGCTATGGATTCTGCTGATGTTTGGGCAGAACCGAAGTTTTTCCAGCTGGATGAAAAAAATATACCCTATGAAGTTTCTGGTGTGCCTCCCGATGCCTTCAGTGCCGATGGACAGCTTTGGGGCAATCCTCTTTACGATTGGGATGCCATGAAGGCGGACGGCTATGGTTGGTGGATCCGCAGAATCGACGGGGCAGCAAAGCTGTATGATGTTTTGCGTATCGACCATTTCCGTGGATTGGAAAGCTACTGGGCGGTGCCCTATGGAGATACCAATGCGAAAAACGGCCGTTGGGTAAAAGGCCCTGGCATGGATTTGGTTTCTGTGCTGAAAAACTGGTTCCCCTATGTTTCCTTTATTGCGGAGGACTTGGGCTATCTGACACCGGAAGTACAGCAGCTTTTGAAGGATTCTGAATTTCCCGGGATGAAGGTTTTGGAATTTGCCTTCGATTCCCGTGAACCCAGTGACTATTTGCCGCATACCTATACATCCCATTGTGTATGCTATGTAGGCACCCATGATAATGAAACCGTGATGGCATGGAAGGATGCCGCAGCCTCCGAAGATATTGCTATGGCGATCAAATATCTTGGTTTGAACGAGGAGGAGGGCTTCCATTGGGGCATCCTCAGAGGCGGCATGAGTTCTGTTGCGGAGCTGTTTGTGGCACAGATGCAGGATTTCCTGGGTCTTGGTGCAGAGGCCCGCATGAATACCCCCAGTACCTTGGGCGGTAACTGGCAGTGGAGATTGACAGAAGGCCAGATTACGGAGGAACTAACCGCAAAGATTGCCCAAATGACTCGGCTTTATGGAAGGAGCAGCAAAAAATGGCAAGCGTAACGCTGAAAAATATCAAAAAAATTTATCCTAACGCACAGAAAAAGAAGAAAAAAGGCGAACCCGAAAAGAAATCCAATCTGAAGATTACAGCGGAAGGCGTTGTGGCTGTAGAAGATTTCAATCTGGAAATTGCCGATAAAGAATTTATCGTATTGGTTGGTCCTTCCGGCTGCGGGAAATCCACAACACTGCGTATGGTTGCTGGTCTGGAAGAGATCAGCGGCGGGGAACTGCTCATTGATGGCGTTAAAGTCAACTATGTAGCCCCTAAGGACAGAGACATTGCCATGGTTTTCCAGAGCTATGCTCTGTATCCCCACATGACGGTATACGATAACATGGCGTTTTCCCTGAAAATGAGAAAGCTGCCCAAAGAGGAAATCGATAAAAAAGTCCGCGAAGCAGCGGAAATCCTGGATATCACACAGTATCTGGACAGAAAGCCTAAAGCCCTTTCCGGCGGACAGCGGCAGCGTGTGGCCATCGGTCGTGCCATCGTAAGAAACCCCAAGGTATTCCTGATGGACGAACCTCTGTCCAACCTGGACGCAAAGCTGCGTAATCAGATGCGTGCAGAAATCATCAAGCTGCGTCAGAGAATCGATACCACATTTATTTACGTTACCCATGACCAGACAGAAGCCATGACACTGGGCGATAGAATCGTTATTATGCGTGACGGCGTGGTACAGCAGATCGGCACACCCCAGGAAGTATTCGACCATCCTGCCAATAAATTCGTTGCCGGCTTCATTGGCATGCCCCAGATGAACTTCTATGATGCGGAACTGGTGAAAGAGGACGGCAAATATGCTGTGGTTCTGGATGGGGCAAAGGTGGTTCTGTCTGAGGATAAACAGGCAAACCTGGCGAAAAATGATGTAAAACCTCAGTCCATCACACTGGGTGTTCGTCCTGAACATATCCAGCTGAAGGGCGATGTAAGCCAGATGATCCATGGTACAGTGGATGTAAGCGAAATGATGGGTTCTGCTATCCATCTGCATGTGAATGCCTGCGGTCAGGACAGCATCGTCATCGTACAGATGAATGATATCCATGAGGAAAATATGGATTTCTCCATCGGTGCAACGGTTTCCTTTACATTCCGCGGCAAAAACGTAAATGTTTTCGATAAAGAAACAGAGAAAAACCTTGAGTTTTGATAAAATCGGAGAAAACCAAGGCATAGATCCGGAAGGGGCTATGATATTTCTAAATGATATACGTCTCTTCCTTTTGGCGGGAAAGCTTGTTTTTAACAGGCTTTGCCGCCCTTTCTTTTTTGTGGAAAAAAATATACAGATGTGATATGCTAAAGGCAGAATGGAGGAATGAAACATGGTATTCACACCATATAAAATCAGAGAGTTGGAATTGAAAAACCGCTGGATCATGCTGGCGATGCACACAGGCTTTTCGGAAAGCAATATACTGACGGAACGGAACTATGCCTTTTATGAAGAAAGAGCCAAGGGCGGCGCAGCGGCAGTGACCTGCCTTTTGGCGGTCAATGAAGCAGGGGCTTTGAAGGGCATGTATGATGCGGAGACTGTGGATCGGGAAAGCCTGAAAGCATTGGTGGATCGAGTACATGCCCATGATTGTAAATTGATTGTGCAGCTGTTCCATTGCGGACGCAATGAAAGTGAAAAGAATCACGGTGAGAAGCCTTTGCTGGCACCTTCTGCGGTGGCTTCTCCCATTTTCAAAGCAGAGCCCAAGGAAATGACGGCAGAAGATTTGGAAGATACCAAAGAAGCCTTTGCAAAGGCGGCGGTTTTGTGTAAGGAAATCGGCGCAGATATGGTGGAAGTGAGCGCTTCTGCCGGTTATCTGCTTTCTGAATTTTTCTCCCCTTTGAGTAACCTGAGAGAGGATACCTATGGCTATAAAAACGAAAACGGCATTACCTATCCCTTGGAAGTGCTGGCAGCCGTACGAGAAGCGGTAGAGGAATATCCTGTGTTGGTGAAGGTTTCTGCGGCTCAGATGGTAGAGGGCGGCTATGAACTGGCGGACACCCTGCGTTTTTGCAAAAAAGCGGAGGAGGCTGGCAGCATTGATGGTGTGACGGTCACCGGCGGCTGGCATGAATCTCCCATCGAGCAGATCTCCTATCATGTCAGCAAGGGGGCTTATGCGCCTTTTGCGGGTGTGTTGAAAAAGTATTTGTCTGTGCCCATCATTGCCTGCAACCGTATTCAGGACGAAGAAACGGCAGAACGTATCTTGACGGAAGGTTTCTGCGATTTTTGCGGCACAGCAAGAGCCTTTCTGGCAGACCCTGCCTTTGCCAATAAGATGCAGGAGAGCAAGCCTTATCTGCCTTGTCTGGGGTGCAATAAATGCATCATGGATGTATTGAAGGGAAAAGAACTTTCCTGCGCCTTCAACCCTGAAGCGGGCAACGAACATTTCGAGCATCAGCGCAGAAAAATCGCCACCAGAAAGGAATGTGTTGTCATTGGCGGCGGCCCTGCTGGCATGGAAGCGGCAAAGAAATCCGCAGAAAGAGGCTTTAAGACTACTTTGATCTGCAAAGAGAAGGAATTGGGCGGTCAGCTGAGACTGGCGGCTCTGCCTCCTAAGAAGGGGGACTTCCTGAAATACATCGATTATATGAAATACACTTTGGAAGAATTGGGTGTGAACATCCTGACGGAGACGGAGGCTACGCTGGAACTTGTAAAGGAAAAGAATCCATATTTCACTGTTTTGGCTACGGGCAGCATGCCGGAAAAACAGCCCATCGAAGGATTACCGGGGGAACAGTATTTCTCAGCCCAGGAAGTTTTGCAGATGGAGGAAGAAAAAATCGCGGAGATCCTGAAAGGGGAAGTCGTTATCCTTGGCGGCGGTGCCATTGGTCTGGAAACAGCGGCATATTTGGCAGAAAGGGCAGAAGAGCCGGAAATCAAGATCATCGAGCCCAATCAAAAGATGGGGATGGATATGGGGGCTATGGCTCGTCCTCTGCTGAACGATCTGAAGAAAAAGAACGTGAGCTTTTTGACAACGACCACAGCCACATTGATGGAAGGCAGAAAGCTCTTTGTAAAAATCGGCGGCGCCATGACCATGTTTGTTTCTGCAGATGCGGTTATTTGGGCAGGGGGCAGCGCCTCCCATGTGGATATGGAGCTGACCATGTGGCTGATGGATGAACGGATGAGCTATGCCATCGTGGGCGATGCCAACGAAGTGGGCGACGGCGGTAATGCTATCCACGATGCCTATGAGCTTTTTACCCGTATGTATCTTGCATGACAAGGTTTGTGAATATTGTATTTTTTTCATCTGAGAATGAAATATTTTTCATCAGATATTGTCAAATCGATTGTATTGTGCTATATTAAATACAAGTGTTAAATAATTGCCAATGTTGGAAAACGCAGGAGCGTTTTTCTGGGAAGAATCGCAGTAAATTTCCCTTGGTAATGAAAAAATACTGGGAAAAGTAACCATTTTTTCTTGGAAAGGAAGCGGAATTTATGGATTTTATCAAAAGAACATGGGCAGAAATCGATCTGGATGCACTGGATTACAACATTAAAAGCATCAAATCTAAAATGGCTCCCGAACACAAAGTTATGGGTATCGTAAAAGCTGACGCCTACGGTCATGGCGATGGCTTTGTAGCACGCAAACTGCAGGCTGGGGGCTTCGACTGGTTTGGTGTTTCCAATATCGAAGAAGGTATAAGCCTGAGAAACGAAGGTATCACAAAACCCATTCTGGTTCTGGGCTACACACCCGCAAGCTGCGTTGAAATTCTGTGCCAGAAGAGCATCACAAATGCAATCGTTGGTATCGAACACGCAAGAAGCCTGCAGGAAGCAGCGGCAGCGGCAAACGTTGTTGTAGAAGGTCACATCAAACTGGATACAGGTATGACACGTGTTGGCTTCCAGACAGACGACGCAGACTTTGAACAGTCCCTGAAAGATATCATTGAAGTAAGCAAAATGCCTAACGTAAAGATCACAGGTATCTTCACACACCATGCAGTAGCTGACTCCTACACAGGCGATCATCCCGACTTCACAAAAATGCAGTTTGATCGTTTCGACAGAATAGTAAAAGCACTGCAGGATGCAGGCGTAAACGTTGGTATCCGTCACTGTGCAAACAGCGCAACAACCATCGCTTATCCTGAAAGACATATCGATATGTGTCGTTCCGGTATCATTACATATGGTATGCTTCCTTCCGGCGAATGTGAAGGCATGATCGATCTGAAACCTCTGATGACAGTAAAATCTACTATCGGTCTGGTTAAGAAAGTTCCCGCTGGTTCTCAGCTGTCCTACGGCAGAACATACACAGCAGAAGCAGAAAGAATCATCGCAACCGTACCTATTGGCTATGCGGATGGTTACAACAGAGCACTGTCCAACAAAGCAAATATGATCGTAAAAGGTCAGTATGCTCCCGTTGTTGGCCGTGTCTGCATGGACCAGCTGATGATCGACGTTACAGATATCCCCGGCGTAAAAATGGGCGATGAAGTTATCGTTGTAGGTACAGATGGTGACAAACACGTTACATTCGATGATCTGGCAGCAATTCTGGGCACAATCAACTATGAACTGCCCTGCGTAATCACAAAACGTGTTCCTCGTGTTTATAAAGAAAACGGCGAAATCGTTGGCGTTGTTGACCACGTTCTGCATCAGTACAAATAAGATATGCAAAAATCAAGGAGCGACATTGTCGCTCCTTTTTTCTGATATGCAAAAAATGACCCTCCGACGGAAAAGTCAGAGGGCTTTATTTTTGCATATCAGAAACCATAGCATTCATATTTTTTTACAAAGCAAACGCCCGTTGTACCGGGGCCAGTGTGTGTTGCAATGGTAGCGCCGATCTGGAAGGGGGACAGATAGTTCATCTTCACTTTATCCTTGAGCATTGCTTCAAAGTCTGCCATATCGTCCCAAATATTTGTCGTGCCGGCTGTGGCAATATAATCAGCAGGGTTTTCGCCGCTTTCTTTAAAGTGTTTTACAGTCACATCCACAATCTGAGAAAGCCCTTTCTTTCTGCTGCGGCAAACACCGCCAACGCCGATCTCGCCGCCTTTCAGGATGATAATGGGTTTGATCTTCAATAGACTGCCGGAAAGGGTGGCTACTTTGCCCAAACGACCGCCGATTTCCAAATAGCTCAGATCACCTACCATAAAGTTAATGCGGGCATCGCCCTTTGCTTTTTCCGCATAGAAAATCACATCTTCCAGAGATTTGCCATTTTTCTGCATGCGGGCCATTTCCATCAGCAGCAATGCCTGGGCGCCTGTTGCCAGCCAGGAATTGATAACATGAATTGCTGCGTTAGGAAATTCTTCTTCCAGCATGAATCTGGCTGTCATGGCGGATTCCATAGAAGCAGTCAGCGTGCGTGTCATGGTGATACAGAGGATGTCCTTCCCTGCTTCCAGAGCAGGGCGAAAAGCATCGATATAATCTTGGATAGAGGGAAGGGAGGTCTTGGGGTAGCCCTTTTCCTCAGTCATATAGCGATAATACGTATCTAAAGAGATTTCTAAAATTTCTTTATGGTAGTTTTCATGGTCGATGGAAACATAAAAGGGAATCAGCTGGATGCCCAATTCCTTTGCTTTTTCAAAGCCGATATCACAAGCACCATCACTAAAAATCTGATAGTCTGCCATTGTATCCTCTCCTTACTTTTTTGCATTGGTTTTTCTCCGCAGAAAAATATTTCATTATCTTACCAAATAATATAGCAAATAAAACTAAAAATTTCAACCTATCGGAATGGATTATATAGTTTAAAATACTACCATCCATCATCCTTATACCAGATTTGAATATTTTCTTCAAAAATTGGGAAAAATCTGGGAAAGGAGGGATTCTATGTTTGAACAGGGGCAAAAGATCATCTATCCCATGCACGGGGTAGGGGTCATTGAAAGGATAGAGGAAGGATATTATATCATCCACATTCCTTATGGGGATGTGCGTATTCGAATCCCTTTAACCAATGCAGAGCGGATCGGCCTGCGTCCGCTGCTGCAGCGGGAAGAGATTGAAGGACTCCTGCGGGGGATGGAGAACCGTGGAGCAGTTGGAGGAGAAAACTGGAATCAGAGATACAAAGAAAATATCCAGCGGTTGAGATCGGGGAAGTTGGAGCAGGCAGCGGAGGTGGTAAAGCTCTTATTGGAGAAAAATGAAAAAAAGAAGCTTTCTGTTGTAGAAAACCGTCTGCTGGCTATGGCGTGGCAGATCGTTTTGAGTGAGATCATTTCTGTATACGAAATTAACGGGAACGAGGCAGAAGAACTGCTTGCCAAATGGATGAAAATAGGATAGAATTTTACTATGGTAAAGTAAGGGGAATCTATCCATTTCTCTGTTTTGCCCAAATCTATACACAAAAAGGAGGTGAAACGGATGAAAAGATCATTGGAATTGATCATGAGTTTGATCGTGACAGCGGCTACCTATGCATTGATGCATGTTGTGCTTTTCATGGACTTATTCAATCTTCAAACAAAATTGCCTGTTTATGTGCCTACAGCCATATCGGTGATCGTCGGATTCATTTTTTATTTTATTTTTTCTTCGCCACTGTCGGAACTGCTTATGAAAAGAATTTCTCAAACGGAGGATCGTTTGTCAAAGATGAACCTAAAGGAACTGGCTCTTTCCGTAATTGGCTGCTTTGTCGGTCTGGTTTTGGCGAATCTGATCGGCCTTGCCTTTAACGGATTTGGTGCTTTGGGGACCTTTATTGTTGTTCTGCTGAATGTTGTTTTCGGTATTCTGGGGATTCGTGTGGCAAGGCGGAAAAAGGATGACGTCAATGTACGCTCTCTTAAAGAAGTGCTGATGACAACGCCCCCCAGTACCACAGAGGATTCCATTTATGGCAGACCAAAGATTTTGGATACCAGCGTGATTATCGATGGTCGTATTCTTGACCTGCTGCAGACGGGCTTCATCGAAGGAAAGATCGTCATTCCCGATTTTGTGCTGGAAGAGCTGCGGCATATCGCCGATTCTGCAGACAGCCTGAAACGACAGAGAGGCCGCCGTGGTCTGGATATTCTCAACGAGATTCAGAAACAGCTGGCAGTCCCTGTGGAAATTAAGGAATTTACAACGACACAGCCGATGGAAGTGGATTCCATGCTGCTGAAAATGGCAGACAGTATGGATGCTTTTGTTGTAACGAATGATTTCAACTTGAATAAAGTAGCGGAATTTCAGGGCGTTCGCGTGCTGAATATCAATGAGCTGGCAAATGCCATCAAGCCTGTGGTGCTGCCTGGGGAAGAAATGAAGGTGACCATTATCAAAGCCGGCAGAGAAGCAGGACAGGGTGTTGCCTACCTGAACGACGGTACGATGATCGTCATAGAGGGCGGCAGCAAACATATTGGTGAAACGAAAACGGTCATCGTTACTAGCGTGCTGCAAACAGCAGCAGGTCGTATGATCTTTACAAAAATCATCGCTGCGGCGTAAAGAAAAGTTTGATGAAGGGCTTCGGGGAAATCCTCAGGCCCTTTTTCTATGAAAGGCGGGAGAAGTATGAAAACCATCAGCACAGCTGTGATCGTGGCAGCGGGAAAGGGCAAGCGCATGGGGACAGAGATCAGCAAGCAGTTTTTGCCCCTTGGTGGAAAGGAAATTCTGGCCCATACGGTGGAAAAATTCGAACAGGCGGCAGCCATTCGGGATATCATTTTGGTGACAGGAGTGGATTCTCTGCAGGATGTGGGGGATATGGTGCAGGAATACGGCTGGAAAAAGGTGGTTTCCATTATAGAAGGCGGGAAGGAAAGGCAGGATTCCGTTTATAATGGGTTGGAACAGGTCAGTGAAGATACGGAGATTGTCCTCATCCATGATGGAGTGCGCCCCTTTGTAACAGAAGAGATCTTAGAGTGTTCCATTGCAGTTGCCCTGGAAATGGGAGGCTGCGTGGCAGGTGTGCCGGCAAAGGATACTATTAAGGTTTGCAATGCAGAAAACATTGCCGTTGCCACCCCCGACAGAAGTACCCTTTGGCAGATACAGACCCCTCAGACCTTTCGGAAAGACTTGATCTTACAGGCATACGAAGCAGCCAAAGCAGATGGTTTTATTGGTACAGATGATGCTTCTTTGGCGGAGCATAGCGGCTATCCTGTGAAGGTTATCATGGGCAGCTATCGCAATATCAAAATCACGACAAAGGAAGATATGCTCATTGGCAAAGTATTTTTAAAGGAGGATACCCCATGAAAACAGTGACGATCTATACGGACGGTGCCTGTTCCGGTAACCCTGGCGCAGGGGGCTATGGCGTGGTGCTGTTGTACGGCACAGCCAGAAAAGAGCTTTCCTTCGGCTATAGGCTAACTACCAATAACCGCATGGAGGTGCTGGCAGTCATTAAGGGGCTGGAAGCATTGAAAGAACCCTGCAAGGTCAATCTTTACAGCGATTCCAAATATGTGGTGGATGCCATTGAAAAGGGATGGGTCGTGAAATGGAAACAAAACGGCTGGATGCGGAATAAAAAGGAAAAGGCATCCAATGTTGACCTGTGGGAACGGCTGTTGGTTTTATTGCAGAAGCATCAGGTCTCCTTTCTCTGGGTGAAAGGGCATGCGGATAACCCGGAGAATGAAAGATGCGACCAGCTGGCCCGGGCAGCCATCCAGAGCGGGGATCTGCTGGAGGATGAAAATTACGGCATTGCATAAGAAAAGCCTGTAGATTGCCCTCCTTCCAAAGGGCGAAAATCCGTGGGTATTGTCGTGCGAATCCCAAGCGGGACGCTAGAAATCTGATTGACACTTGCGGAAATATATGTTAGTATCAGTCTGTAACAAATTTTTATCTATCTATGTAGGAGGATTTTAAAGAATGAAAAAAGGTACAGTAAAATGGTTTAACGCAGAAAAAGGTTTTGGTTTCATCTCCGTACCTGGTGAAGACGATGTATTCGTACATTTCTCCGCAATTCAGGCTGAAGGCTACAAAACACTGGAAGAAGGCCAGGAAGTAGAATTCGAAGTTGTTCAGGGTGCTAAAGGCCCTCAGGCTGCAAATGTAACACGTGCTTAATCGATTTTAATTTTTATAGCCCGTAATGCGAAAGCATTCAGATATATACTTTTGATTTTGGTTATGCAAAAAGAGACTCTCCGTTTGGGGAGTCTTTCTTTTATTTTTTTACGTTTTTTCGGCGGGTTTTGCGGTTTTTTTGGATGTGGATTTGTGAAATATTTGGAAAATAAAGTTGACTATTTTCTGTCATTATATTACTATAGTATATATAATGTGTATCAGAAAAGGACACATAGTAAAAGAAATGCGGATTTTCGACAAGAATTTATTAGAAATGCGGATTATACCAAAGATTCAAGTGGAAATCTGATGTTTAAAAGAGTAGAAAAATTAAATAATACAGAAGCACAAGAGTTAAGTGAGGCAGATGCAGTGGCAGAGCAATTTGTATCTGAAACATTGGTTATTAGTCCTGATACAGAAGAAGATAGTGAAAAAATTGAGAAAATGGTAGAAGGTATTAAAAATCCAACTCTCGCAAGAGGTGGCGGTAGTCCTTGGGAAGATGGTTGGGATTTTTCTGGTGCTATTTACGCATACTTAGAAGTGACCTATACAACTTCAATAGTAAAGGATAAAACTCATATACATTTAGATGAAGTATCAGGATATCATACACGCACATCTAGTGGAGTTTCTGTTAGAGATCATTATGTTCACTATACAAGTGAAGGTTTTTATGTCGGTGGTTATCAAAATGAATCAGACTATTATTATCCGACATCTTCGAACTGGAGTTTTACGCCTCCTTCTTCTTGGAAAGCTGTAGATAAAGACTCAACGTGTTTAATCGGCGCAACGTATTATCTTACAGTTGGTAGGGGAGATGATACATGGAATATGAAGGTTGCAAATAATCCTTTTGAATCATAATAGAGTATAGATTTTCGCAATAATAAGGGGGTAAAATGAATATGAAAAAAAGTTTTTAGGCAATGTCCCAATGTTTGTGTAAACCTTCAAACTGATGTAAGATAAAATTACTCAGTTTGG
>CALCGT010000049.1 GCA_937901125.1 uncultured Clostridia bacterium | reverse complement strand
CAGGTTCTCTTTCACTCCCCTCCCGGGGTCCTTTTCACCTTTCCTTCACAGTACTGCTTCACTATCGGTCACTAGGGAGTATTTAGGCTTGGGGGGTGGTCCCCCCGGCTTCCCACAGGGTTTCTCGTGTCCCGTGGTACTCTGGATCCTGCTCGCTGCTTCTCAATTTCGTCTACCGGGCTTTCACCGTCTCTGGCTGGCTTTCCCAAAACCATTCGACTATCGATCAGCAATGCTAATTGCAGTCCGCAACCCCGAAGAACCAGGTCCTTCGGTTTGGCCTCTTTCCCGTTCGCTCGCCGCTACTTAGGAAATCGAGTTTTCTTTCTCCTCCTACTGCTACTTAGATGTTTCAGTTCACAGCGTTCCCTTCCATACGCTATGGATTCACGCATGGATACTTGAGGTTTGCTCAAGTAGGTTTCCCCATTCAGATATCTCCGGATCGAAGGTTGTTTGCACCTCCCCGAAGCTTTTCGCAGCTTACCACGTCTTTCATCGGCTCCTAGTGCCAAGGCATTCTCCTTGTGCTCTTTCTTGCTTGACCAGTTAGTTGTTTTCAATAGCTATTTCTCTGGAATTGTTGTAGCGATACAACATTTTTTTGCAACTTTCGTTGCTAATAGAAAATAGAAAATTTTGTTTTCTCGATTGACTCTATATTGCTTTACTTGTATTCAGTTTTCAAGGTGCAAGTTGTGTTTTGTTGCGGCCTTTTTGCGACCGCTTAGATATATTATCACGGGAGCAACCTATTGTCAACAACTTTTTATCTTTTTTTCAAAATTTCTTTACAAACATAAAAAAAGCCTGATTTTATCAGGCTTTCAAGTAAATATCGTCAAGATCAGATACAGCAAAATATTGTTTTCATATAAAGTATTTGCTACATAAGTTTGTTCCATAGCTGCGAAAACCCCATTTAAGTTCGCACTGCATTGGAAGAAGGTCAGCACCATACAGCCGATCCAAACGAAGAACAGCCCTTTGGCACCGCCCACCAAAAAACCGCTGAAACGATTGAAAAAATTCAGCACAGGCAGTTTACTAAACAGGTGCAGTGCATTCAGCACCACTGTCACCGCAATATAAATCAGAACAAAGGCCAGCACAACACTCAGCACATTCATGCAGACATTGGCCAGAAATCCGGCGATATATTCCTTCAGGCTATCCACATCCAGCAGCTGATAGATCACGGGATTATTATTTTCCAGCAGTGCCTCCTTCAAAAAGTTCGGCAAGGGCATCCCTTCGATGATCTCCGTCTGGGTAGCCATAGCCCCCTCTTGAATCGCAGCATCCAGCCCCATAGAGTTCTGAATAGAACCGGACATTTTATCAAACAAAAAACTCTCCCGCAAAAACCGTCCCACATAAGGACTTATGAACCTCGACCCGATCAATGCTGCCAGCAGGGGCAAAAACCCCAACGCTGCCCGAATAAACCCTTTTCGCCATGCTGCCACGGCACACCCCAAAATCACCGCCACCACAATGGCATCTAAAATCGAACTCACCCGTTTTCCTCCTTTTTTCTTCTATAATATAGAAAGAAGAAAGGCGGCATACTGAATTTTTTGCCGCCCATTTTATTCTTCTTATTCTTCTTTTTCCACAGATGGTTCCACACTATCCCCATCTTCGGTCTCTTTCTGGTTTTCCCCAGATGTATTCTTTTCTTTGGCATCCTCTGTGCTGCTTTCCGCTATTTTCTCTTCCGAAGCATTCTCCTCGTCGGTATTTTCAGCAGGTTTTGCCGTCGTTTCCCCACTCTGTGCCTTTGTCATATCATAAATAGAAACCTGTTCTTTACTTACTGCCATGACTCTGTTCAGTTTTTCCATAGGGATCAAGTCGCTCATATCCGCTGTTGCGGTATAATTCCAGCTTTCATTGCCGCTATGGGTCACACCGGTGTAGCTGCGGTCATTGCCGATGACAACTCCTTTTTCAGAAGAAAGCAGATACGTTATGCTTTCCCCCGTTTCAAAGGAAGCCTTTTCCTTCCCGCTGCCGTCCAGCCAGCAGACTGACCCCTTTGCTCTGCCGTCTTTATCAGCCACACTATCGCCCAAGGCCAGAACGATGTATTCCTTATTGCCTAAAGCTGCCTGGTCGATGGTATTCTCCAGAGGATAGCTCCACAATTCGGAACCATCGCTGCCAATACCATAGACTGCCATATCAGAGATGGCTGCCAGGGCGCCATTTTTGCGATAGCTTACCACGGGAATGATCTCGTCTGTTTTTTCCACTGCCGCAAACATACTGTCTGTGAAATTCTCGCTGTCTTCTGCCTTGATATAGAACAGAAGCACACGACCAACAGGAGAAATATCTGTAGTATCCAGATAGCTGACCGCAAACACACGACTGTCATCGGAAATATCAGAAGAAAGAGGATAGATCCCATTGCTTTCCTCCACCCGTTCCTTCAAAAGCGTTCCCTTGGCATTGTAAATACGGATGTGATAAGCATTATTGCTTTTTGTGATTAAAGAAAGATATCCACTTTCATTCAAAGCGAACTGTACAGGGGAGCCCTCTGCCTGCAGATCATAGAGCATGCCGTTTCTGTCATAGACACGAACCACCTTGCCTCCCATATCACCTACAGCAATATATTCGCCTTCCTGTATCAGGGCAGGAGAAGACATATTGAAGGTATCGCTCCATTTCTGGTCACCCATGGAAGTATAATATTTCACACCATCTTTTGTACAAAGCAGAAATTCCTTCCCAAAAACCGCCATCGTCGCCTTGCTGCTGATATCCACCGCCATACTTTCCGTAGGGGCCGTTTCCTCTGACCGAGCAGTTTCTTTCTGCCTCATCTGGCTCACAAAAGACTGGAACATCCCTTTTCCATAGAAGGTATCGATATAGATGCCCCCTGCCACCAGGCAGACCACCGCCAAGATGCAGACCAACACTGTCAGGCTTTTATTGCTTATATTCAGTTTCATTCTGGGGTTTTTTCTGCCCATTGCCGCCTCCGCTTATTCCTGCAAGTTTCTCTGTACCAGAAACATTGCTCTGTCGTAATCTTCTTTTTTCACATAGATCAGATATTCTGTCTGATGATCGATGTCATTTTCAGTATTGTCGGAAGTCATTCTACCCCCCACGAAAAAATCTGCACGGTCAGAAAGACGCACTTCATAGGAAATATCGAATTTCCACAGGATATCTCGTACCTCCGCCTGTTTTTTCATATCGAATGTACAAAGCAGTTCTTTTCTATTCCATACTGTAATCATGGTGATCCCTCCTGATTTTCATTAGAATCCTTTTTCCTATCATACTATACTCCTGTTTCTTTTGCAAATCTCCCCGCCGCATTTTCATAAAAAATATGTTAAAAAAACACCCTGAAAATCTGCTTTTCCTCGATTTCCAAGGTGTTTGATGGACATTCTTACATTTCTTTTAAATGTTCATACAATGCAATATATTTTTCTGCGGAGCTTTCCCAAGAATAATCGCACAGCATGGCGTTTTTCACGACATGACCCCATTCTTCCCTGCCCATGTGATAGGTACGCAGGGCTTCATCTACTGCCCAAAGCAGACCCCAGCCATCATAATGCTCAAACAGGAAGCCATTCCCCTGTTTTGTTTCAGGATTGTAATGTTGGATGGTATCCGCCAAGCCACCAGTCTTTCGAGCGATGGGCACTGTGCCGAAACGCAGGCTGAACATCTGCCCCAGACCGCAGGGTTCAAATTTGGAAGGCATCAAGAACATATCCGCAGATGCATAAATCTGCTGTGCCAGTGCTTCATCAAAGAAAATATTAGAAGAAGCTCTGCCGGGGTAGCTGTTCTGCATATTACGGAAAGTGTATTCATAATGACCTTCCCCTGTGCCTAGCAATACAAATTGAATATCTCTTCTCATCATTTCATCCAGAACAGGTGCCAGAATATCCACGCCCTTCTGATCCGCCAAACGGGTGATCATGGCGATCATGGGAACATCTCTCTGTTCCAGCCCCAGTCTTTCCTGCAGGGCACGTTTGTTTTCCGCCTTGCCTTCAGGATGCTCCGCGCTGAAATGTTTTACGATATGTTTATCTGTTTCAGGGTTGTTTGCCACAAAATCGATCCCGTTGATGATACCGCAAAGCTGGTGGCTTCTGCTTCTTAAGATGCCATCCATGCCATAGCCGTATTCCGGTGTTTGTATCTCCCATGCATAGGTCTCGCTGACGGTGCTGATAAAATCTGCATAGACCAGCCCCATTTTCATATAGCTAACAGAATCATAGAATTCCACATTGTTGTATACCCAGCCGGGCACACCCAGCATCCCCATAGTTTCAGAGGCAAATCTGCCCTGATACTGCAGGTTGTGGATGGTAAACAATGTTTTGATCTTGGAATACTGCACTACCTTGCTGTAAATTTCTTTCAGATACATGCAAAGAGGGCCTGTCTGCCAGTCGTTGCAATGAATGATATCCGGATAGAAATCCAGCATTGCCAGCATATCCAGCACTGCCTTTCCAAAGAACGCAAAGCGTTCGTTATCATCCCCGAAGCCATACAGACCGCCACGGCCAAAATAATAATCATTTTCAATAAAATATACGGGCACATCGCCGGGTTTTACCAGAACCTTTGCTCTCTGTTTGCGCCATTGCAAATGAACATCGAATTCCCCTGCGAGTTCCACGTCATACATTGTTTCGTTTTTGATTGCTCTATGTCGAGGGATCACCACGCGGACATCCACGCCTTTTGCACGGAGTGCCTTTGGCAAAGAACCAACAACGTCGCCCAAGCCGCCGCTTTTGATAAAAGGCGCCGATTCGGAGGCAACCAGAAGTACCTTCAAACCTTTTTCCATAATTTATCACCTCATTCATATCATACAATGAAAAGTGCCCAACAGCAAGAAAAATTCGTTCAATTTTCTATAAAAATTCACGATTTTTTAATATATAGAATTTTTCCTGACTTTATATCTTTTTCTAAAAGTGTTATACTATTATTTAAATTCAAAAAATACAGCATATAATATCCATGTAGAAAAGAGGTATGAATCATGAACCATTCTATTCCCGAACGAAAGGATACTGACCCTCGTTTCCATTGGCATATCGAGGATTATTTTAAAACAGACGCCGATTGGGAAGCTGCCTATACCGCTCTGGAAGCCAGCATCCCCGAAATAACAGCCTTTTCCGGTAAACTGACGGATTCCGCAGAAACTCTGCTTTCCTGTCTGCAGAAAAATGAAGCCTTGTCCTTGCAATTGGATCATGTCTACACCTACGCTTCCATGCGTATGCACGAAGACAGTGCCAATGCCTTCTATCAGGGCATGGCATCCCGGGCTGAAATGCTGCTGATCCGCTATTCCGCAGCCATTTCCTTTCTGACTCCCGAGATTATTGCCATCCCCGAGGAAAAACTAGCGGCATTCCGAAAAGAAAAATCCGCAGATTTCGCCATTTATGACCATTTCTTCCATACTCTGCTGCGTCAGAAAGCCCATACCCTTTCTCCTGCTGAAGAAAACCTGCTGGCAAAGGCAGCGGAACTGGGGGGTGCGCCTCAGCAGATCTTTACCATGCTGAACGATGCGGATATTCGCTTCCCCTCCATCAAAACAGGCGATGGAGAAGAAATGGAGCTGACAAAGGGCAGATATGTAACTTTCCTGGAAAATCCCGATCGTTCCATCCGGGAACAGGCTTTCAAAAACTTGTATTCCGTATATTCCGGTCAGAAAAATACCATCGCGGCAACCTATTCTTCTTCCGTAAAGAGCGATGTTTTCTTCGCGGAAACAAAAAAATACAACTCCGCCATGGAAATGGCTCTCTCTGATGACAATATCCCCCTGTCCGTTTACGATAATTTGATCGATACAGTCAATCAAAACCTGCCCCTTCTGCATCGCTATGTTTCCCTCCGCAAAAAGGAACTGGGCGTAGAAGAACTGCATATGTATGATCTGTATGTGCCTTTGGTGCCCGATGCCGATGTAAAAATCCCTTATGACAAAGCGAAGAAAACTGTCAAAGAAGCCCTGTCCGTCATGGGCGAGGAATACAGCACAGCTTTGGAACACGGCATGGAAAGCGGCTGGATCGATGTTTACGAGAACAAAGGCAAGCGGGGTGGTGCTTACTCCTGGGGCAGCTATGGGGTACATCCTTTTGTCCTGCTGAACCACAATGACACCATCAACAGCATGTTTACATTGGCTCATGAAATAGGGCATGCCCTCCACAGCTTCTTCACCTGGAAAAAGCAGCCCTATCTTTACGCAGACCATAAGATTTTCGTAGCAGAAGTAGCTTCCACTTGCAACGAAGCCCTGCTGATGGAACATCTGCTGAAAACCACAAAAGACAAGACCATGCGAAAATATCTCATCAACTATTTCCTGGAACAGTTCCGTGGTACGTTGTTCCGACAGACCATGTTTGCGGAATTTGAAAAGATCACCCACAGCATGGCAGAAAAGGGTGCCCCCCTCACATGGGAAGGTATGAACCAGATCTATCATGACCTGAACGTGAAATATTTCGGGGATGATATCGTCATTGACCCTGAAATCGATATCGAATGGGCACGCATCCCCCATTTCTATAACGCTTTCTATGTATATCAGTATGCCACAGGCTACAGCGCAGCCATTGCCCTTTCCAGAAAAATTTTGAACGAAGGACAGCCCGCCATCGATGCTTATCTGGATTTCCTGTCCAAGGGCGACAGCGAATATTCCATCGATCTGCTGAAGGGTGCCGGTGTTGACCTCTCCACTGCAGAGCCCATCGAAAATGCAATGCAGCTGTTCAAAGAACTGCTGGATGAATTTGAAACACTGTAATAAAAACACTGAGATATAATTAACAAAAAAGCCCCGAATCCCTTGATTCGGAGCTTTTTTTTCTGCGGATAACAGGACTTGAACCTGCACGGGTTACCCCACTGGAACCTAAATCCAGCGCGTCTGCCAATTTCGCCATATCCGCAAATGAAAAATCCCTCTATTTTTACTCGGGGAGGGCTCTCGAGGTGGAACGTTACCGTTTCATCCACTACAAATTATTTTATGCCTTTCCGTTCAGAATGTCAATATATTCTCTTTAATAAAAAACAAAAGGCTCATCAAAATCGATGAGCTTTTTTCTGAACCAGGAGGGATTCGAACCCCCGACCCACGGCTTAGAAGGCCGTTGCTCTATCCAGCTGAGCTACTGATTCACATTTGACGCAAGAAATATTATGCCATAACGCCTTTCATCTGTCAACAGGTTTTTCAAACTTTTTGAATTTTTTTCAAAAAAGAAAAGGCAGAGCGAAATGCAGCTTTGCCCCGCCTCTTTTCCTTTAATTGATCCGCTTAAAATGTTCTGCGTTCCAATATTCCATAATGGCACCTTCCACTCTGCCATTTTCAATGGTCAGGATACCAAAGGTAGGCAGGCCGCCACCTCTGGGCAGGGAAATGCTGCCGGGATTGAACATAGCCACTCTGCCGCCAGTATCCCAAACAGGCATATGAGTATGACCAAACAGAACCACATCCGCCCCCTGTTCCTCCGCCCAATAGCAGATGGTATCGGGATTCCAGTGGACCCGTTGCTTATGTCCATGGGTGAGCAGCAGTGCCTTGCCCCCGGCCCGTACCAGCTTTTTGAAAGGGGTATCCACCCCATAATCATTGTTTCCCTTTACAAAATGGAAGGGCAAATTGGGAAATTCCATCTGCAGTTCCAATGCATCCCCATCATGATCCCCCAAATGGAACACCATATCCATTTTCCCACCAATCCGCTTCAGCACATTTCTGGCATTATCCAGATAGGAATGGGTATCACTCAATACTAAGATTTTCATAAAATCACAGTTCCTTTTTCAGCATTTCTTTCATTTTCCGCAGCGCCTTGCCCCTGTGGCTGATGGCATTCTTTTCTTCGGAAGAAAGCTCCGCCATATATTTTCCCTTTTCCGGCACAAAGAAGATAGGGTCATAGCCAAAGCCATTTTCCCCCTTGGCTTCGTAACCAATGATGCCTTCTACAGTATCATAGCTGACCAATCTTCTGCCATCGGGGAATACTGCCGCGATGCAGCTGACGAAACGAGCTGTTCTCTGTTCTTCCGGCACCCCTTTCAGTTTTTCAAAAATGGCTTTAAACCGTTCCGAATAAGGGGTATCTTCCCCCATAAAACGGGCAGAGTAGATGCCGGGTGCCTTATCCATATAGTCGATTTCCAGACCGGAATCATCGCTCAATGTGATCTTACCACAAGCCTCCATGATCTGTACCGCTTTTTTCATGGCATTTTCTTCAAAGGTCGTGCCATCTTCCACCACATCGATGTGAATATCTGCGTCCTCCATGGAGATAACTTCCACATCCATATCTGCCAGAATAGCATTGATTTCCTTTATTTTCCCTTTATTTTTTGTTGCAAAGATGATCGTCTCCATTTTTCCTCCTCAGTTCAATTCCAAGCCGCCCAGGGCTTCTTTCTGAAGCTCCTTCAGTTCTCCTACAGCCTTTCTTGCCAGAGCCAGCAATTCCAGAAGCTGTTCCTGGGTGAAGGTACCGTGTTCGCCGGTGCCCTGCACTTCTACAAAATTGCCTTCATCTGTCATAATGATGTTCATATCCACTTCCGCCGCAGAATCTTCTTCATAGCAAAGGTCTGCCATTGCCACACCATCTACCACACCAACGCTTACAGCGGAAATATACCTGTGCAGAGGCATTTTTTCAATGAGCCCTTCGTCCAAAAGCTTCTGGCAGGCCAGTGCTAGTGCCACAAAGCCCCCGGTAATGGAAGCTGTTCTTGTGCCGCCGTCCGCCTGGATCACATCACAATCTACAGTGATGCTTCTTTCGCCCAATTCGGCGAAATCCACTGCCGCCCGCAGCGCTCTGCCAATGAGACGCTGAATCTCTATGGAACGCTGATTCAGTTTCAGCTTGTTGATATCTCTTTTATTTCTGGTAGCTGTTGCCCGGGGCAGCATGGCATATTCCGCTGTCACCCAGCCTTCACCACTGCCTTTCTTGAAGGGAGGCACGCTTTCCTCCACAGAAGCATTGCACAGCACCTTTGTATTGCCCCATTCTATCAAAATAGAACCCTCTGCGTAGCGGGTGAAATCCTTGATAATCTTCACAGAACGCAGTTCTTCTACTTTTCTGCCGTCAAAACGATGGATCGCCATATTCTTTCCTCCTTACATTTTCCTTAAATGATAGTATATCATAAATTTCCCTGAATATATAGAAAAACCACGGCAATGCCGTGGTTTTATTTTTATCGTAATCCATATTCAAATGCTTCTTCGATGGCATCAGCAATAGCTTTCGCAATGGTATTCTGATATGCCGTCTGCGTGATCTTTAGGGCATCACCAGGGTTGCTGATAAATACCGTTTCCACAATGACCGCAGGCACTGTGGTCCCATTCAGGATCAGCAGGTCTGTACGTTGTTTCGTACCACGGTTATTGTTTCCTGTTGCTTGAATGATACTGCTCTGAATCAATTCTGCCAGCTTCTGGCTGGTCAGCCCGGAACCGGTATCATTGGAATGTACCTTATACAATACCTCAGTGCCGTTTGCCGTTGCAGAACCAGAATTCATATGGATGGAAACCATGGCGTCGGCAATGGCATTGGCAGTCTGGGCTCTGCTGGTGTTGGAAGGGTAAACATCGCTGTTTCTAGTCACATAAACCTTGATCCCGCTTCCTTCCAGCTGCTGTGCCACCTTCTGCATGATCGTCAGGTTCATGTTCTTTTCAACAATGCCGCTAGCATTGGCACCGGGGTCACTGCCGCCGTGGCCTGCATCCAGCAGCAGGACTTTATCATAGACATCCTGAGGATTTTTCACAGAAATGATATATCTGTCCCCGTCATCCTTGATGCTGTAACAACTGATGCGGTTCTGGTTAAAGCGCAGGGTTGTCTTTCCGCCAATGGTGGAGATCTGGATATTTTTGATCACATCATCACCGATCTCATAAGTACCATAGCCGTAAACCCCCTCATAATCCCCCGGCAGTACCACATCTACATATCCATTCAAATAATTGTCGTTGATCTTTACGTTGCCCGTCTTGATCGTTTCTTTCTTCTGCAGATACAGCACATCTTTATTTGCATCATAAACCATATTTTTCATGGTGGAACGATAGATCTGCAAAGTCATACTATCGCTGTCGGTAGTATAGCTGTATTCCGTCAGATCGCCCACCTCGAATACGATACGCAGTGTGGTTTCGTTGAACATGGCTATTCTGCCCGCTGTTACAAAATCCAGCGTCTTCACATCCAGGGTGCTGTCCAATTCGGAAATCGCATTAGGGATATCCACCACAATACGGTTCGGATTTGCCAGGGTGGATACACTGGCACCTAATGCACTGTCCCCTTCGATCTCGATGACATCCTTATCTGTATGATTGTTGTGTTTCATGGAAATGTTGTCCACCGTCACCTTGCTGAAGGTGATATAAACCTTCGTTTTATCTGCGCTCTGGGTCACTTCGTATTTCTTTTTGCTGTTCAAATCCAGCACCACACGAGTATAAACAGAGCCATCCTCCGCCGTATGCTGCGCTGTTCTCACCGCGGAAACAATGGAGCTGTTTGTCGCTGTGATATTGCTTGCCAAACCACTCTTCGCCCCATAGAAATCCAGTACGATCTTGTTATCCGCCACAAGAACCTCTTCATAGGAGGGGATAGCACCATTCGCCTGGATGGTAAAAGTCTGTCCAGCTGTTTTGCTAGCAGGTACGCTTACCTTATTCAATGTCACATAATTGATGTTTGGTGTTGTTGGCATTGTCGGTGTTGTTGGCGTTTTGGGTGTTGTTGGTGTTGTTGGCGTTGTGGGTGTTGTTGGCGGCTTTGTCGTTTCCACCTTTGTGGAAATGGAAACGGTTCGGCTGGGGTCATCCCATGTGATATTCAAATTCAACGCTGTGGCCAGTGCCCGAACAGGCAGCATGGTTCTGTCGTTGACGATCATGGGAGGTACGTCCATGGTAAATGTCTTCCCATTTTTAATACCCGTGGTTTTATTGATCTCAAACACCAGCGTATAGTCATCATTCACCACATACACCTGCTGGGCCGCTTCATTCCAGACCACTTCGCAGCCCAGTTCTTGGGCGATCTGGCGCATAGGCAGCATGGTTCTGCCATCGATGGCTACTGCAGGCATATCCTTTGGCGTCATCTTTTTTCCATCGATCTGTACAACGATCTCCTTGGCATTGTATGTATTATTTTTTCCGTTATAAAATAGGTTCATGCTGACATTCGCTGCATAAGCCGTGGCAGATGATAACATCCCCACAGCCATTGTTGTCAGCAGGAGCCGTTTCCACTTACTTTTCATCGTGTATTCCTCCTGCTTCATTCTTATGTAAAGTATGTTTCGACACATTTTATCCTAGTTTATTAGTATAACAAATTTTGTCGAAATGAAAAGAGACTTTCCTATTTTGAAAGAAAATCTTAATTTTTAGTCGAAAAAAATCCACCTATTGTTCCCAACAGATGGATTTTCCAATCAATTTATAATATTTACTCTTCCTGCCCACGGGCTCTTTTGTCAAAGGCTTTCAGCTTTTTCATGACCTTGCCATGCACACTATTTGCAGGGAAATTGCCCGCCTTATTCTTTTTGCCCGCAGGGGTACTCATCAACAGTTCGATGCCTTCATCAATATGAGAAATGGGATAAATATGAAACACGCCTTCCTTCACCGCTTCCACCACTTCCTCCTTCAACACCAGGTCCTTCACATTTGAAACGGGGATGATGACCCCTTGGGTACCTATCAGCCCCCGCTTTTTGCAAAGGTCGAAGAAGCCCTCGATTTTATGTGTCACCCCGCCGATGGCCTGAATCTCCCCCTTCTGGTTCACTGAACCGGTCACCGCCAAGTCCTGACGGATGGGCAGCTCGGAAAGGGAGGACAGGATGCAGTACAGCTCCGTACTGGAGGCACTGTCCCCATCGATGCCGTTATAATTCTGCTCGAAGCAGACACGGCAGCTCAAGGACAAGGGGAAATTCTGGGCATAGGTTTGCCCCAAAAAGCCTGTAATGATCTGCACGCCCTTATCGTGGGTCTGTCCGCTCATGCGAGCTTCTTTTTCGATATTGACGATACCAGATTTGCCCACATAGGTAGTGGCTGTAATACGGGAAGGATTCCCAAAGGCATAGCTGCCCATATCCAGCACAGCCAGACCATTGATCTGTCCGACCTCTGTCCCTTCCGTATCGATCATGATCACGTTTTCTTCCAGCATTTCATCCAGCTTTTCTTCATAGAGCTTCATCCGCTGTTCTTTTTCGTAAATGGTCTTTTTGATATGCTCCGCTGTCACCAATTCTGCCCCTTCCAGCTTCGCCCATGTGACTGCTTCGCAAAGGATCTCCGCCAGATAATTGAAGCGAGTAGAGAGTTTATCCTGCCGTTCTGCCGTACGGGAAGAATATTCCACAATGGCACAAACGGCACTGACATCAAATTCCATACTCTTTTCCCTGTCCACAAAACGCTTGATGAACTGGGCGATCTTCTGGATGTTTTCATGGGTACAGGGCATTTCATAATCGAAATCCGCCCGAATTTTAAAGAATTTATCAAATTCCTCATCATAATTGTTCAGCACATCATAATAATAGCCGCTACCGATCATGATGACCTTGATCTTCGCAGGAATGGGCTCCGGCTTCAAGGTAGGTGCCACCACTGCCCCCATCTGCTCCCGGATAGAATCCATCATGATCTCTTTTGTCTTAATCACATGGCGCAATGCTTCCCATGCCTGAGGGGTGGTCAAAATATCCTGTGCCTGCACGATGAGATAGCCTCCATTAGCCCTATGGAACAGACCGCTTTTGATCTTCATAAAGTCCGTGGTCAGGTTACCGAATTCACTGTCATATTCCACTTCCCCCACCAGATTGCTGTAAGTAGGGTTAAAGGTCACTACTACGGGAGCGCCTTTGCTCTTGCTGTGGTCTACGATCAGGTTGACCTTATATTTCAGGGTCACATCCTCTGTAGGCTTTTTCCCCAGCATGGGCAGCAAAGATGCCAGACCTTCCTCGCCATCCTCTTCATCTTCGAAGAACTGGTCGATATTCTCCAGCACATCTTCCTGCACATCATTAATATAGGAAATGACTCTTTCGTAAGTCTGATATTTTTCCTGCACCGCATTCACATGATGCCCGATGGCAAACATGCCTGTTTTATAATCCAGCTGATCCATCTGCCGCTTGGATTCCTTATCCAAATCCCGTAGCTCCCGCATGATGGTGCCGGCCTTTTCCTGCACCATCTGAGAATTTTTCTCCACGATCTCCTTGGCCTCTTCAGAAAGTTCATCATAATCCTCTTCGCCCACAGGCTTTCCCTCCACCACCGGCATGAAGAAAATACCGGAATTCGTGGTTTTCACCTGAAAATCATATTCCGCCGCCATTTTGCTCATTTCATCCATGAGGGCATCCCGTTTTTCATCAAAGGAACGAAGCAGCGTATTTTTCTGGGCATCATAATCATCGGTGCGGAAGGCCTTCTGCAGTTCTGTTTTGAACAGCTGCACCAACTCTGCCATATCTTCCTTGAACTGTTTGCCCATCCCCGCTTCAAAACGCAGGGCAAGGGGGCTTCGGGGGTTCTGGAAATTGTAGACATAGCACCAATCGTAGGGCACATCCTCCGTTTCCGCCAGCTTTTCCGTGCTGCTGCGGGCATAGGTGGTCTTGCCTGTGCCAGAAGGTCCTGCCATATAAATATTGTATCCCTTCATCTTCACCGCCAAGCCAAAATCAAAGGCTTTGACTGCCCTGTCCTGCCCGATGACCCCTTCCAAGGGAGTCAGTTCCGCAGTGGTCTGAAAGTTCAATTCATGGGGAAAACAGTCTTTTTTCAGCTGTGTATAGTCCAATTCAAAAGGTTTCGCCAATTTTTTCATCTCCTTTGCAGAAAGCGCTGAAATGCCATCCAACATCTCAGCGCCCTAGTTTCATATAAATTTATCAGTCTTTTAAGGTTTCTTCGTAATTTTCATAGAAAGGAAAATATTTCCACATAATAATGGCATCTTCCTTGGTATCCGGATAATAATTCTTGCGGATGCCTTCAGCCTTGAAGCCGTATTTATGATACAACGCCTGTGCGGGGGCATTGCCCATACGCACCTCCAGGGTAATGCCGATCATTTCTTTTTCCAAAGCCACTTCGATGAGTTTTTCCATCAGCATGCTGCCGATCCCCTTACCGCGTACTTCTTCCAACACGCCTACATTGGTGATATGGCCTTCCGTAATGACATGCCACATACCGGCATAGCCCACAATCCTGCCATCCATCACAGCCACATAATAGATAGCCATAAAATTTTCTTTAACTTCTCTTTCAAAATCAGCACGGGTCCAGGGAATGGAAAAGGTCGTCTCTTCCAGTTTCATCACGCCATCGATATGTTCTTTCGTCATGGGGATAATTTCGATCATTGTCCCTGTTCCTCCTTCGCCAGGCGTTCTTCTCTTTCTCTTTCCGCCTGGGATTTTCTCAAATAGATCAGTTCGAACTGGTCTCCCGGCTTTGCCATACCTTCTTCCGCCAGAATACGTCCCAAAGCTGCCACCGTTGCCGCCCGCTGCATATTGCAGTAGGCAGGAGCAAAGAGAAAATCAGTATCCTGCTCCAGTTTTTCTCTGTGGACAGGCACACCATCCCCCAAGAAAATGACTTCACTTTCGAACATTTCCGCAATTTCAATGATACGGTCGATAGATTCTGCCATATGGTCCGTCAGGCGGATCAGCTTGCCATCCTCCCACATATAGAAAGCGGCATAAACCTGATTCCTTCTGGCATCCATAATGGGGCAGATAAATTTATTTGTTTCAAACACATTATATGCCAGCGCATCCAATGTGGGAACGGCGACCAAGGGCTTGTCCAAAGCCAGCGCAAAACCCTTTGCCGTAGCCGCACCGATGCGCAGCCCTGTAAAAGAGCCTGGGCCCGATGCGCAGGCGATGCAGTCGATGGTGGACTTATCTGTTTCCGTCCGTTCGATGATATCTGCAATCACGGGCATAATGGTCTGACTGTGGGTCAGCTTATAATTCAATGTAAATTCCGCAATCAGCTTATCATCCTCGACTAGAGCAGCACTGGCTGTCTGCCCAGTGGTATCGATACCTAAAATTTTCATGCTCACCCCTCCTGTCTGATGGTGATACAGCGATAATCGTCATCCTTGGTATAATCTTTTTCCACGGTAATCCAAATGGCATCTTCGGGGATCAGGTCTTTCACCAGTTCCGCCCATTCCACCAGACAAACGCCTTCGCCGTAAAAATATTCCTCATAGCCTGTGTCCTCCATTTCCTCTTCACAGGAAATGCGGTACACATCGAAATGGTACAGGGGCAGGCTGCCTTTGTATTCATTGACGATGGCAAAGGTAGGGCTTGTCACATGCTCTGTGATACCCAGCCCCTTGGCAAAGCCCTTTGTAAAAACAGTCTTGCCAGCGCCCAGATCACCTCTCAGGCAAAAAATCTGTCCCGCTTTGGCTTCCCGCCCCATTTTTTCCCCCAAGGCTTCTGTTTCCCTAGGGTCGTATGTTTCGATTCTCTCATTCATAGTCTCATCCTCAATAAATAAAGAGTGCTGTCACGTCTGTATCCAAAACCCGCGTATTTTTGCCGTCGAAATAACATAGATCACCCAGGCCTTCGTTCACATCATAGCCGCTGATATAAGCCAGCTTGCCATTTTCCTTATACTGGAAGGCAAAAGCATTTTCGTCAATCACAGTTTCTTCCTTGCCATCCCAATATCTCAGCTGACCATTGCCTGTTGCGCTGTCCGCATCAGCAACATAATATACGGCATCATGGGCATACTGCACGCCGGAGGCACCGGGGATGCTTGTTTCGCTTCCTGCCATAGCCAATGTCCCTTCGCCGTCTGCATAATCATAATAATAGAACAGGTCGCCGCCCACGAATGCAAAGTTTTCCACATCCATTGCCACAGCTTCGGCTTCTGCCGCCTTGCCAATCTCCATTTCCATCAGGATATTGCCCCCTGTGTTGGGGTCGCTTGTCAGGTAGGCTGCCTTTTTGCCATCTGCAGAGATCTTCACGCTGTCGGGCTGCACCTTATAGCCTTCCAATGCTTCCAGACCACCTGCTGTATCGGTCAGGAAGGTTTCCACGCCGCCATAGGACAAGGACATATAATAAATATATTCCACCATATCCAGACCGCCATCGATGACAGATAATCTCAGGGGTGTAAATTCTTTTGCTTTATAGCCGATCACATAGGGTCTGTCGTGTTCCACCCCAATGGCAGAGACTACATTATCTGCCACCAATACGCTCTTGCCGCCTGTCAGCACATAACATTCCTGCAGCAAAGGTGCAAATCCCTCGCCATTGGCCGCCGCTTCACGGATGGTATCTCTCTGCAGCTTCTTTTCATAAGCCTCGCCATCGGCTTCTGTCAGGGCTGCATCAGATTCTGCCATGTCGTCCACGATGATATCGCTGTACAAAACAGGCTCATCGGGTGTTTTGCAGTAAAGGACATCCTTGCCGTTGGGCATCATTTCCATGGTGTAGATATTTTCTGCTACCAGAACAGGTTGGTTTCCATCAAAGGCATAACTGTAAAGGCAATAGCTTTCCGCAGCTTTTGCCACGAAATACAGGATGCCGCTTTCCTCTGCCATAGCGTATGTTTCCGCCGCATCTGTCAGAGGCAGGGCATTCCCTTCCTCTACCACTGTGGCATTGAGCATACCATAGGCATCGATAAATGCCAGATATTTGCCGTCACCGCTGAGGGCATAGACTTCATTTTCCAGATGGATGCCATCTGCAATGGAGCGTACCTCTGTGCCGTCAAAGGTACACAGTTCCATAGCTTCGCCCTTTCCTTTCAGATAAGCAACCACTTCACCGTTTTTGCTGGTCATATAATCATAGACATTACTGTCGATCCGTTCTGCTTCCGTGGAAGGGTTCTTTGTATCCTTGCGGTACAGGTCAAAGGCACCCGTTTCATCGATATTATCGGCGAAATATGCCCAATGACCTTCTTCCGTGCAGCTTGCGCCCCAAGCTGTATAGAAATAGTGGTATGAACCGCCTTCGCTGATACCTTCCTGCAACAGGTAAGGGTCGTTTTTCAGGTCATAAAAATACAGGTCATTGTCCTTGGCATACAGAACCCCCGTATCCTGCACGCTGCCTCCGCCGGGAAGCATCCAGCAATATGCTAAAACCGCAATAAATACCGCCAGTCCCACGATAATGCCAACGATATTGCTACCTTCCTTTTCCGCTTTCTTCTTTTCTTCAGAAACCGGTTCGTCTGTTTCTTCTGACACCGCAGGCTCTTCTTCCGCTTCCGTGGCCTGCTCTTCGGCCTCAGTCTGTATTTCCTCCTCTATTTCCGCAGGAGCCGGTTCTGTTTCCACAGTTTCCTGTTCCAATTCCGTTTCCAATTCTTCTTTCTTTTCCAGTTCGTCCATTTGTGGCGTCCTCCTCATTCATTGTGATTTATGATTAAAAATATCTATTCCAGATTGCCAAAGCAACACGCCCTATGCTTTTGGTGTTCTTCACAGCCTTTCGGTTCCGTTTTTTACGGGTTTGTTTCTTTTCATTTTTCAAAACCTGTCTGGCTGCTTTTTGGGCCGCCCTTTGCAAGGCTTTCCTGGTTACCTTTTTCTTCTCACCAGGCAGTTTTTTCTTCAGATCCAGTGCTTGTTTGCCAGTCCTGACTGCTTTCAGCCCCATCTGGGCTGCGCTGATGCCTGTTTTCACCTTTGGATCCATGAAAAGCCCCCTTCCTTATAAGAGTTTTATACATCTATATAGTATAACAAATGATATCCACAAAGTCCACTCTCACAATTATTAACGAATTGTTACAATATTTGAATTTTTCATGAAATTTTAGTTTACAAACCCGTATTCTTCCATTATAATACTTTTTGGACAGAAAAAAGAAAGGTGAGAGACCCTGCGTATGAGTGAAAATCAAAATCATGAAAAACACCAGAAGCACTTCCTGACGCTTCATATTTCTCATAAAGGTCAGCAGAAAACACTGCATTTCCGCATTCGTCATGCTGCAGCCATTTGTGCAGCAGCAGCGATCCTGATCGGCGGCTCTGTTTTCTCCGTTGGTGCTTATCAGAAAACGAAAACAGACCTACAGGCTTCCGAAGAACAGCTCTTGGAAACAGAACGGGAAAATCGTAAGCTGGAGCAAAGAGCGGAACTGCTGCAGAATGAAAATAACGAATATACAGAAAATATCAATGCCATCCAGAACAAAACCACAGAACTGGAACAGAAGATGAACGAGATTCAGACTGTGAAGGATGATCTTTACGATCAGATCAACAGCATGAGTCCTTCCGATTCTTCTTCCGCTGCCCTTACAGCAGTGACCACTGCTCTGGAAACCTCTGATGTGGCTCCGACTTTTACAAACATTATCAGCACATCCTATAACAAGGCATCTACCCTTTCCGCACAGTTGGATAAAATGAACGCTATGATGGATGAAACAGGCATTTCCTTCACTTCTGTAGCAGCAGATGTCACATATGCTCTGGCTTGCCAGAACAATATCCCCACAGGCTGGCCTGTGGAAAGCAGAATCGTTTCCACAGAATTCAACCCTGCTGCTGACCCTTCCATCAGCGACGGCAGAAAGCATTATGGTATGGATATCTCCACCAAAAGTCAGATCATCCCCATCTATGCCACTGCAGCAGGCACAGTCACAACCGCTACATTCCATCCCGAATTTGGCTTCTATGTTGTGATTGATCACTATAACGGCTTCACAACTTTGTATGCCCACTGCACGGAATTAAACGTAAACGTCGGTGACAAAGTCAAACGGGGCGATATCATCGGCACCACAGGTACCACAGGCATGTCTAGCGGTATCCATTGCCACTATGAAATTCAGCTGAACGGTGTTTACCAGAACCCCAGAGATTATCTTGGCGAAGAATAAAAAAAGAACCTCAACTCCAATAGGAGCTGAGGTTTTTTTATGAGCGGATGCCTCTTCCGCATTTATTCATATCTGACTGCTGTACCGGAAGCGGTTACCATCAGCATGCCGTTATCTGCCCCCAATACTTCATAATCGATATCTACGCCCACAACTGCGTTTGCGCCCAGCTGTGCCGCTCTTTCTTCCATTTCACGGATGGCACTCTGTCTGGCACTGATTAACTCCGTTTCGTATGTATTGGAACGGCCGCCGAAAATATTCGTCAGCCCTGCCATCATGTCCTTTACCATATTTACACCGGAGATCACTTCGCCAAATACAATGCCTTTGTACTCTACGATTTTCTTACTTTCAATGCCGTTTGTTGTCGTTACGATCATTTTCATTCCTCCTTAATCGTTGGTCAAATCTCCATTTCCACTGACAGGGATAGCATCCCCTAAAAACTTCGGCTCCGGCTGCAGCCATGCGCTACAGAAATCCTTGGCTCTCGCCAGCATTTCCCGTAACTCCCGATACATCTGCCCGTGATAATTCACGTCCAAAGCAGCCACACCACAAGCCTCCAAGCCTAGTTTTTCCGCCACATACAATGCCCTGGGCAGATGATATGCCTGGGTCACGATAATCACCTTTTTCGCACAGAACACATCTCTTGCCCGATACATACTGTCATAAGTGGAAAAACCTGCATGATCCATGAAGATATCTTCAGAGGGGATGCCCCGTTCCATGGCGAAATTCTTCATGGTATTCACTTCATCATATTCCTTTCGACCATGATCGCCGCTCATCAAAAGCTTCTTCGCAGCCCCCGCTTCATACAACGCGATGCCTGTTTCCAGTCTGTCCCGCAGCATTAGGCTCGGCGTGCCGTCCTCCCGCACACCGCAGCCCAAAATCAGGATACAGTCTGCATCCAGCTTCGCCGCTTCTTCTTCCGAAAGGATTTGCGCCGCCGTATGGTTTTTCATATAGGAGCTCAAACCAAAAACCGTCAAGATTCCAACAATACCAAGGCAAAACAGACATATCATCACCCGTTTCACCCAAATTCCCATTCTTTTCATATCTCTTTACATCTCACGAATCTCTGCACCAAAGGGGGTCAATGCCAGCATGGCAAATTTGAAATGCTGCAGACCGAAGGGAATCCCCACAATGATCAGACAGCAGGTGATGCCCATGGCAACAGAAGCCAACGCCAGCTCCACGCCGCAAAGCAGCACCCAGATCACATTCAAAAGAATAGAACCGGAACCCATATTGCCGTAATAGATCTTTTTGCCAAAGGGACAAAGGGCCATCCTTGCAAATTTAAAACACTGGGTCCCAATAGGGATGCCAATGATAGTGATACAACAAAGACACCCTGCCAAAAGCCAGCCGATGGCAGAGATCAGGCCGCCAAAAATCACCCACAATACATTTCCTAAAACCTGAAGTATGGACATAACCATTCCTCCTTACTCAAACGTTTCCTTGCGATAAAAGGCCACAGTTTTTGCATAATCTTCATTTTCCAGAGCTTCTCTTCCTTTTTCCGAAAGGGCATACACGCCTTTTTCCACCCGTCGGAACCATTTATCAAAATTTCTGCTGAGGATACCAACATAGTCCTCCATGCCTCTTTCCCGAAGAACCGCCGTGGAAATCTGCCCTTCCCGTTCCAGAATACAGGCCAAACGGATGCTTTTTTCCCGAAAGGCTGTGATGATCTTTCTTCTGGTCATACCGCCCACGTTCACATCCATCTGGCGGTTCTCCATCTCCGTCTGCACCTGTTCCCGCTTCTTGCGATTTTTCCAGGCCAAACTGTCGGAAGGCTCCAGCACCACATCCACCGTCTGCAGAGGGCTATCCAACGCCACCGTCAGCAAACCCAGCTCCAGCCGTTTCAACAGCCGCAGCATATCCCTCCATGGCTTTTCCCGCTGTCCCTTTTTCGGACGGGGAATGGCAACGTATACCTGCTCCGTCAGGCTTTGCCGCTCCAATGCCTGATAAACCAGTTTCAGGTTAAAGGCTTTTTTCAGTTCTACCACCACCAGTTGTCCCTGTTTCACCGCAGCAATATCGCAGCGCTTCACTTCTGCCTGCACCTGATAGCCTTCCTCTTCCAAAAAGGCACGAATGGGTGCATAGAGGTCTGTTTCCTTAAACTCTGTCATGGGGCTCACCTGCCATAAAGGCTTCGATCTCTTCTACCGTTTTTATCATGGCAGCAGTCATCACTTCATTGCCTTCTTCTGTCACCAGTACATCATCTTCGATGCGGATACCGATTTCCCATTCTTCAATATACAGACCCGGTTCCACCGTTAGAACCATACCAGACTCCAAAATACGGTCTCCATATCTGCCTACGTCGTGGGTCTCTGCCCCAAGGTAGTGGCTCACGCTGTGGTAATAATATTTCGCCACATCCTCTTTTGTGTCGACCAAATCGATTTTCTGTAATGCTTCGAAATAATGATCTTTCAGCAATTCGTTCAGATCAGCAAAAGGCACACCGGGTCTGATGGCCTCGATGACCTTCTGCTGTCCTTCCAAAACGATGTTGTAGACCAGCTTCTGACGCTCTGTAAATTTCCCATTGATGGGGAAAGTACGGGAAATATCCCCGTTGTACCATTCCCACTGAGCCCCTACATCAATCAGGATCAACTCCCCATCTGCCACAGGCTGGTTATTTGCCACATAATGCAAAATCGTGCCCCGCTTGCCACCGGCGGCAATGGTCTGAAAGGCCTTTTCCCTCACGCCGTTTTTCATCAGCACATAGTCGTAAGCCGCTTCCACTTCGTATTCCTTCATGCCTGCTTTGGCTGCTTTCATCATGGCTTCGATGCCCTGACGGGTGATATCCATGGCTTTCCGCATACGTTCCAGTTCCCAGTCTTCTTTGATAAGGCGCATTTCGCTAAAGGCTTGATACAAGTCACCAAAGACCATCTGGGGCGCATTGCGGCGTACCTTTGCTGCAAATTCCAATGCAGGGGACAATGCATCGTCCCATTCCCGGTTTTCCATATCCAGCCACAGCTTTTTGATACCGTTTTTGAAAATATAGGACGCAAAATCGCCTTCGAATTCGTCGATCCAGCCGATGTTTTCAATGCCGCTGGCTTCTCTTGCTTCTTCCGCCGTCATGTTTGCGCCGACCCATTTTGCCATCACACCATTATCTCTGGGGATATAAAGGGTCTCCTCCACACCGATTCTGGTTTTTGCCAGAAACAGGATACAATCCTCCCTGTCGATGCCCGTTGCGTAGTAAAAATTACGGTCAGGAGAAAAAGGGTACTTTTCATCCCCTCTTTTGAAAGGCGCCTTTCCCGCAAATAACACCGCCGCCGAAAACATTTCGATCCGGTTCAGCAGCTTTTCTCTGTTTTTTTTGAATGCTTCTTTCATCTCTTCACTGCCTTTCGCCACAAAGATATCATATTTTAAAGAAAGATGTTTGTCTTTTTTCTAAATACTTTCTTACGATTTTTTTATTTTTCCCTGTTTTTATTCTTCGATCAAGAATCCTTTGCCTTCGAAGAATGCCTTCAGTCCTTTTTTATCCGCGCTGACTCTGCCCTGTACCGCATCAGGCTTGCCGCCGCCCTTGCAGCCAAAGGGTTCTTTCATTTCATCGGCAAAGGTACGGGCATCCTTTTCTGTACTCAGCAGCACAAAAGCAAAGCCTTCCCCGTTTTTCGAAAATACTGCTGTGCGTTTCGCGCCTTTTTTCAGTAGTAGATCCGCAAAGTGAGTCATATCCTTGCTGTTCAAGCCATCGCCGAAAAAGAGGATATTTTCTGTGCCTGCTGCCACCTGTTCCGCTTTCTGGGTAAAATACTTCCATTTCAGCTGATTCAATGTCTGGATCAGTGCATCTCTTTCCGCCAGCAGATTCTTCACCGCACTGTCCGCCTTCACGCCGGGCACAGAAAGCAGTTTGCCTGCTTCGTTTGCCACATCGTTTTTCTTCTGATAATCCTGCAGGGCACGCTTGCCGCAAAGGAGCTCCAGCCTTGTGCCGCCCTTATAATTTTGGGCACCGATGATCTTGATCTGCCCGATCTCCCCTGCCAGTTTTACGTGAGTACCACAGCAGGCACAGCAGTCATATTCACCAACATTGACGATACGCACCTGCCCTTCCAATTCCTTTTTGCTGCGATATTCTAGCGCATCCAGTTCTTCCCTGGAAGGATAGCGGATGCCCACAGGTGCATTTGTCCAAATGGCTTCGTTGGCTTTTTCTTCCAGCCAAGGCAAGTCTGTCTCGGGGATCTTTGTATTTAGGTCGATGGTGATGATCTCCTTCCCCATGTGGAAACCAACGTTATCGCAGCCATATTTCCCGCAGATGACACCGCTGAGGATATGTTCACCGGAGTGGTTCTGCATCAGGTCGAAGCGGCGTTCCCAGTCGATTTCGCCCTCCACTTCTGCCCCCACTTCCAGAGGTTTATCTGTCGTATGGGTGATGATATCGTTTCTTTCATGGACATCCAACACATTTACACCGCCCAGTGTACCCATATCCGCAGGCTGTCCGCCGCCTTCGGGGTAAAATAGGGTTCTGTCCAGAACTACTTTGTAGCCCTGTTTATCCTCTGTACATTCCAGTACCTTTGCTGTAAACTTTGTTGCATACGCATCCTGATAGTATAATTTTTCGGTCATACCGTTCTCCTCCATTTTTAGAATTATGCTTTATTATAACATAAACCAAGGGGAACCTCAAAAAACTTCGTCTTTTTGGGTTTTGGAATGGCAAAATGCCACCTTAGAAATCCAAGGTTTCATATTTCACCCCACAGAAAAAGCGGCATGCTCAAAGAGCATGCCGCTTAAATTCATCTTATAAGATTATTGGATTTTTCACAAAGCTATGCGGATTATTTGTCCAGCTGAGGAGCTTCATCGTCCATCCATTTCATCAGACCGCCCTTTTCAGCGTCTTTATCCCAAACATATTTGTTTGTTTCGGATGCGATAACGCCAGACAGACCAAGCAGAGCAACCATGTTAGGGAATGCCATACATGCGTTCAGTGTATCAGCTACATTCCAAACTACATCCAGAGCAGCTGCACAACCAATCAGTACAACGATTGTCCAAGCAATACGATAAGGTTTGATAGCCTTTACGCCTACCAGGTAAACCCATGCACGTT
>CALCGT010000048.1 GCA_937901125.1 uncultured Clostridia bacterium | reverse complement strand
ATCACATGGGATGCAGCTACAAAGACAGCTACACTGAATGGCAATCAGAAATAATTTGATCCTTCGGTTAAACTGAATAGGTAGATATTCTGAGAGACCTCCCAAAAGGGAGGTCTCTTTTTTCATATTCTGAAAACATTTTCCGCTACTGCAAAACTTCTTGAATTTACAAGAAAATTTCCATTAAGAAATCATTAATGTACTGGATTTTTTTTGATAATATGATATAATTAGTTTTAGTTTAAAACGATAAATGGAGGTTGGAATATGAAAGCAATTTTATATAAGGCGAAAGGTGCGCTGGCGTTGGCTCTGTCTATGAGTCTGTGCAGCACACAGGTTTTTGCAGCAGAAGCTCTTTCTGCACAACAGCAGGGGGTACAGGTAGCCCCTGTGGTGGAAAAAACAGAAGAAGTTGCTCCTCTGCCCACGCTGACCTATGAAGAAGCCTTGGCGAAGGCGAAAAAACATAGCCCCGATCTGCGAGATATCCAGGATACTGCCGATTTCCTGCAGGAAACCAAGGAAGACCTGTGGGATACAGGGTATTTCAATATGCCTACTTATGATTACCAGAAATGGGTCAATGATGGCTGGTGGGCAGTGACTTCTGCAGCATTCCAGACAGATATGGGCATGCAGCAGAACAGCATCGGCCGCAAATTGACAGAGCTGGCATTGGAAGTGACAGTAAAATCTTATTTTACAACGATCCTCAGCGATTTGGACAATCTGCAATTGGTGCAGGAAAATGCGAATATGCAGAAAAAATTGTATCAGCAGGGGCAGACAAAGTATAGCTTGGGGCTGCTGAGCAAATATAACCTGGATCAGCTAGAGATCGCCGCAAATCAGGCTCAGGATACTGTGAAACAGCTGGAAGCAAAATTGGAACAGGAATATATCAAGCTGAATAACCTTATGGGCGAAAGAACCGATCAACGGTTCACCTTTGTGTATGATGTATCCTATGAACCCTATGAGATGACCAAGACCATGGATCAGTATATCAATGAGAAAACAAATAATGATCTGACCATCCAGATGGCGGAACTAAAGCTGGAAAGCGCAAAATTTGACAAGAACTATCTGGCAGAATCCGACAATGGTTCCTCCGCAAAGAAAAATGACCTGAGTTACGACCAGGCGAAGCGTGCCCTGAAAACAGCGAAGGAGGATAAGGCGTTGGCTATTCGCAATGCGTATTTGCAGATCCAGCAGCTGGAAACAGCCTATATCTCTGCCCAGGCAGACCTGACAAAGGCGCAGGCGGATTATCGTGCGGTACAGGTAAGCTATCAGGCAGGCAATGTGACAAAAACAGCCGTGGAACAGGCGCGAATGGGTGTTCTGAAAGCAGAGATTGCCTTGAGACAGAATGCCTATAATCACGATATGCTGGTATTTACCTTCGAAAATCCCAGCCTGCTGGGCAGTAGCAGCCAGTCTTAATGAAATCAAAAGCAAAAAGCTCTGAACGAAAGGGTTCAGGGCTTTTTCTTTTGCATAGTTTTCCTTTTTTTCCGCAAACTAGGAAAAAAGTATAGGCGGTGAAGGTATGCAGATCAGCAAGGATTTGGCGAAGAATACAGCGGCGATCAAAGAAGCCTTTCGGGATTGCGGCGATATCATCATGCGGGAATTCCGTATCCATGGCGGCGAGGGGACGCTGTTTTTAATTTATACAGACAATATCGTGGATGGGGATGCCATTCAGGATTTTATTATGACCAATGTGATGGCGCGGTGTGAAATGCAAGGGACAGAAGGGCTGCTACAAAGTCTCATGGATGAAGTTATTTCCATTGGGGAAATGAGCAAGATCACCACGCTGCAGCAGGTCTATGATGCCGTCCTTTTGGGGGATACGGCTATTTTAATGAATGGAAACGATTTTGCTCTGCAGGCATCCACCAAAGGCTTTCCCTCACGTGGTGTCAATAAGGCGGAGACAGAGGTGGTGGTGCAGGGGCCAAAGGATGCCTTTACGGAGTTGATGTCTGTAAACGTAGTGCTGACTCGCAGACGGATTCGAGACACGAAGCTGAAACTAAAACGGAAAAAGGTGGGCAGGCGCAGCAAAACCGACATTGCTCTGATGTATATGGAAGATCTTGTCCGCCCGGAAATCCTGAAAAAGGTGGAACAGCAGCTGGATAATATGGATTTGGATCACCTTCCCGATAGCGGCTATGCGGAACAGCTTCTGGAAAAACGGCAGTATTCTCCCTTTCCCCAGTTGCAAATGACGGAGCGACCTGATAAGACGGCATCGTCTCTGTTGGAGGGGCGGGTGGCCCTTCTGGTGGATAATACCCCCTATGCCATCCTCCTGCCTGCCACATTGAATACCTTTTTTCAGGCAGCAGAGGATTATTATGACCGTTGGGAGATCATGAGTTTCATTCGGCTCATCCGCTATGGGGCAGCCTTTCTGGCGGTGACGTTGCCGGGGCTGTATATCGCTTTTTCTGTGTATCATCCCCAGCTGATGCCTACGGCTTTGGCGCTGAAGGTGGCGGCGACTAGGGCAGCCATCCCCTTTTCCGTCATTGGGGAAGTCCTTATCATGGAGCTGGCCTTTGAACTTTTGCGGGAAGCTGGCATTCGCCTGCCTTCGCCTGTCAGCTCCACCATCGGTATCGTCGGGGGCATTATCATCGGCTCTGCTGCCGTGGAAGCTGGTCTTGTGAGCCCTGCGGTGGTTATCGTTTCCGCCCTGACGGGCATCTGTTCTTTTGTGATCCCCAATGTTTCCATCGTTTCGGGGCTGCGGCTCAGCAAATATCTAGTGATTCTTTTGGCATCGGTGTTTGGGATTTTCGGGGTCTGGGCGGCTCTCCTGCTGCTGCTGGCCCACCTTGCCAGCCTGACCTCCTATGGCATTCCCTATCTCTATCCCTTCTGCTCCTCCTCCGTTAACGACGATATGGACTGGGAGGACAGTATTTTCCGCCTGCCTTTGTCCAAAATGAAGGGCAGACCCATCTTTACCCGTTCTTCTGAGCGGATGAGAAAGGGGGAAAAATGATGTTTGCGGAAAATCGAAAAATTTCCCTCCGACAGCTGCAGGCATTATTATTGCTGGATTGCTTCGGCACGACAGTCCTTTTCCTGCCCGGGGAATTGGCACACCTTAGTGGCAGGGCTTGCTGGGTGGTGGCTCTGCTCAGTGGAGCGGTGTTTGTGGTGCTCTCTTTGCTGCTAACGTCAGTGGGCAAAAGGCTGCCCCAGGGCACGGTAGTGGATTGGTGCCGTGGGTGCTTCGGGAATTTTTTTGGAACGATCGTTCTTGTTGGTTTAGTGGGGAAGCTTTTGTTGGATGGCATGCTGGAATTGCGTATCTTTAGTGAGATCGTCTGCCGTTCTATGCTGCCTACCACGCCGGTTTGGGTCATTTCTTTGGTGGTATTGGCAGTGGCAGGTTCTTTGGCAGCCCAGGGGACGGAATGTCGGGGGCGGACAGCGGAAATATTATTCTTTTTGGTCGCCATCCCCTTGGCGATTATTCTCATTGCCGTTGCCATTTCATCCCAATACCATCGTATCCTGCCCTTGAAACTGCCCTCTGTTTCGGAAATCGGGGGTGGTGTCGCCGCCATGAGCATCGTCTTTCAGGGGCTGACCTTCCTCTATTTTATTTATCCCGATTTGAAACGGCCTGCCCGCGCCCCTTCTGCTGTCCTGAAAAGCAGTGCCTTGACGGGGCTGGTGGTGGCGGCTATGGTGTTCCTTTGTTTGGCGGTTTATGGGGAAGGGGTACTTTCGGAAAAGCTGCTGCCCTCCCTGCAGATGATGGAACGGGTCAGCTTTACAGGCGTATTCCTGACCCGACAGGATGTTCTGCTTCTTTGGTTTTGGATGGCGTCCGTATCTGTGTTCCTTTCGGGCACCCTGTTTTTTGGCTCTCTGCTGGGGGTGCAGCTGTGCTGTCAGCAGGAAACGAAGCGAAAAACATGGCTTTGGGTCTGGCTGGCGGCGGTATTTGCCGCATCCTTCCTTCCAGGGAATCTTTCCACGGCCTATTATTTGCGGATGCAGGCTGCCCCCTTTCTCAATCTCATCTATCTGGTGATCGTACCATTGATATTGCTGCTTTTTGCTGGGAAAGGAGGAAAAGCCCATGTGTAAGAAAAAATTGTTTCTTTTGGCACTTCTGCCGCCATTTTTTCTGACGGGCTGCTGGGATAAAAAAGACCCGGAGGATCGGGCGTTTATCATCACTCTGGGGGCGGACAGCACAGAGACAGCCTGTAGCTTCACCTTTGCCCCTGCCAATATAGAAACGGGCGAGGAAGAGAGCTATACCGCTGAAAGCGAGACCCTTGCCGGGGCGGTGGCCCAGGTGGATACCCATACCTCCCGCAAGACGGACTTGGGGCAGCTGAAAACGGTGATTTTAGGGGGAGATTTATTGCAGGATGCCCCCAAACTGGATGCTTTTCTGGGGGAATTGGAGCGGAGTCAGACAGTTTCAGAAAAAGTCATGCTCCTTGCCACCGATGGCTCTGCGGCGGAATGTGTGGAAGCAGCCATGGCGGAGGACAGCAAAACAGGGCTGTTTCTCTGGGATTTTTATAAAAATACTGCCCGGGAGGTGGCAGTGACAAAGGGGATGGACTTGGACACCTTCCTGACGGAACGGCAGGAGCAAGGGGGCTGCGGTGTCATTCCCTGTATCGGTGCAAAGGACGGGAAACTGAAACTGGGCGGCGGTATGGCAGTCACGCCCACGAAGGTGTATTCCCTTGATGATGCCGAGGAGAGGGGCTATCTCTTCCTTTTGGGGGAAGCAGAAGGGGCTTTGCTGGAAGGCCCCTATCAGGGGGAAAGTATCCCTGTGGAGATTGGAAAAAGCCATGTGTTTTATGATTTTTCCATTGTGGGGGATTCTATCCTCTGTACGGTGACTTTGCCTGTGGAAGGGGCTCTGCAGGGGGGCAGGGGCAGTCTGCTTTCTTCCCGATCCCGCAAAGAGATCGAAGAAACCTTTGAAGCCATCATAAAAGAAGAAGTGGAGCATACGCTAAAAATAGCAATGGGGGCAGGAGAGGATCTCTTCGGCATCTTGCCACGCCTGCAGCGGGCGATGCCCCAGCTGGCGGAAGAATACAGCAGAGATGTCCTGTGGGATGCAATGGTTTTTCAAATCTACCCGGAACTGGAATTAAAGGACATGGGGCGAAAACGCTGATGTTTAAACCTGGAAAAAAGTGGATATCCTGTATCTGTATCAATCAGAAAAGGGGAGAGCAGGATGGAACGAAACTGGAAACAGACGATACGGGCTCTTTGGGAAAAAGAAAAATGGTATTGGATTCTTGCTGTTGTCATTGGGGTAGCCTTCAGCTTGCTGTTTGCCGCCCATTGGACAAAAGGCTATTCGGATATGATTCAAAAGGGTATTGGGGCTAAGGTGGTCCGGTTCCATGTGCTGGCAAACAGCGATTCGGAGGCGGATCAGGCATTGAAGCTTGCGGTGCGGGATAAAGTCCTGCAGGAATACAGCGCTCTGCTGACGGTGTGCGAATCCAAGGAGGAGACCCTGGCGGCTTTGGAAAATGCCCAGCAGGAGATCTGTGAAACAGCAGAAGCGGAGGTGTTGGCTCAAGGCTATACGTATCCCGTCCGTGTATCTTTGGTGCGGGAAGAATTTCCCTTCAAGAAATATGACGATTTGATCTTTCCTGCGGGGGTCTATGATGCTCTGCGGATTGAGATCGGTGCGGCAGAGGGGCAGAACTGGTGGTGTGTCCTCTATCCTCAGATGTGCTTTGTGGATGCGGCGTGGGGCTATTCTACAGAGGAAAGCCATGCCCGTCTGCAAAATACCCTGACAGAGGAAGAATTTCTCGTTGTCTCTGCCATGGAACAGGAAAAGCTGACACCAAAGATCAAATTAAAGATCGTAGAATTATGGAAGGAATAAAAAACAGCCTCAAACGCTTAGAGTTTGAGGCTGTTTTGTTAATTCATAACAAAAGCAAATCGACTGATGGCAAGAAAAGCTACAATAAAATGCAGGATTGCGGTAATGGTGAAAACCAAGATAAAATCCAGATGATGGTTTTTATGGTGTTTTGTTACCATAGCGATCAACCCGCCGGTACCGCCGCCCAGAACCGCCAGGAGGTACAGATTCTTTTCGGGAATACGCCAGCCGTCTTTCATGGCTCTTTTTTTATCAATCACCATGGCAATATACATAATGATGTTGATGAGCAGATAATATCCCACGATAATAGCCAGCGCAGTGCCGTTGAAATACATTTCCATAGAAGCTAACGTCCTTTCTTAGCGCATTACGTTTCTCCAATCCAGATCGCCTCTGTCCAAGGCCAGCAGCAGCACTTCTGCCGTTGCCAAGTTGGTTGCCAGGGGAATATTGTGCATATCGCACAAGTGCAGGATGGAGTTTACTTCAGATTCATAAGAATGAGGGGAGACGGGATCTCGCAGGAAAATCATCAGGTCGATATCATTATTGATGATCTGTGCGCCCATCTGCTGTTCCCCGCCCAGGTGCGCGGAAAGGTATTTGTGTACCACCAGATTGGCTGCTTCCTCTACCAGACGCCCCGTAGTGCCGGTGGCGTAGATTTCATGTTTACACAAAATATGTCTGTATGCAATGCAAAGGTTTTCCATCAATTTTTTCTTATTATCATGAGCGATCAAACCGATATTCATAACAAACCTCCCTCGAATAGTGATTTTGTCTCTTTTTTTCTTATGTTCAACATTAGTCCGATGGCTACCATGTTTGTCCACATAGAGCTGCCCCCGTAGCTGACAAAGGGTAATGACATACCTGTATTTGGTAGGATGCCGGTGGCTACACCTGCGTTTACAAAAGTCTGAAACGCAAACATGCCGGCGATGCCTGCTGCCAATAACTGGCTGAAGGTATCCCTGGCCGATATTGCTATTAATATACACCGAAAAACGATAAAAAGCAATACGCCAAGAACAAATATACATCCGAAAAAGCCAAATTCTTCCCCAATTACAGAAAAAATGAAGTCGTTATGGGGTTCCGGCAGATAGCTCAGCTGATTCAGCGTGCCATGGAAGAGTCCCTTCCCGGTCAGCTGACCGGAACCGATGGCAGAGATGGATTTTTCCGTCTGATAATACAGACTGGCATCTCGGCTGGGGTCTACGAAGGACAAGATACGGTTGAACTGATGCTGGGCAAAGATCTTATCGGTGAAGAGGGGATTTTCCCTGCTTACGTCGAATAGGATCAGCGCCACGATAGGTACGATGACCACCAGTACGTTGCGGATGATCTTCCAATCCAGCCCTGCAATGAACAGCTCAATACAAAAGATAGCGACCAAAACCAGGCTGGCAGAAAGGGCAGGCTGCTTCTGGACTAATACCAGAGGAATACCGATAAATCCGCAGAGGTAAACGAGGGTAGAAAAATCGCTCACACTTTTTTGTCTCATGGTGATGACCTTTGCCATGCAGAAAATCATGATGACCTTGGCGAATTCCGAAGGCTGGATGGTCAGAGGGCCGATGGCGATCCAACGGGTCGCACCTTTACTGTTGGTACCAAGGAACAATACTGCCAAAAGCAGCAGGATATTCAAAATATAAATTGGGATATAAAATTGTGAGAAATATTCATAATCTACATTGGCGGCAACGATCATCAGACCCAGCCCGATCAGCAGGAATACCCCCTGTTTGATGACATTGGAAGGGCTTTCCCCCAGATTGATGCGGGTCGCACTGGCGATGCAGATCAGCCCGAAAAGAGCCAGCAGGCAGACTGCGCCCACCAGCCACCAGTCCAGATTTTGAATGTATTTTTTAATGTCCATAAATATACTCCTAGCGATGATTTTTCAGATGCTTCGCATAAGGCTTGCAGATGCGAGCTTTATGCGAAGAACCCGAAAAGACCTTCAAACTTTCGGAATCCAATTCGGCTTTGAAGGTCTTTTTCATTGGTCTTTTGATAAAGCAAGGAATCAGTCGTCGTGATTCGTCTTACGCATGCTCTTGATGGGGATGTTCGCGTACAATACGGGAACAGTGCCGTTGTTGTCTTCAGACTGGGTCTGGGTGATCTGGATATCCAGTTCTTCTGTGTCGATTTCCATATAGTTGGAGATGACTTTGATGATATCTGTTTTCAGCATTTCCAGAACCTGAGAAGAGCAGTTCACTCTGTCGTGTACCAGAACCAGTTTCAGTCTGTCCTTTGCAACACTACCGGAAGGTGGTGCTTGTTTTTTACGGAAAAAGCTAAAGAAATCCATCGTTACACTTCCTTTCCTGGGTCAGGGATTATTTACGGAACAGTTTTTTCAGCTTGTCCATAAAGGTTTCAGGTTCCTGTTCGAATGTCATGATAGGCACATCTTCACCTAACAGACGCTGAACGATGTTTCTGTAAGCCTGGCCGGCTTTGGATTCCTGACTGGTTACGGCAGGTTCGCCTTTGTTTGTAGCAATTACGATGCTTTCGTCATCGGGAACCACGCCCAGAATATCGATAGCCAGAATTTCTTCTACGTCCTCAATATTCATCATTTCTCCCCGCTGTACCAGGTCGATACGCAGACGGTTCAGAATCAGGGAAGGGTTTCTCAGTTCGTTTGCTTCCAGCAGGCCGATGATACGATCAGCATCACGCACTGCGGAAACTTCGGGTGTTGTAACTACGATGGCTCTGTCTGCACCGGCAATGGCGTTTTTGAAGCCCTGTTCGATACCGGCAGGGCAGTCCAGAATGATGTAGTCGAAGCCTTCTTCCTTTAGGTCGTCGCACAGCTTCTGCATCTGTTCGGGAGAAACAGCATCTTTATCTCTTGTCTGGGCTGCAGGCAGCAGAAACAGACCATCATAGCGTTTGTCTTTGATGAGAGCCTGTTTCAAGCGGCAGTTGCCCTCTACGACATCTACCAGATCATATACGATACGGTTTTCCAGACCCATGACAACGTCCAGATTTCTCAGGCCGATATCCGCGTCTACCAGTGCAACTTTTTTGCCTAATACTGCAAGACCACAGCCAAGGTTTGCGCTGGTCGTTGTTTTGCCAACACCGCCTTTGCCGCTGGTGATTACGATTACTTCACTCATTGATGTTCCTCCTAATCTCAGAAGTTTATTTTACGTGTTTTCACAGGTTTTCCTATCTTCGAGAAAATATCTGATTTCTATTTCTATATTAACAAAAATATGCTTGTTTTGCACTCCTTTTTTTTAGCAAAAGAGGAGAACTTTTCCTAAAATACGACAGCATTTTCCGGCTGCGCGAAGGCATCAGGAAAGGGCCATCACGAAGATCTGCCCATTCTGTACGAAGGCATATTCGGGGGGCTTGGGCCCCCTTTTGTTTTCTTCGGGAAAGCGGGTGATGATATCAGCAATACGAAGCTGAACGGGAGCCATATAAATGGCTGTCACAAAGGCATCTGTCATGCCCTTGCAGCCGGCGTGAGCCATGCCCTTCAGCTGCCCCAAAACGATGATGTTGCCGGCAGCCTTGATCTCTGCGCCGGGGTTTACATCCCCAACGACTACGACGCTGCCGTCAAATTCGATCTTCTGACCGTTTCTGAGAGAGCCTTTGTGAAATTTTGTCAGATTGTAGGGAGACATTTCCTTTTCCAGCAGATCGCTCAGGCGTTTCAGCTCGTTGTTTTCTGTTTTCACGAAGGTGATCTCCATGGTGGTATATTTCGCAATGATCTTCAGTAGGATCTCTTCTTCTTCTTCCGTGAACACACGGCCTTTGAAGGCCAGGGATGTTTTCACGTTATCAAAAAATCTGCCTGCCTCCTCTACTTTTCTTTCCAGCTGTCTGCAGAGGATATCGAAAGACACTTCAGGGTCGAAAATAACGGTTACGCCGTCTTTTGTGCCTTTAAAGATTACATAGTTTTCGTTATACATTTTTCCCCTCCTGTATTTATTCTGCCAGTACTGTCTGCATGGTCGTATTTGTGGGCGTATAATCCAGCCCCAGATATTCTCGGATGATCGCCTTGGCAACTTCCGGCGCGGGGGTGCCGCTGCCTTCGCCGAAGGGGATCATGACGGTGATGGCGATCTGCGGGTCATCATAAGGCGCGAAGCAGACGAACCAGGTATGGGAGCTGCGGTTCTTGTCTTCTTCGGCGGTACCAGTTTTTGCTGCCACTTTTACGGGCAGGTCATTGAAGGCGGTACGGAGCGTGCCCCGGCTGCCGTTGGTTACCAGATACATGCCTTCATAAACGGCCTGCAGGTTTTCCTCTTTGAATTTGGTGACGTTTTCCACTTTTTCTTCCACTTCGGAATGAAGACTGCCATCGGGGTTTTGGATATGGTCCACCATGTGCAGCTGATACAGCGTGCCGCCGTTTGCCAGGGTGGAAACATATTTTGTGATCTGTGCCGGTGTGTAGCTGTTGATAGACTGACCGATTGCAGTACGAATGGTATCACCATCGGTCCAGCGAGTCTGGCTGGTGGTGGCATCGGGGTTGAAGGTCTTTACGGCTTTTTCCTTATTGGAAGGGGATGCCATGGTGGGACCATATTCATCCAGTTCCAGGCCGGTATAGTCATTCAAACCAAAGGCTGCCATGTATTCGTTCAACGTGGTGATGGCCTGATTGCTGGTGCCGTTTTCCACATTACCCATGCGGTAAGCCAGTTCATAGAAGAAGTAGTTACAGGATACTTCCAGCGCATGGGATACGTTTAAAGAGCCGTGGGTGCCGCCGGTGTTGGAATAGATCCAGCAGCGGGCATAGGGCACACCTGCGTCCTTGAAAAGCCCTTTATCGGTGATGAGGGTATTGGGCGTGATAGTGCCTGTTTCCAGCCCTGCCAGTGCTGTGATCATCTTAAAGGTGGAACCGGAAGCTTTTTTCTGTTTCAAGGGACGGTTGACCAAAGGTGTGTTGCCGTCCTGCAGCAGATCATTGTAGTATGCGTTGTTGAAGGTATTGACCAGTTCATTGTTATCGTAGGAAGGATAGGTCACGCTGGCGAGAACTTCACCGGTGCCCACCTGGGTCACGAAGACAGAACCGGTACAGGGATCAAGACCCGTATCTGCAGGGGACATTTCTCCGCTGTTCAGCTTTTTGATGATGAGGCTCAGGGGAGAGGCACCATTTTCGATGCCGGCTTTTTCTTCTTCTGTCACAGGCAGATGCCCTTGCTCGATCATCATCAGGGTCAGCTCTTTTATGCTGACGATGCCGTTTTCCAGTCCATCAATGAGGAATTCCTTTGCCACCGTTACCGCGTCATCCTGATCGGGACGGAAGGTGGGGATGGCCTGTTTCAGTTTGTTATATACGGCTTTTTGGGTGCCGTCCTCCGCTTGCAGCATCTTCTGGGCGGAAATATGGTTCACATTGATCATGGAAGTGAACAGTTCTGTGGTGGAAGCATAATTTTTTCCTCTGCCGGTCAGTTTATTCAGCACAGCTTTCCGCAGTTCACTTTCCAGAGTATCATAAGCCACTTTTTGCAGTTCGCTGTCCAATGTGAGGAATACATCTTTACCGGGGACAGGCTCTGTGGAATCAATGACGCTCATACGACGGCCCTGGTTATCAACTTCGATCTGGACTTTACCGTCCACACCGTTCAATTCTCTTTCATAGAGCTTTTCCATACCGTCCTGCCCAACGATGTCCGTCTGGCTGTAAAGGGGATTGCCTTGAACGTCTACTTCGTCCTTGTATAAGGCATAGTCGCTTTCTGTCATCTGGCGGATATAGCCGATGATATGGGCAAAATACGCACCCTCAGGGTATTCCCGCAGGGATACAGTGTCGATAACTACATTGGGGAAAGTATCCTGATTTTCTTCAATATAGGCCAGGGTTTTGTCGCTGACATCGGTGGCGATGGTGACAGATTGGAACTGCTGATAGCGTTTCAGGTAGAGAGAATAGCGGATGCCCAGCGTATCTCGTACCAGGTCATTGGGCAGGCCTTCCGGCAGACCAAAGAAATCTCTCAGATAATCCAATGTCTGCAAAGAGTTGTATTTCAGCTGTTCCCCTTCCATCTGCATGCTTTCCTTCCAGCTTTTTTCCCGGTTTGCATTGCCGCTGAACTGGAAGGCATAGGGTGCTTCGGTATCCAGAGGCAGTTCATCGGTGATGGTTTCACCAAATTCATTCAGCTTCAGGGCGAGGGTCAAAGCCATCAGGTTGCGGTCGTCGCTCATGACCAAGGAAAGATAAGCCCGTTTCTGCTGGGGGCTGTAGTTGCCGGGAACGTTGTATTTTTCGTACAGATAAGCCAGACATTCCTCTGCTGTCATCTTATACTGTTTTTTCTCTAAGCCAATGGAAGCCTTCCAGCGGTTTTCCTGCTTTTCGATCTCCTCTTCGGTGCCTTCATAGGTGAAGGTATAAGGAGAGGTCAGGGAAATGGGCAGAGAATTGACCTGCTGATGGCCGTTTTCCCAAAGCCAGTTCATCAAAGTTTTGGAAAGGTTCTGTTTTTCGTTATCGGAAAGCTCCAGTTCCAAGCTGCCGTCCACCTGAACGGAATATGCCACCGTATTGATGGCAAGAGGTCTGCCGTAGCGGTCGTAGATCCCCCCGCGGGAAGCGGGAACGGGTAGATTTTTGGAAACGCTGGCGGTGATGGATGCTTCGTATTCTTCCCCGTGGATGATCTGCAAAGAAAACAGACGGAGCACGATGATGACAAAGAGAACGACCACACCGCAAAGCATGACAAATATTCGGTTTTTACATAATTCTAAAAAGTGTTCGTAATATCGTCTCATCGGTTCCTCCTATGGGGAAACAGTTTAAAACAATCTGTATTTGTATTTTTCTTTCAGCTCCAGCCATTCATTGATTCCGAACAAAATACGGTACAGGGGTACTGTGATGATTGCTACATAGACAAGTTCGGGCAAGAGCATGCGGAATAGGAAATAAAGAAGGCTGCCTTCTCCGCGGAATACAAATCCCGTTACATATAATATCACTTGATACAGCACAGTAGAGATCGTACAGAAAATGATGGGCAGGATATAGTTTTCACGGTAAAAGTTGCGCTGGCTGCGGCCGAACAACACCCCGAAAATCACATACAGCGCGGTATAAAAGCCGATGTAGGTGTTGAAAAACACATCCATTAGAAACCCTGCCCCAATGCCCACCAGTGCACCCTCTTTGCTACCCCGCAGCAATGCGTAGGAGGTGACGATGACGAGAGCTGTATTGGGAAATACCCCTTGAATGGCAAAATGAGGGAACAGGGTCGATTGCAATATAAAGTTGACAAACACAATCAGTGCGGTAATGGAGATCCTCATTCAGCCACCCCCGTACCTGTAGTGTTTTCCTCAGGCTCTGTGGCTTCTTCGCCGGTACCTGCTGTTTCTGCAGCAGGTACGGCGGTTTTGCCGACGGGAGCGCTGTTTTTATCAATGATCAGAATGGTGTCCAAATGCTTCAGATCAACATAAGGCTCGATGACAGCATATTTTGTTAGGCCGTTGGTATCGGTTTCGATTTCCAGCACTTTGCCGATCGCCAGCCCTTCGGGGTAAATATCCGACAGATGGGATGTGACGATTTCATCGCCCACCATAATTTCCGCATCACCGTCGATATATTCCATTTTACAAAGACCGTTGTTGGAAAGGGTATAATCTCCTTTTACTACGCCCAGATCGCCTGTACGCACGCTTTTGGCAGGCACAGAAGAACGGCTGTCCAGAATGGACTGGGCCTTGGAGAAGGTGGTGCCGCTTTCCAGAACCTTGCCAACCAGCCCTTCGGGGGCAATCAGTACCATGTTTGCGCTGATATCGCTGGAGGTACCCTTATCGATGATGAAGCCGTCATACCAGACACCGGGGTCCTTGGCGATGATTTTCGCACCGACGCTTTCGTAGTCGGGATATCTTTGGGCAATCTTCAGCAGGGAAGAGAGCTTTGCGTTTTCTGCCTCATACATAGACAGACGTCTGTTTTCTTCCATCAGTTCAGCAATTTGGTTTTTCAGGCCTTCGTTTTCTTCTTTCAGATTTGTTTTGCTGCGAGATGCTGTGACAGTTTCGTCTACCCAGCTGCTGATCCCCGTGGTCAGATCCTGAAACGGGGTGACAACGACACCGATGGCGCTTTCCAGCAGAGTGGCGTTCAGCTTTTTGCCGCTGGCAATGACTGTGACCAAAACCAGAAGCCCAATGCCCGCACTGATGATATGCTTTTTATGTTTTAAGAAAAACTCCTGCAAATTGAAATGCTCCTTTCGGTGTTTTTAGGATCAGAACAGTGCTTTTCTGGGAGAGATCAGCACAGATTTCAGTTTATCGATCTGCTCCAGAACCATACCCGTGCCCAATGCGACACAGTTCAGAGGTTCGTCGGCGATATTTACGGGCATGCCTGTTTCCGCTGTGATCAGATGGTTCAGACCACGCAGATGGGCACCGCCGCCGGTCAGTGTAATGCCGTATTCCATAATATCTGCAGCCAATTCGGGAGGTGTTGCTTCCAGTGTCTGCTTGATGCTATTGATGATGGAATCTACAGGTTCGTTGAGGGCCTGTCTGATATGGATAGAGTTGACTTCGATGGTCTTGGGCAGACCGCTTACCAGGTCGCGTCCGCGAATTTCCATCTTTTCTTCTCTTTCCAAAGGATATGCAGAGCCAATGGTGATCTTGATCTCTTCCGCAGTGCGATCACCGATGGCCAGAGCAAATTCTTTCTTGATGTAGCTTACGATGGCAGTATCCAGTGCATCCCCTGCCACACGGAGGGATGTGCTGGTTACAATGCCGCCCAGGGAGATGATTGCTACTTCGCTGGTGCCGCCGCCGATATCAACGACCATGCTGCCGGTAGGTTCCGCCACGGGCAGACCTGCTCCGATGGCAGCCGCCATGGGTTCTTCAATCAGATAAGTATCTTTTTCTTTGGAGCCTGCGGCGATGGCAGCTTCCAAAACCGCACGTTTTTCTACTTCTGTTACGCCGGAAGGCACACAGATGACGATGCGGGGCTTGGGCCCAAACATGGAACGCACATAGGCCTTGTTGATGAAATAACGCAGCATTGCCTGTGTCACATCAAAGTCGGCGATAACGCCGTCCTTCATGGGACGGATGGCAACGATGTTGCCGGGTGTACGACCGATCATGTCCTTTGCTTCATTGCCCACAGCCAGAACTTCTCTTGTCTGTGTGTTGATGGCAACAACGGAAGGTTCATTCACGATAATGCCTTTTTCTTTCATGTAAACCAGAGTATTGGCAGTACCCAGGTCGATACCCATATCTTTGGAAACAAACATTGATTTTTACCCCTTTCATTATTGGAAAACGCCGCCGCCTATCTGCCGCAGTCGTTGATTCTTTTGAATTTTGCTTTACATTTAATCATACCGCTTTTTTGCTTTCTTTTCAAGAAAAGCATTGTATTTTTCGGAAAAAAAGCATGGATTTTATTGGTGGATTTCTACAGAAAAAAAGGGCATTTTATGCGCCCTTTGTTATCATAACTTTCTGTAGATCAAGAATGCCAAAACAATGCCGATGATACCTGCGATAGTGAAACGGATGGTTAGACCAAACTGCAGTGTCAATACCCCCAGATCCAGAACCAGGGGAGAAGAAAGACCAAAGTCGCTACCATAAGCCAGCCAGCTTAGCGCCGGAATACTGCCCAGCATATTGGCGATGAATCCACCCAGTACCACACCTGCCAGCAGCAGCAGAACCAATACCCATATATTTTGTGAGGAACGACCTCTCATAGAAAAATCCTCCTTTGATTCGTTTTTTCATCTCCCTATTTTAGCATAAAATGGGGTGGGGGTAAAGGGAACAGAAAATAAAAAAGACCCTCCGATTTCTCGGAGAGTCTTTGAAAGCCAGAATTATCATTCAGCCCTTTATCAGAGGAGCTTACTCAGCTTTTGTTTCTTCTGCCTTGGGAGCTTCAGCAGCAGCAGGCTGAGCAGGTCTCTTGCCTGTCAGAACGCCCTTAGGACATTTGTTAGCACAGATACCACATGCTTTACATTTATCGTAGTCGATAACAGCCAGATTGTCGATTACGTGGATTGCATCGAAAGGACAGTTCTTTTCACAGATCTTACATGCGATACAACCAACGGAGCAGTTGGGGATTACGTTCTTACCCATATCTTTGGAAGAACACTGTACTTTGACTTTCTTTTTAGCGGGCAGCAGTTCGATGATATGCTTAGGGCAAGTGGATACACATTTACCACAAGCTACACATTTATCTTTATCGATTACAGCTACGCCGTCAACGATTTCGATAGCACCGAAAGCACATGCTTTCTTACAGCTGCCCAGACCCAGACAGCCATAGGAACAGGATTTTGCACCCTGACCTGCCAGCTGAACAGCCATGTTGCAGTCGTCAATACCGAAATAATCATATTTATTTTTTGCTTTGTCGCAAGTACCACCGCACTTAACAAAAGCAGCAACGGGTTCCGCAGCAGATGCTTCGATACCCATGATTGCGCCGACCTTTTCGGCAACGCCTGCACCACCAACGGGGCAAGCATTTACGGGAGCTGTACCAGCAACGATAGCAGCTGCACAACCACCACAACCGGGGAAGCCGCAGCCACCACAGTTAGCGCCGGGCAGAACACCCAGTACTTCGCCGATACGAGGGTCTTCATCAACTTTGAAGACTTCACTTGCAACACCCAGACAAGCGCCGAAAACAACGCCCATACCGCCAATACTCAGGACGGGGAATACAATACTCATTGGATCCATATTCTTTTACCCTCCTTCTATTACAGTTTAATCAGACCGGAGAAGCCCAGGAATGCGATGGACATCAGACCAGCTGTGATCAGAGCCATAGGGAAACCATCGAAGGCTTTCGGTGTGTCATTATCAGCGATTCTTTCACGAATACCAGCAAACAGAACGATTGCCAGTGCGAAACCAGCCGCACCACCAACTGCGTTCAGAACGGATTCGATGAAGTTGTAGCCTTTCTGCATGTTTGTTACGGCTACACCCAGTACCGCACAGTTTGTTGTGATCAGGGGCAGGAATACGCCCAGTGCCTGATACAGAGCAGGTGCGGATTTTTTCAGAAACATTTCTACGAACTGTACCAGAGATGCGATCAGCAGAATGAACGCGATGTTGTACAGATATACAATGTTCAGGGGCACCAGAATCAGGTTGTATACCAGCCATGCTGCTGCTGCCGCCAGGGACATTACGAAAATTACGGCCATACCCATACCAGCCGCTGTGTCTACCTTTTTGGAAACACCGAGGAAGGGGCAGATACCTAAGAACTGGGACATTACGTAGTTATTTACGAAAACGCCAGCCAAAATCAATAAGATCAGATTCATTTATTTTCCCCTCCTTCTTACGCTTTTTTATTTCTGAAATGGTTCAGAATAGCCATCAGGCAAGCCAGTGTAAAGAAAGCACCGGGAGCCATTACGAACAGCAGTGTTCTGGGGAATGCTTCGGGCAGTACTGTCATGTTGAACAGTGTACCGGAACCGATGAATTCACGAACCAGACCAATGCAGCCCAGGGCAATTGTGAAACCAAGACCCATGCCGATACCGTCGAATGCAGCAGCAACGGGACCATTTTTGGATGCGAATGCTTCTGCACGAGCCAGAATCAGACAGTTAACTACGATCAGTGGAATAAACAGACCCAAGGATGCGTACAAACTGGGAACGTAAGCCTTCAGAAGGAATTCGATGATTGTTACGAATGTAGCAATAACTACGATAAAGCAAGGGATACGTACTGTATCAGGAATGATCTTTCTCAGCAGAGAGATGAAAATGTTGGAACAAATCAGTACTGCTGTTGCCGCCAGACCCATACCAATACCGTTGATCGCGGAAGATGTTACCGCCAGTGTAGGACACATACCGATAACCTGTACGAATGTGGGGTTTTCATTGATGATACCATTTTTAATCAATTTTACAGGGTTAGCCATCAGTTAGCACCTCCATTCGCTGCGACCCAATCCAGAGCTTCCTGTGCACCTACGCACACTGTTCTGGATGTAATTGTTGCACTTGTGATGGGAACGATTTCGCCGCCATCTTTTGTTACGGATACAGAACCGGATTTGCCTGCGAACTGTTCATAGAAGGAAGGATCTGTTGCTTTTGCGCCCAGACCGGGTGTTTCAGAGTGACCTGTTACACGCAGACCTGTGATCACGCCGTCAGCACCAACACCAACCATTGTGTTTACAGCACCGCCGAAACCGCCGGGAGCTGTTGTGATAACATAACCGCCGTTGTCAGCCTGATATACAGCTGTGATTGTGCCTGTCAGTTCGACATCCAGCTGTTCGAAGGAGGATGCGTCAGGCATAACTGCTGTCATGGATTCGTTCAATGTTTTTTCATTCTGTGCAGCGATAGGAGCAGCTGTGACTTCGGAAACGACGCCCAGCAGACCTGCAGCTACACCGGCGATAACCAGCAGAACGATTGCGGGTTTAACTACTGCTTTAGAGTTCATGCTTATTTCGCCTCCTTTGTTTTAGGTAATGCACCGAAGATTGTGGGCTCTGTGAATCTTTCGATCAGAGGTACACAAACGTTCATGAGCAGGATGGAGTAGGATACGCCTTCGGGGTAACCGCCGAATGTACGGATCAGATATGTAATCAGACCAGCGCCGACAGCGAAGATGATCTGACCCTTAGGTGTTACGGGAGAAGAAGCGTAGTCTGTTGCCATGAAGATACCGCCCAGCATTACGCCGCCAGCCATGATTTCCTGCAGAGGCATTCTTACGCCATGTCTGCCGATCACAGCAAACAGGATGAATACTGTTGCAATGTAGATTACGGGAATCTTCCAGCTGATTACATGTTTGTACAGCAGGTAGATACCGCCGATGATCAGTGCGATTGCACATGTTTCACCGATACAGCCGCCTACGTTACCACCGATTAGGTCGCCCAAGGAAGCACTCAGACCTGTTCCTGCTTTCAGTTCGGACAGGGGTGTAGCAACTGCTACTGCGTCTGCACCGCTGAAGCCTGTGGGTGCTGTCCATGTTGTCATTTCTGTAGGGTAGGAAGCCAGCAGGAACGCACGACCTGCCAGTGCAGGGTTGATGAAGTTCTGACCCAGACCACCAAACAGCTGTTTTGCAAAGATGATAGCAAATGCACTACCTACGATGGGCACCCAAACGGGAGCGGATGCGGGCAGGTTCATTGCCAGTAACAGACCTGTTACAACTGCGGACAAGTCGCTGATTGTAACGGGTTTTTTTGTGATTTTTTCATACAGCCATTCAAAGAAAACAGCGGATACGATCGCAGCTACGATCAGAACCAGTGCTTTCAGGCCGAAATAATAAATACCCATCGCTGTTGCGGGTACCAGAGCGATGATTACATCACGCATGATGCTCTGGATGGATTCTTTGGAACGCACATGAGGGGTACCGGATACTACAAAGTTAGCCATGTTTTATTCTCCCCCTTCTTATTTCTTTTCAGCTTCTGCTGCTTTTTTCTCAGCTTCAGCTTTTGCTCTTGCTGCTGCGGCCGCTGCTGCTTTTTTGCCTGCTTCGATCTTCTTAGTAGCTCTGATAGACTGAGCCAACTGACGTTTTGCAGGACATTCGTAAGAGCAGGAACCACATTCGATACAATCCAGACCATGATGTTTTACGAAGCCTTCGCCGTCGCCTTTGATTGCACAAGCGTTCAGCATGAAGGGCATCAGGCCCATAGGGCAATGTTCTACACATTTACCGCAACGGATGCAGTTTCTTTCTTCGGGAATGTATGCTTCGTCTTTTGTGAAGCACAGCAGACCGGAAGTTGTTTTTACGGATGCAACATCCAGTGTGTACAGTGTGGGACCCATCATAGGACCACCTGCAATCAGTTTTACGGGAGGGTTTTCTTCATTGAAACCACCGATAGCGTCTACCAGATCTCTCAGTGTCATACCGATTCTGATCTTGTAGTTGCCGGGGTTTTTGATACCTTTACCGGAAACTGTAACAATTCTTCTCATCAGAGGTCTGCCTTTGCAGATTGCTCTTTCGATGGCAACAACTGTGTCAACATTGTCTACGATACAGCCAGCAGATGCGGGCAGGGCACCGGATTTTACTTCTCTCTTTGTGATAGCATAAATCAGGTGTTTTTCAGAACCCTGAGGGAATTTTGTTACCAGAGGCTGTACAGTGATGTTATCGATGCCTTCGCAAGCCTTTGTCATGGAAGCGATTGCTTCGGGCTTGTTCATTTCGATACCGATCACGCCTTTTGCATTGGGATGCAGTTTCAGCATGATCTGCAGACCTCTTACGATTCTTTCGGGTTCTTCGATCATCAGGCGGTAGTCACATGTGAGGTAAGGTTCACATTCAGCCGCATTGATCAGGATGTGATCGATAGGTGTGTCTTTGGGAGGGTTCAGTTTTACGTGTGTAGGGAAACCTGCACCACCCAGACCAACAACGCCGGCATTTTTGATTGCTGCCAGGATTTCGTCGTTTGTCATAGTTGTGTAATCTTTACCTTCGTTGAGACCTTCGATCTCTTCCATTTTGCCATCGTTTTTCACAACGATCGCTTTTACCATTGCACCACCGGGTACCAGCATGGGTCTGATGTCTACTACTTCACCGGAAACACTGGCGAAGATAGGAGAAGACATGAACGCGCCGGACTCAGCGATTTTCTGTCCTACTTTTACATGGTCACCAACAGCTACCAGTGGTTCACAAGGAGCACCGATGTGCTGGCTCATAGGGTAGAACAATTCAGAGTTTTCTTTGGGCATAATCACCTTGATGGGCTGGTCCTTTGCCAGTTCCTTCCCATCAGGAGGATGTACCCCACGTTTGAACGTTAAAGCTTGCATATTATCCCCCTCTGTTCAAATTAGTTGTGCGCCTGGGAAGGCGCGGGTTGCAGTTATACTTTTTTAAAAATATAGCTATATATAACAGCAATATTTTAATACAAAAATAAGAATTTCTCAATATTTTTGCAGAAAAAAAGCGAAAAAAACTTTTCATAAAAAAGATATTTTCACTGTGATGAGATATTTCCTCCAAAAATCTATCGAAATCGGATTCCTGCCGTATCTGAAAAAATGGAAGTTGCATCCGCTTGTACAGGATTTGTTTGTATGCGAATGAATCTCCGCATACTAGTGTACACTTATTATCTATAAAAGTAAATGTCAATTTATTACCATAATCTTGGGACGTTTTTGGTTGTTTTTTTCGGAATAAATTGCCAAACAATGGCATTTTTAGGAAGAAACTGGAATAGATCAGCAGGAACGGACGTGCCTTGCGCCTAGGGGTTGGGCATGATAAAATAGAAACAAAACACCGAGAAAGGGAGGGATGACAAAGAATATGGAAATTTCATTACAACTGCAGCAAAAACAGGTATTGTCTCAAAAAATGCAGCAATCCGTGGAGATTTTGCAGATGAATGCCCTTGCCCTTTCGGAATATGCCCGAGATTTGGCAGAAGAGAACCCCCTTCTGGAATGGAGCGGGGATGAGGCACCCTTGGAAAGCCGCGGGGAAAAGCTGCAGCAAAAGCTGGAATGGCTGGAAGAAGCCGATGAGCAGAACCGCAGCTTTTATCGGATGGAACAGGAACAGGAGGAACGGGAAAGGGAAGACAGCCGCTTTGGCAGAAAGGAAGGCCAGAGCCTCAGGGAATATCTTCTTTTCCAGATCAATATTTTGAAAATACCGGAGGACAATAAAAAGGTACTGCGGTTTTTGGCGGAAAGCACGGCGGAAAGCGGCTATCTGGAGCCCGATGCCGTAGAGTGTCTCATTGAAAGGTATCAGTTGAAGGAGACAACGGCTAACCGGATTCTGGTGGAATTCCAGACTTTTGACCCGCCCGGCGTGGGGGCGAGGGATCTGCGGGAATGTCTGCTGATCCAGCTGAGACAAAAAAATGCGTCTCCCTTGGTCATAAAAGTAGTGGAAACCTATTTGGATGAACTGGCGAAGAACCGCCTTTCCTATATAGCGAAAAAATTGAAGGTTTCCATGGAAGAGTTGATGGCGGCCCTGCAGGAGATTCGTTCCTGCCAGCCCAAACCCGGCAGCGGCTTTGCGGGGGAAGGGGCTGTGGAATATGTTATTCCTGATGTATTGGTAGAAAGAAAGGGCAAAGAGCTGATGGTCACAGTCAACGGTGCCATGCTGCCCCGATTCAATATCAGCCATGCCTATGTGAAGCTGCTGCGGGAAAAGACAGATGCTGAAATAGAGGAATACATCGCCCAAAAGCTGAAACAGGCAGAATGGGCTCTACAGTGTATCGCTAAACGAGAAAGCACCCTGCAGCAGGTAGCGGAATATATCGTCCAGCACCAGAAGGAGTTTTTCCTTTGTCCCCATGGGCAGCTGGCACCCCTGCGGATGGCAGATGTGGCGGAGGGATTGGAGATTCATGAATCCACTGTCAGCCGCGCAGTAAAGGAAAAATATCTCCAGTGTGAAAGAGGGGTGTTTCCGCTCCATGCGTTCTTTTCCAAAGCTATGGCAAAAGTGGAAGAGGAGGTGGCTGTTTCTGCTGACAGTATCAAGAAACGTCTCCGTGCCATCATAGACGGGGAAAATAAACAGAAACCCTTCAGCGACAGAGAACTGACAGAACTGCTCGTTGCAGAAGGCTTGCAGATATCTCGCCGCACGGTGGCGAAGTACAGAGAAGCCATTGGCATCAGCGGTGCAAGTGGGCGTAAAGTTTATGAAGGAAGATAGTTGAAAATTTTTTAACGATTTGGAGTATATATAATATGGTAGAAATTTTTCAGATCCAGTTGGAAAAAACAGGGAGTACCCCCTTATATCAGCAATTGGCAGAGGACATTGAAGCCCTGATCACCGACGGCATCCTGCCGGCAAACAGCAAATTGCCCCCCATCCGCAAAATGGCGGAGCATTTTGGGGTCAATTCCGTGACCATCGTGAATGCCTATAAATACTTGGAAAATAAGCAGCTGGTCTATTCCAGGGTGGGCAGCGGCACCTTCGTTTCCCCCCTGCCTGTGGAGCATATCCCCGAACCTGTGACCAACCGCAATCTGCGCTCCTTCGACAGCGGGTTATCCATGGAAAATGCCATCAACTTTACCAGCACATCCCTGCCCAATGAAATGTTTCCTGTGGATGCTTTCAAGAAGGCCTTTGATGAAGTGCTGGAACGGGAAAAGGGCGGTGCATTTCGCTATATGGACAGTATGGGCTATGAACCCCTGCGAGAACAGCTTTGCCGCTATTTGAAAAGCTATGGTATCAAGACTTCTGTGGAAAATGTGCAGGTCATTTCCGGTGCCCAGCAGGGCATCGATATCATTTCCAAGGCAATGCTCCGCTATGGGGATGTGGTTTTTGTGGAAAAACCTACCTTTTATGGTGCGGCGGGGGCCTTTCTTTCCAGGGGCGGCAAGCTGGTGGAGATCCCTCTGGAAAATAACGGTATGGATATGATGATTCTGGAGGATTTCCTGAAACTGTATCAGCCCAAATTCATTTATATGATGGCCTATTACCAGACTCCTACGGGTATCTCCTATTCCATGGAGAAAAAACGCCGCCTGTTGGAACTGGCGGAAAAATATGATACATATATCATTGAAGAAGACGACTTTTATGATTTCCATTACGGCAAGGAGCCATTGGTTCCCCTGAAGGCCCTGGATTATAAGAACCGTGTCATTTATATCAAGAGTTTTTCCAAGATTTTGATGCCGGGGCTTCGTATGGGGCTGATCGTCCTGCCGAAAAAGATCCATCAGGCAGTGATGGAAGCAAAATATACCACAGATATTTCCACTTCCGGCTTCATCCAGCGGGCTTTGGAATATTATCTGCGGGAAAACGGCTGGGAAAAGCACGCCGCCGAGACCCGCCGCTATGGCAGCGAAAAATATCGCAAGACCCTTTCGGCAGCAAGGAAATATCTTTCCGGCGTGGCAAAATATGGGCATCCCAATGGGGGCGTTAGCCTTTGGGTGGAGTTGCCCAAAGGAGTGGGGGCGGAAGCCTTCTGCAGCCGCATGCTGGAAAAAAACGTGATTTTGACCCCCGGCAGCCAATATGATATCAGTGGAGAAGAGGACAAACATGTTCGTCTCAGCTTTGCCAACCTCAGCGATGACAAGATAGAAGTGGGGCTGAAGCGGATGGGGGATACCTTGAGAGAGATGAAAGCGTGAAGAAAACCGTTTTGTCATACATATTTTAATGGAACTGCTTGCAGGGACAGAAAAATATGAGACGAAAAAGATTTGTGAAGCAAAACATCCGTAAGCCAGAATGGCTTACGGATGAAGGTTTTCGATATCTTCGTGAGGAAATTTGTATCATCTGCCTTGACAAACGCTTCCCAAGTGCTATAATCAAATCATTATTAGAAAAAAGCCATGAAAAGAAGGAGTACATCCCGGTCAGGACTTTCAGAGAGAGGCAGAAAGGTGGAAATGCCTCAGCAGCGCAGGGTGGAAGCAGTCTTTTCGATCCTTTTGGACACAGCTTCGTGGTGGAACGAAGAGTATACCACGGCGTATGTCGGCGTTAACGGCTTCGAGTGACGGTCAATGGTGGCCGTAACTAGGGTGGTACCACGGTAAATTCGTCCCTGAACAGTAGTTCAGGGGCTTTTTTTATACCATCCCATTTGTTTCGAAAAAATATTCTTTTAAGGAGGAACATACTATGAAAAACCTTGGTGTAAACGAAATCAGAGAAAAGTTTCTGTCTTTCTTTGAAACAAAAGATCACCTGCGCCTGAAATCCTTCTCTCTGGTGCCCCATAACGACAATAGCCTGCTGTTGATCAACTCTGGTATGGCACCTATGAAGGCTTACTTCACAGGGCAGGAAATTCCCCCCAGAAAACGTGTGACCACTTGTCAGAAATGTATCCGTACAGGTGATATCGACAACGTTGGGAAAACTGCTCGTCACGGCACATTCTTCGAGATGCTGGGCGACTTCTCCTTTGGCGATTATTTCAAAAATGAGATCATCCCCTGGGCTTGGGAATTTGTAACAGAATGGCTGGAAATCCCCGAAGACAAGCTGTATGTTACCATTTATGAAGAAGACGATGAAACAGGCAATATCTGGCATGAAAAGGTTGGTCTGCCCTGGGATAGAATCGTGAAGCTGGGCAAGGAAGACAACTTCTGGGAACATGGCACAGGCCCCTGCGGTCCTTGTACAGAAATCTACTATGACCGTGGACCTGAATACGGCTGCAACAGCCCTACCTGCGGCGTTGGCTGCGATTGTGACAGATATATGGAGTTCTGGAATCTGGTACTGACACAGTTCAATGCAGAAGAAGGCGGCACATACACAGAACTGGCATCCAAAAACGTTGATACAGGTATGGGTCTGGAGCGTATGGCGACTATCATGCAGGGTGTAGATTCCATTTTCGACGTGGATACTGTCAAATCTATCCGTGATGCAGTTTGTGCAAAAGCCGGTGTGGAATATGGCAAAGAACATAAGATTGACGTTTCCGTCCGTGTCATCACAGACCACGTTCGTTCCGTAACGATGATGACAGCAGATGGCGTTCTGCCTTCCAATGAAGGCCGCGGCTACGTGCTGAGAAGACTGCTGAGAAGGGCTGCCCGTCATGGAAAACTGCTGGGCATCCAGGGTGAATTTTTGGCAGAACTGTCCAAAGCTGTGATTGCTTGTAGCGGGGATGCATACCCCGAACTGGTAGACAAACAGGAGTATATCTTCAAAATTTTGTCCACAGAAGAAAACAGCTTCTATAAGACCATCGATAAAGGTATGGAGATCCTGAAAGAAGATATGGAAGAAATGAAAGCCGCAGGTCAGACAGTGATGTGCGGTGAAAAATCCTTCCGTCTTTATGACACATACGGTTTCCCCATCGACCTGACAAAGGAAATCCTGGAAGAAGCAGGCATGAGCGTAGACGAAGATGCTTTCGCAGCTGAAATGCAGGCTCAAAAGGAACGTGCCCGTTCCGCCAGAGCAAAATCCAACTATATGGGTGCTGCGGAAACCGTATACAATGAATTGTCCGCAGAAATGGTGACAGCTTTCGCTGGTTATGATGTAAACGAAGTGGCTAATGCAAAAGTGGTTGCTTTGGTAGCGAATGACGAAATTTCCGGTATCGCCCAGGCTGGTGACACAGTTGCCGTATTCCTGGATAGAACACCTTTCTACGCTGAAAGCGGCGGTCAGGTGGGCGACCATGGTGTCATCAAAACTGCAAATGGGTTGGTAGAAGTAACAGACTGCGTAAAAGTTGTGGGCGGCAAGATCGCTCATATGGGTAAAATGGCAGAAGGCTCCATCTCTCTGGATGAAACTGTATGCGCTTCCATCGATCTGCACCATAGAATGGCTTCCTCCAGAAACCACTCCGCAACACACCTGCTGCATAAAGCCCTGAGAACTGTTCTGGGGACACATGTAGAACAGGCTGGTTCCTATGTCAGTGCAGACAGACTGCGTTTCGACTTCACCCACTTTACAGCAATGACTCCCGATGAGATCAAAGAAGTGGAAAGACTGGTCAACGAAGCCGTATTCGCAAGCTATGCCATCGATACAGATGAAATGAGCATCGACGCAGCCAGAGAAAAAGGTGCAATGGCACTGTTTGGTGAAAAATATGGCGATGTTGTTCGTGTCGTTGATATGGGCGGCTACAGCATCGAGCTTTGCGGCGGCGCACACCTGAAAAATACAGCACAGGTGGGTTCTTTCAAGATCATTTCTGAGAACGGCGTTGCTGCCGGCGTGAGACGTATCGAAGCCCTGACCGGGGAAGGTGCTCTGCAGCATTATCAGGCACAGGAAGATGAAGTGCGTACGCTGAGCCAGATGGTGAAAACATCTCCCGATAAGCTGGTTGCAAGAGTTGAACAGCTGCTGGCAGAGCAGAAAGAACTGGCAAAAGAACTGGAAAAGCTGAAAGCAAAAATGGCAGGAGGCGCAGCAGATGAGATTCTGAACCAGAAGGTGGATATCAATGGTGTTGCGGTTCTGGCTGCTGAAGTGAAGGATATGGATGCCAACGCAATGCGTACTTTGGGCGACCAGCTGAAGAATAAGCTGGGCAGCGGCATCATCGTTCTGGCCGGCGCTGCAGGCGGCAAAGTAAGCCTGATGGCAATGGCAACGGATGATGTGGTGAAGAAAGGCGCTCATGCGGGCAATATCATTAAAGCAGCTGCGGCAGTTTGCGGCGGTGGAGGCGGCGGTCGTCCCAATATGGCCCAGGCCGGCGGTAAGGATGCTTCCAAGATCGGCGAAGCACTGGAAAAAGCAAAAGAAATTGTTGCTGAGCAGGTAAAATAATCAGATAAAATAAAAAAGGCCCGATGGGAAAATTCCCATCGGGTTTTTGTTTTGCTTTATTCGATCCAAAGGCCGCCGTTGCCGTCGCTGAGCATATTATATGTAACGGGTAAGGTATATACTTTTCCATCTTTTGTCTGAAGGCTGTATGTAACGGAAATATCATTGCGTTTGCCGTAATCGTGAGAATCGGGATCAGCATTCAGAGAATACATTGCATTATCGGGGAAAGTATACTGCAGGAAGAAATCTGCATCATTATAATAATCGCTCCGGTTTTCTGTTGCTTTCAGATAAGCTGCGGTATATACATGGGCAGTAGCTTTCTTTCCGTTTACTGTGGCAGAATTTACAGAAATGGCTTTGAAGGGAGAATCATCAGCAAAGCGGATCATTTCAGAGCAAAGACCGTGGCTTGCCCAGATGCCGACGACTTCTGTATACAGGCCCATTATTTTCGCTTCTGCTGTCGTTAGGGTGTTTTTTTCAGTAGGCTTTACCACGGTGGAAGTGCCTGTTTTGATAGAAATGGTCTGGGAAACGGTATCCCAGACGATCTGGAAGCCCAAAGCAGTGCCAAGATCCCGCAGTTTAAAGAAGTTGTTGCCATCAATGTTATAGGCTTTCATCGGAGTCTTCTGGCTATCGATGAGGATGGCGGAATTGCTTGCAATCGCATTTTTGTCTGCGGTATTGCCGCTGATCTTCATTTCGCTGCCTGTAGGTCCGTAGGTGCCGGAAATATCCAAAGCAATGGCATTAGCCGTCGGTTCCAGCCTACAGAAAAGGCTGCATCCGTATCCTTCAGCACATAGGCGATATCTCTTAATTTGAAATAATTATTGCCGTTGATGTTGTAGGCTTCAAAAGCCTTGGATTTGCCGTCCACCAATACTTTGGATGCTGTAGGCTTTCCGGATACCATTTCTGCGGCTAGCACAGGTGTTGCACTCATTATCAGCACGCCCACCAAAATCAATGCCATCTTCTTTTTCATAAGAAATCCCCCTTTTTATGAAAGGATGCGTAATCTTATTTTAAATATTATACCATAGATAGAAGGTGAAAACAACTTATATTTGAATGATTATGCAGAATGAGGAAAAACTGGAAGATTTTCTGACGAAAAACGCAGGAAGGGTATCCCTGTGGAATGTGGTTGACAAGAAAGGGGATTTTGGGTTAAAATAAATCGTAAGTGAAGCAAAACATTCCTTACACAAAAAAGAATTGCTTCGCTTTCTTTTTGTGTAAAGTGGTATTTTTATACATTTTTGCTTTATAAATATAAAGCGGGCGACGGCCCGCAGGAGGCGTAGGAAAAATGAAACTGAAAAAACACTATGACGTAGCCATCATTGGCGGCGGGATTGGCGGCATCATGACTGCCTACCGTTTGATCGAGAATAAACCGGAGCTGCAGGTGCTGATCTTGGAAAAAGGTCACGCCATCAAACAGCGTCATTGCCCCATCGTGTTGGGCAAGGTAGATAAATGCGTAAAATGTGCATCCTGTGCCATCATGGAAGGGATGGCAGGGGCTGGTGCCTTCTCCGATGGGAAATATGTCATTTCTACAGAATACGGCGGCTGGCTGACGGATTTTTTGGAACCCCAGACGGTTATCCATTATATTGAAGAGGCAGACAGCGTGCTGGTGAAATTTGGTGCCACCACGGAACGTTTCATGCCCAGCGATGAGCTGAAACGCCTTTGCCTGCAGCATGATCTGCACATGAGCCAGGCACAGCTGAAGCATCTGGGCACAGACAGCAATTTCGACACCATGCGGAAGCTGATCGAATATCTGGAAACGAAGATTGATATTGCCACGGATTCAGCGGCACTGGATATCAATAAGGATACACGGGAAATTCTTCTTTCCTGCCAAGGGGAAGAACAGACCATTACTGCGGAGCAGATTATTTTCGCAGTGGGGCGGGCAGGCAGCCGTTTCTTCTCCGCTTGGTGTGAAAAGAATGGAATTTCTTTGAAAAATAATCAGGTGGATATCGGCGTTCGGGTAGAACTGCCTCGTATGATCTGGGATCATTTCAGCCAGAAGATCTATGAGCCTAAGATTTGGTATCGTTCTAAGCAGTATGGCGATATCACCAGAATGTTCTGCTTCAATGAAGGCGGGCAGGTGGTGACGGAAAACACCGGCGGCGTGCTGACGGTCAATGGTCATTCCTATCGGGAACAGGCAAGAAAAACGGAAAATTCCAACTTTGCACTGCTTTCTACCATCCGCTTTACGGAACCCTTCCGTCAGCCCATCGAATACGCAAGATATGTGGCAAGTCTGGCGAACCTCATCAGCGGTGGCAGCGTTATGGTGCAGAGGCTGGGGGATTTGGAACAGGGCAGACGTTCCGATGAAAGCCGTATGGCAAAGTCTACCACGCGCCCGACCCTGAAGGCGGTGGCGGGGGATCTGAGCCTTTGTATGCCCAAACGCCAGCTGGATAATATCATTGAGACCCTCCACGCCTTGGATAAGATCGCCCCTGGTACGGCGAACCATGATACCCTGCTCTATGGTATCGAATGTAAATATTATTCCGCCCGTCCCAAATGTACAGAATTTGAGATCGATGGCTGCCCCGGCATCTATGCCATCGGCGATGGGGCAGGCTTTACCCGCTCTCTGTCTCAGGCGGCGGCCAATGGCATGTATGTAGCCGATAAAATCCTTGAAAAATAATCTATCATAATCATGAAAAAAGGTATTTCCAAAATGGAAATACCTTTTTTTCTATAGAGAAAGAGTTCCAAGGTCTTAACGATTGATTACAAATTCCTGGATACCCATGTAGCCGGGAGCGATGGAATATTCGGGGAAGGAGATCACTACTTCGCCATCAGCGTTCAGGTAGAAGGATGTGCTTGCATCCACAGTTTCGAAGCCGTCCATGGAATCGATCTCATCTGTGTCTTTGCCGTAGCCGAAGAAGGACAGGCTGTCATCTGCGGCGATCCGTTCGTTGATCTGTTCCACAATGCTCTTGTTGCAGATGGAAACGTAATCTTCGCCCAGCAGATCTTCTAATGTCAGTTCTTTGTCGTTTTTCAGATCGATGTTGTAGTAGCTGCGTTCTTCATCGGTAGAAACCCAGCTTTTGGCTGTGGTCACTTCCAGAGAGAGGATATCGTCTGTAAAATATTTTACGTCGTAATCGATGAACAGATCCATGGTGCGTCCTGCCCATTCTTCTTCTGTGCCGCCTGTTGCAAAGAAGGATTCTTTATATTCCGCCATGTCAGCCTTCGCCTGGGCTTCATAATTGGCAGTGATCTGCTGGATCTGAGCATTAACCTTTGCGGGTAGTTCTTTGCCGTCTGTGCCCCGTACCACGGGTACATTTACATTCAGTTCCACATCGCCCTCTGTTCCCTGGAAGGAACGGAAGGTCAATACCTGGGCCAACTGTCCGATGACGGGCACTTTGCTCATTTCTTCCGCAAAGACAGGGCTGGTATTCAGGCCTACTGTCCCTGCCACTAGGATTGCTGCTGCAGCAGCGGCACAGCTTCTCCAAACGGGGCGACGGGATGCGGTTTTCTTTGTTTCTTTCTGTTCTTCATATTTCATGCGAAGTTCCTCCTTATTTTTGGATGCAATCGTCTGGGTCACTATTTCATTCAATTTTTCGGGGATCTCAATGGACTCGTAAGTCTTTTTGCCATTTTCGGGATTCATAAAGCTTCCTCCTTCAGGGTCGATTTGAGTTTTTTCAGGGCACTGTAGAGTCGGGTCTTTACGGTGCTGAGCGGGGTGTCAGTGATTTCTGCGATCTGTTTTAGGGTCAGGTCCTCATAAAAATGGAGGAGTACGACGGTTTTCATAGTTTCGGGCAGTTGCATCACGGCTTCGTAGGCTCGTTTATCCTCTTCAAAGGCGGGCTCACAATAGGTGAGGGTTGCTGTGTGTTCTTCTGTCAGCGTCGTTTCTTTTTTTCGTTTGCGCAGATATTGCAGCGATTCATTGACAAGGATGCGGTAAAACCACGTTTTCAGTGCCAAGGGGTTTTTCAGTCCAAAGCAGCCTTCCAGGGCACGGCAGATGGCATTTTGCACCACATCCAATGCAGCTTGTTCTTCCTGTACATAGCTGTATGCCAGACGATAAAATTTATTTTGATTTTCAATGATATATTGCACAGTGCAGTCATAAATGTCCTGCATATAGGGGTACCTCCTGTTTCTATTGCTTTCCGGATAGCTTGGAAAACTTTGATTCCGTTTTCTATAGTATAGATGGGCGGACAGGCAAAAAAGTTTGCGAAATAGAAAATTTTTCAATAAAAAAAGACACCGTATTTTTTACGGTGTCTATTCTACCACAGATTTTATCAGATAGCATCAATATCTTCTTCGTCTTTGCCGAAAGAGAAGTTTCTTTCGGAAGCGGGCACAAAATTACCGATGATGCCGCCGACGATAGCAGGAACGATCCAGCCGCACTGGAAGGAGCCCAGGGGCAGTTTGTGGATGAATTCCAGAGGCAGACCGAAGCCGCACAGGACTTCTGCTGCACTTGCTGCCAGAGCAAAGGCTGCTGCAAAGATATAGATATTGTTGTTTTTGATGCGACTGCCGAAGAAATTCAACACGATCATCACCAGAACAACAGGATACAGCAGGCTCAGTACGGGAGAAGCAATGCTGATGATAGTAGAAATACCAAAATTGGATACAATATAGCTGAAGGCAACAGTCAGGATAACTGCCTTTGTATAGGAAACTTTTCCTTTTGTCAGGCCTTCAAAATAGGATGCGCAGGAAGAAACCAGACCGATAGCTGTGGTCAGGCAGGCAAAGAATACGATAATTGCCAGAACCAGTACGCCGTAGCTGCCGATCAGAGACTGGGTGATGGCTACTACCAGACCTGTCTGGTTATAAGATTCAAAGCTGCCAGCAGATGTTGTCGCACCCAGGAATGCCAGACCGCCATAAATTATGAACAGAGCGATGGCAGCAAAAATACTGGATTTGATTACAACGTTCATAGTGTCTTTTGTTTCTGTATAGCCTTTATCCTTCGCGGCGGAAATGATAATGATAACAAATACGATGGAAGCCAGAACGTCCATGGTCTGGTAACCGGACATAATGCCTTCTTTTACTGTGTCGAATTTTGCCACTGTGCTGATATCGCCGATGGGGTTTACAAAACCGATGACGATCATCGCTAGCAGACAGGCAACCAGTACAGGTGTCAGATATTTACCGATTACGTCTACAACGCCAGAGGGGCGTACAGTGAACAGCAGAACCAGACCGAAGAAAACTGCGCCAAACATCCAACTATTGATGCTGGGGAACAGAGGCATTACGCCCATTTCAAAGGTTGTCGCTGCAGTACGGGGAATTGCCAAGAAAGGCCCGATACACAGAACGATCAGGGTATTGATGATAACAGAAGGAACGGAACCCAGCTTTTTGGTTACGCCTTGAATGGAAACGTCGCCGCTTTTGATCATGGAAAGAATAGCTACCAGAGCCAGACCTACGTCAGCTACAAAGAAACACATAAAGCCCAGGAACCACTCACTGCCTGCATTTGTGCCCAGGTGAGGGGGGAAAATCAGGTTGCCAGCACCAAAAAACATTGCAAACAGTGCCAGCCCGATTACGGCAATGTCCTTCAAACTTGTCTTTTTACGCATAAATTGAACTCCTCCTAAACAAATCTTTTCTCAAATCTTTTTCTCTAAAATACACCGAAGTGAAGTGCTTCGGTTGTCTTACAATCTATATTATGCCTGAAAAACAAAATTTCGGCAAATGAATGAAAAATAGTTTAGTGAAACGAAAGGGCATATTCCTTGTATTCAGAGTGGAAAAAACGATGGAAAACCAGATGTTTTTACAAAATCATTAGAAAATGGACGAAAATTCATAGATTTTCTTATTATTATGAAATTGACATAATGTCAATATAAGAAGGGGAGGAAGGGTTGTTTGTTGAAAATATGTTTGTCAAATCATACAAATACATTCGTGTTTTACAGGAACTATTTTAGAAGTTTTGGCGAAAAAATATAGATTTTCTTCTATTTATATGTTACAATGATGTACAATGAATTCCTAAAGAAACTGTAAATAAATGGGAAAAATTAAGTGTAAAGAAACTTTTGGAGTGAAAATGCCCGAAAAAGGCGTTGTATTTTTTTATGAGCAGTCGTAGTGTCAGGAAACAGTTTTTTCGGAAATCAGGCGGTTGTCCTTTTGTGAAAATTTCCGTGTAAAGTTTCCATAAAAATGCATCAAGTATTGGAAAGAATACTTTTTTTATAGGAATCTTTATACTATAATAAACCTGATATAAAAAAGTTCATTCTTTACATGCTATAATTGAGAAATACGACAGAGAACGATTAGGAGAAAACGTAGGTGAAAGAGATGAAAGAAATCAGTATCTATGTGGGGCAGAGGATTCGTTTGTACCGAAAAACGAAGAATCTGACCATCGAAGCATTTGCGGGGATGATTCATAAAAGCAAGGCGACGGTTTCCAAATATGAAAATGGGGATATCTCCATTGATATTGAGACACTGTTTACCATTGCCCAAGCCTTGGGGATCTCTGTGAATCAGCTGATCGATTATGAAGATGCCAGAGAAGCAATGGGGGGGGAAGGGGAATCCACCAAACGCAAGCTGGGCAGAAGCAGATATTATATGTATTTTTACGATGGCAGACGCAGCCGCATTGCCCGCAACGTCATCGAAGTGCAGGACGGTGGAGAGGAGAACGGCGTCTTCAGCGCATATATGTACGCATATTTGGAGGATTTTACGAACTATTATCAGTGCAAACTGCTGTATCATGGCACTATGCGCCGCTATGATACCTTCGTAAACTTCAATTTTGAAAATCAAAATAATAAGGTAGAAAGAGCTTTTCTTTACGCCATTAATTCCTTCAGCCACAGCGGCAGAATGGCGGGGTTATATTGTGGTCTGTCTACACAGCCTATCTTGCCTGCCTGCTTCAAATTTATCCTTTCTCCCGAAATTTTGGAAGAAAACGATGAACTGAAAGAGGAGTTGTCTGTATCTAAAGAAGATATCCGCGTATTGAAAAAAATGAATATGTTTGTTGTGAACGATCACACATAAGAATGAGCAGAGAAGCCTCAAGCCTGAAAAGAACTTGAGGCTGTTTCCTTTTAAAACTGGTCTGCAAGAGCCAGTGTGAGTAATAACCCAGCCATTTTGGCGGATTTGGGAGAGGGCAGATCTTCGGGGGTGCCACCCTCTGCACTGCGGGCTTCCAGCAGGTTCCCGGCGGAAAAATCCTCTACGCCCCGCTGGATATGCTGCATGGTATGCAGGAATAGCAGGCTCTTCGTCATACGGTCGATTTGCCGTTTGCCGTTTTCGTCCATAAAAGCGGACATGGCCCGGAGCAAAGTCACTTCCCGGGGCGGATGTTCCACGGCGAAGGCTTTTTCCGTGTTGGCGGCAGAGCGGATCTTCAGCAGATATTCCTTTTCGATGGTGTCCCGCAGACCGGAGAGCATTTCGGAAAAATCCTTTTCCAGCCCATCGGTTTTCTGGAGGGTCTTTGCGAGGGCGTAAACAGTGTTTTCGGACATAAGAAAACCACCTTTCTTCAAAATGTGCGGCAGACCTCCTCTGTCAGAAGTCCGCCAAAGGGTCTGGCTTTTTGCAGCAGCAGTTTTTTGATCTCTGCGGGGCGGGCACGGGGGTTCCGTACCAGAAGCAAGGCAGCTGCACCGCTGATGAGGGGCGTCGCCATAGATGCGCCACTCATGGTGATATAATTTTGTTTGACGATGCTTTTGCGGCTGCGATTGGGCAGGCTGAAATCATAATCCGGGGAAAGGACGGAAATGACATTTTCCCCCGGTGCCCAAAGGTCTGGCATATCCCCTTGGGTAAAAAAGGAAAAGGAGGGAGTCTGGAAATATCCTCTATCCTCCCATGCCCCAACGGAAATGACCCCGCTGCTGACGGCAGGAGGTGGACGATAGCCGTTTCTTCCATCGGGATTTCCTGCGGCAGCCACTACCACGATGCCCATTTGCCAGAGCCGTTCGACGGCTTCCTTCAAAGGCAGGTTGACTTTTCTGTCATTGGTGCCGATGGATAGATTTACTACTTTAATATTATATTTGCGGGCATTGTCCATTATCCATCTGAGGCCCAGTACCGCATGGGTGGAATTTCCCTGCCCATACCGATCCAATATTTTCACGGAAACGATATTTACATCGGGGGCGATGCCCTGATAGATCCCGTTCGAATTCCAGCCGTTGCCGCAGGCGATACCCGTGACATGGGTCACGGGATCTTCTGGATGCTTTTTTCTTCTTTCTCGGACAAGTTCTCTTCCTTATTGCATTTTGCATACATTTGTTGTAAAATAAGGATAAAGAATCCGGAAAAAGGAGGGAAAAATTGTGCAAGCCTTATCAGAAAAAGGAACCGCGTTGATGGCGAAGTTTAAAAAATTCCAGAAATTGAGTTTGGTGCTTTATGCTCTGGCGGCGATGGCTTTCGTATTTGCGAGAAATATCCCGCTGATGATCATTATCGTAGCTCTGGATATTTTCCTGGAAGTAAAACTGTATAGATGTCCCCATTGTGGCAAAGGGCTGGATTGCCGCCGCAAGATCCATGAGGATTCTGTTTGTCCAAAGTGTCAGAAATATATTTTCAGAGGACTTTAAGATTTGCTTAAAAACCGCATCCATCGATTGCGGTTTTTTTATTTTATGGATAAAATGAAGGGATCACCGTATATTTTTTCTAAGAAAGGAAAAAGGAGCGGCGGCCATGAAGCAGGAAACAGCGGCCATCTATTGTAGGCTTTCCGTGGAGGACAGGGAAAGGGGTATGGAGGAAAGCGAAAGCATCCAGAACCAGAAAGCCCTTCTCTCGGAATATGCCGAAAAACAGGGCTGGGCAGTCTATGGTATTTATGCCGATGAGGATTATTCCGGCCTGCGGGAGGACAGACCCGCCTTTCGGCAGATGCTGAAAGAGGCGGAAGGAGGGAAGTTCTCCATCATATTATGTAAGACACAATCCCGTTTTACCAGAAATGCTGCCACGGCGGAACGATATCTCCATGAATTGTTTCCTCTATGGGGCATCCGTTTTATCACAGTGGTGGATCATGTGGATACGGCTTTGCGGGCCAATAAAAAAGCCCGACAGATCAACAGCCTGGTGAATGAATGGTATTCGGAGGAGCTTTCGGAAAATATCCGTGTCGTATTTCGACGCAAGATGGAAGAAGGGCAGTTTCTTGGTAATTATGCGCCCTATGGCTATTTGAAAGACCCTGCCTGCCGCCATCATTTGATTGTAGATCGGGAAACGTCGCAGGTTGTGGAAAAAATATATGACTTGTACTTATCGGGGCTTTCCTGTAAAATGATTGCAGAACGATTGATGGCAGAGGCTGTCCCCACGCCCACCCAAGTGAAGAAACAACGGGGACAGGACATGGGCAGAAAGGACTGGGGAAAATGGTCGGCGGGAACGGTAAGAAAGATCCTGCAAAATCCTGTTTATCTGGGGCATATGGTTCAGGGAAAGGAAGAGAAGATCAGTTTTAAGGAGAAAAAGACCCGGGAATTGCCAAAAAATCGATGGATTGTGGTGGAAAATACCCACGAAGCTATCATAAAACAGGAGATATTTGATGCGGTGGGGAGAAGGATGGAACAAAGGCGTAAATCGCCCTCCGAACAAAAAATCCCCTTGTCATCGAAATACAAAAGTGATTTTAAGGAGGAAAAAAGATGAAAAAGAAAATGTTAGCAGTGCTTTTTGCGGCCATGATGGTTTGTGGTGTTGCCGGCTGTGGCGGCACAGAAGAACCTGCGAAAGAAACACAGGAAACGGCTGCATCTGCGAAAGAAGAGGAAATGCTGGATTATCTGAAGGAGTTGCCCTCAGAAATCCCTGTGGAAAATGCTGTGGCAGAAGGCTTCTTTACAATCAAGGATGGTGCAGTAGCAGGCGGTCAGGAAACATGGGATGCCTTCCTCAAAGCATCCGAAAATGGAGAAGAAGCGGCGGTTGTGCTGTGTCAGTATACAAAAATGAATGGGGCAGTATTGGATTATCTGTACTATAGCATGGAAACAGGCTATCTGCTGGCAACAGATGAAACCAGAGGCGGCTTTGAAGAAAACGAAGAAGAGGAAAGAGACTATTATTATACAAGAAGCTTTGAAGTCCTGAAGACTTTCGATGATTTTTCCCTGCAAGAAGGCGGCACAGCCTATGACATTTGTGTGCTGACAAATGAACCGGAAATGGACGAAGATACTTTCCGCACTTATTGGATCGAAATGTCTATGGAAGCCCATCAGACAATGCTGCTCTATGTAATCTAAGCGTAGAAAACCATAGAAAACATACAAAAGCCATTCCAACCGTTTACGGTTTGGAATGGCTTTTGTTTCAACAAAGAAGAGCCCGAAAGGACTCTTTTTTATTCGTGGTAAACCATCTGATTTACTTTGAAGATCAGCTGCAATGCTTTTCTGGAATTGTTCAGATGAGTTGTCACTGCTGCTACCAGTGCATCCAGATCGGATGCCAGTGCTGCATCCAAGATGGCCTGATGTTCATCCACACATTCACAGTCTCTGTAATGAGGCTGACTTACGTATGTACCGGAGGCATAGGTGAAGGGCTGCAGATCTCTGAAAACATCTACTGCTTTCTGGTTGCCGGAAGCCGCCAGATATAATGTATGGAAATCCAAATCCAGTTCAAAGAATTCGTCTGGTTTGTGATTGGAATCATCGGTTTCAATGAATCTGCGCTGCGCTTCCAGACAGTCGATCAGCTGTTGGCGCAGGGCCTGATTATAATTCAATGTTGTTACGATATCCTTCACAAAGAAGGTATCCATCATCAGTCGCATATCGAAAATATCTTGCAGTTCATGGGGTGTCAACGCCCGAACACTCATACCCTTATTAGGTGTATTGACTACTAGCTTTTCTTCTGCCAGTCGCTGTAAGGCTTGTTTTACAGGTGTATCGCTAACCTGATATTTTCTGGCAAGTTCTTTAATGTTTAGTTTCCCCCCCGGTTGGAACACCTTGGATGTGATGTCATCCTTGATATCCTGATAGATTTTGTCTGTCAAGGTGAGTTTTTTTCCATTCAACTCTTCGGTGTTATCTATACCTTTCAAATCTCTTCGCCTTCTTTCAAATTTAACCGTTACCTAAGAGACAAGTACCTAACAAAACAATGTGAAAATATTCTTATGTACTTATTATACATGATACATTTGAAAAAGTCTATTTATTTTTAGAAAAACAACCTCTTTTTTTAAATTTGAGATATATAAATGGTTCAAAAATGATTTTAAATCTTGATTTTAAAACTAAAATAACTGCAAAACTGCAAAATGGAAGCTGTATGTGGGACAAAAGTTGTCTCTAAAAAGACACTAAAATGATACAATCAGATAGAAATTAGATATATTTACCAAAAAAGAGGTTTAATTTAGACAGAAAAGCATCTTCTCTTTGGATTTATTGTTTATTGACAGAGGGAAAATAGTGTATTATAATGCAAAAAAAGCATTTTTAGTATTAAATAAAGTTTTTTTCGCGAAAAAAAGATGTTTTGTTAAGCGGATTTTGTATTACAAAAGAAAAAACAAAGCAACAGTACAAAAGAGCCCTTCCGTTTCCCATTGGTCCAAATGAAAGGGAGACGGATCGAGAGAGGCAACACATACCGGGCTAAAAAGTTCAATATTGAGGAGGGAATTGTATGATCTTGAAAAAAGGCCTCGCTGCTATGTTGGCAGCGGTTACAGTGTTTGGTCTGGCTGGCTGCGGCGATTCTTCTAATAAAGCAGCAACAGGCGAAAACACAACAGCAACAAATACAGATTTTGTAGAAAAGAAAGTAGAACCTGTAAACTTTGACTCTGGTGTAGAACTGACAGATGACTGTTATCGTTTCATCTACGCACTGGGTAACGCTCCTGCGACAATCGACGCTGCAAAATTCTTTAAAATGCGTCTGGAACAGGAATCCGGCGGCACACTGAGCTGCGATATTTACACTGACAATGTGCTTGGTTCTGAACGTGAACTGTTGGAAGGCTGCCAGTTTGGTAACTACGACATCGTATTAGCAACAAACGCAACAGTAGCTTCCTTCGAAAATGATATCTTCTGTCTAGATATCCCTTGGCTGTTCGACAACAAGCAGCAGGTATATGAAGTTCTGGATGGCCCTCTGGGCGACAGATTGGCAGCAGGCCTAGAAGATTCCGGCTTTAAACTGCTGCAGTGGCAGGAAAACTCTTTCCGTACTCTGTCCACCAACAAACCCATCAACTCCATGTCCGACCTACAGGGTATCAAGATTCGTATTATGGAAAACGAACTGCAGTTGCAGCAGTGGAAAAACTACGGTGCGAACCCCACACCCATGGCTTTCACTGAACTGTTTACAGCGCTGCAGCAGAAAACAGTAGATGCACAGGATAACGGTGCCGAACTGACATGGCAGACAAAATTCTATGAAGTACAGAGCCACTATACATATACAAAACACATTTATTCTCCTTACCTGATCCTGATGAGTAAGGAAAAATTCGATGGCCTGACACCTGAACAGCAGGAAATTGTTCTAAAAGTTTCCGACGAAGCGGTTGCTTACGAACGTGAAAGATGTTCCGAATATGAAGCAGTTGCTATCGAAAACATCAAAAATTGCGAATCCATGGAATACAGCGATCTGTCCCCTGAAGTAAAAGCAGAAATGGTGGCAGCTTGTGAAGGTCTGAAGGAAATGGCTTACAAAAAAGTAACAGATCCTTCTGTTGTAGACCTGCTGTACAGCGAAGTGGAAAAAGCTAAAGCAAAATTCCCTGCTGAAGGTTAATTAGGAAAGGGGCGAAAATACTATGAAATGGTTTATGGATCATTTGGAAGAATTTTTCATGATTCCACTGATTTTTGCAATGAGTATCGTTATCTTCGTTCAGGTAGTAATGCGTTATGTATTCCAGAGCTCCCTGACATGGTCTGAAGAACTGGCAAGATATATGTTCGTATGGCTGGTATACTTCTCTGTAAGCTACACAGCAAGAAGAGAAAAACATATCCGTATCGACGCTGCCATCAATCTGTATCCCAAAAAGGCACGTCCTTACATTGAAATCCTCAGCGAACTAATCGTTTTGGCTTTCTCCATCTTTATCGCTGTTACAGGCGTAACAGTATTCAACAAGATCGCTTGGTCCGGTCAGATGTCTCCTGCTATGCGTATCCCTATGCAGTTCGTATATGCTGCTCCCATGATCGGCATGGCACTGACAGCGATCCGTCAGATCCAGTGTATCTTTAGACGCGTAAAAGCATTGAAAAATCATGAGGAGGTGGCTGAAGCATGACAGGTTCTATTGCTGCAGTAGTATTTCTTACATTGGTTGCATGTCTGGTGCTGACAGTTCCCATCGGTTTCTCTTTGGGTATTGCATCTCTGGGCTATATCCTTTATACAAAACAGCTGACACTGGGCTTTATCGCACAGAACATGGTAACAGGCTGTGACTCTTTCCCTACAATGGCCATCCCCTTCTTCATCTTTGCTGGTGAACTGATGGGCGGCGGCGGTATCTCCAAGAGACTGCTGAATCTGGCTAACGTATTCTTTGGTAGAATCCAGGGTGGTCTGGCTATCGTAACAGTCGTTGTATGTATGTTCTTCGCAGCGATTTCCGGTTCCGGCCCCGCTACAGTTGCTGCTGTAGGTGGTATGGTTATCCCTACAATGCTGGAAAAAGGATATGATAAAAAATTCGTACTGGCTCTGATCGCAGCAGCTGGTTCCATCGGTGTTATCATTCCTCCCAGTATCCCTATGGTAATTTACGCTGTAACAACAAACAGCTCCGTATCTACTCTGTTCCTGGCTGGTTTTGTACCCGGTATGCTGATCGGTTTGGTACTGATCCTGTACTCTTATGTATATGCTAAGAAAATGGGTTACAAAGGCGACGACGAACCCTTCAGCGCGAAGAGAGCACTCCACGAAACAAAAGAGGGTTTCTGGGCGATCCTGTCTCCGGTTATCATCCTGGGTGGTATCTACGGCGGTATCTTCACACCAACAGAAGCAGCGGCTGTATCCGTTATTTACAGTGTTGTTGTTGGCTGCCTGATTTACAGAGAATTGGATCTGAAAAAACTGATTCAGTGCACAAAGAATGCATGTGAAACAACAGCATCTATCCTGATCGTTATCGGTTGTGCTGCAGGCTTCTCCAAAGTCCTGACACTGGGCCGTATCCCTACAACAGTTGCATCCGCTATGCTGGCTCTGACAGATAGCAAGATCGTAATCCTGCTGCTGATCAACATTCTGCTGCTGATCGTTGGCTGCTTCATGGAAACACTGTGTGCGATCATGATCCTGGCTCCTATCCTGTACCCCGTTGTAACAGCAATGGGCGTAGATGTTACACACTTCGGTATCATCATGGTAGTTAACCTGGCGATCGGCTTCATCACACCTCCACTGGGCGTAAACCTGTTCGTTGCATCCCGTGTAGGCGAAACCACGCTGGATACGGTTATCAAGGGTATCATTCCCTTCCTGGCACTGATGATTATCACTCTGCTGTGCATCACATATATTCCTGCAATTTCCATGTTCCTGCCTAACCTGATGGGTTAAGAACAGTATTGTTAAAAGCTTCTCAAGGAGTTGATTGATATGAGTATTTCGAAAAAAATTGTACAAAGTATGCTGGACTGCGGCATCATTTTGATGACAGCACTTTGTATGCTCTACTATTACGGTTGAAACTCGATGACCTTCATCTATCCCAATTAGATGTAGCTCATATTGAACTCCGGGAAAGCCCTCGTCTGGAAACAGACGGGGGTTTTTCGTTTGCCGAAAAAATGCTATCTGCACCCGTGACATGAGCTACATGGGGAAAGTGCGAAAATGGTAAGTTTGTAACCAATAGTAGTTTTGTTAGGCGGACAAATTCTCAAAAGCATTATTTACAAAAAGAAAAATAGAACAAAAGGATTTTGAAATATATTTTACGATAGAGTACATTTCAAAATCGGATAGGTCGAGGCAGAAGCAGAAAATGTTTTTGCCTTCTTTTGTTGGAAATAAGGAGGGGAAAGAATGTCGATGGATTGTTTTGATTATCACTATGGACAGGAAGCAGAACAATATGCTTTTTATCGGATACCAAAAGTACTGATTACAGACTCGTCTTTCAAAAAATTATCTTCTGATGCAAAATTGCTATATACATTGCTATCGGTATCGACATGGATGGTCATAAAGATGTACTGGGAATGTATGTTG
>CALCGT010000047.1 GCA_937901125.1 uncultured Clostridia bacterium | reverse complement strand
TGAAGTTTATTTTTCTGTATCGTTGCACTTGACTTGACAATTCAAGAACAAAAAATGAGCAAAGCTTTGTACCTCCAAAAGACCAGAAAACACAGAAAATTTTTACGTTTTCCTATGTCTTTTCTTCTCGAAAAATGTTATACTACTCAAACATTTTGAAAAATTGAAGGAGTGGCTTATGAAAAAACGTGATTCTTTTGCAACCAGGCTGGGATTCGTTCTGGCCTGCATCGGTTCTGCCGTTGGGATGGGGAACTTATGGATGTTTCCGACCAGAGTGTCCCTGTATGGCGGCGGTTCCTTTCTGATCCCCTATTTTATTTTTGTAGTACTGATTGCATCCACCGGGGTGATCGGCGAAATGGCATTCGGTCGTGCCACCCGTTCTGGACCGGTAAATGCCTTTGGTATAGCAGCAGAAAATAAGGGCAAACGCAAGCTAGGGGAAGCCCTGGGGCTCATCCCCTCCATCGGGGCTTTGGCTATGGCCATTGGCTACACAATTGTGGTCGGTTGGATCCTCAAATATGCCATTGGCACATTCACTGGAGCCACACTGGCTGCCGCAGATATTGATGGCTATGGTGCCGCCTTTGGCAGCACAGCAAGCGCCTTTGGCAACAATGGCTGGCAAATCGCTGCGCTGGTGATCTGCATGGCAATCACCATGATGGGCATCGGCAAGGGCATTGAGAAAGCAAATAAAATCATGATGCCCCTGTTCTTTCTTCTCTTTGTGGGACTTGGTATCTATATCGCATTTCAACCCGGTGCAGCAGAGGGATATCGATATTTCTTCCGCGTGGATCCTGTGGCATTGGCAGACCCTATGACATGGATCTACGCATTGGGGCAGGCGTTCTTCTCCCTGTCCATCGCAGGCAATGGAACTATCATCTATGGTTCTTACCTGCCTGATAAAGAAAATATCCCTGCATCAGCAGCTCGTGTTGCCTTTTTCGATACACTGGCAGCCTGCCTAGCGGCATTGGTCATCATTCCCGCTATGGCGACTACAGGTTCCCAACTGGATCAGGGCGGTCCAGGGCTGATGTTCATTTTCCTGCCAAATCTATTCCATACAATGCCCGGCGGTTCTCTTTTCGCTATCATTTTCTTTGTGGCGGTGCTGTTCGCAGGTATGACCTCCCTGCTGAATCTGTATGAAACCCCTATCGCTACCCTGCAGGAAAAATTCAATATCAGCCGTATCCCAGCCTGCATCATCATCGGCGTGATCGGCGCAGTGGTTTCCCTGTGCATTCAGGGCATCGTTTCCGGCTGGATGGATGTGCTGTCCATCTATATCTGTCCACTGGGTGCAGGGCTTGCCGGCATTATGTTCTTCTGGTTCTGTAAAAAGCAATATGTTGAGGAACAGGTAAATAAAGGACGGAACAAGCCCATGTTTGCCTGGTTCTATCCTCTTTGCAAATATGTATTCTGTCCCGTCTGCTTCCTTGTACTGCTCTTAGGTGCATTGAACGGCGGCATTGGTTGATATCATTACAAAAAAATCCTTACTGTTATCACAGTAAGGATTTTTTTTGCTCGTTTATTCCTTTGCCAAAAAAAGACACGCATCCCCAAAGCTAAAGAAACGGTATCTCTCCCGAACAGCTTCTGCATAGCTGTCCATCACTAGTTCCTTCCCCATCAATGCAGAAACCAGCATGATAAGGGTAGATTCGGGCAGATGGAAATTCGTCACCAGACAATCCACCGCTTTAAATTGGTAACCGGGATAGATGAAGATTTTCGTCCAACCGCTTTTGGGCTGGATGATGCCATTTTCATCGGTCACAGATTCCAGTGTTCTGGTGCTTGTGGTACCAACGGCGATGATACGACCGCCATTTTTCTTTGTCTCATTCATGATAGCTGCCTGTTCCGGCTCTACCACATAGTATTCGGAGTGCATTTCGTGGTCTAGCACATTATCCACCTTGACAGGACGGAAAGTCCCCAGACCAACGTGCAATGTCACATGGGCAACTTTTACGCCCATTTTTTCGATTTCCTGCAGAAGTTCAGGCGTAAAATGGAGCCCCGCTGTAGGCGCTGCCGCAGAGCCTTCATGCTCCGCATAAACAGTTTGATATCGATTCTTATCCTCCAACTTATGGGTGATATAAGGAGGCAGCGGCATTTCGCCCAGCTCATCCAAAATCGTTTCAAACACGCCTTCATATTCAAATTTGATGATACGGTTACCGCCTTCGATGACTTCCAGTACTTTCGCCACCAACTTGCCGCCGCCGAAGGAGATCTTATCCCCCGGTCTTGCCTTTTTGCCGGGACGCACCAGTACTTCCCATGTATCCATATCTTTTCTTACGAGAAGAAGAATCTCCATAGCTGTACCTGTGCCGACCCTTTCGCCGTACAATCTGGCAGGCAGCACTTTCGTATTATTGATAACAAGGCAATCCCCTGCTCTCAGATATTCCTTGATATCTCTAAAATGCCGATGTTCCCTCTCGCCGCTGTTCTTATGAACCACCATCAGTCGGCTGGAAGCTCTGTCATTCAGGGGTTCCTGGGCGATCAGTTCTTCTGGCAGGTCAAAGTAAAAATCACTTGTTTTCATCTTGTTCCTTTCATTAAATATGTCTCAGCATATTTGATTCCAATAATTTTCAGCATTTCCTTCCGATAGGTGATCGTCGCATCATCTGGCAGGTAATCGAAGCCTTCAATGTCGTAATCATGCAACACATAATGTTCTTCCATATCCTGAGAATTGATGGTTACCTCAGGGTCTGTTAGTTTACGGAAGATATCCACTACTTCACATTCAGGGTCATCGGAAACAGCTCGCATGATCTGTGCAATTTCATGGTCTTTCAGTTTTTTTACAAACATATCTTTTCCTCCCTTTAATGTTCCAGCAGATATTGAATCGCATAATCAGCGCCAAACCATTGATACATCAAAGTTCTGTACACATAGTCAGAGCCAGCGCCAGCACGATTTTTGCCTTTGATATGGTAATCATGCAGCTGATAGGTTTCGATATCTTCCTGAAATTTTGCTGTCACCTCTGGCACATTGGAAACCGCAACGGCATCCTCAAAGCTACTATCATATGTACGGATCTTCAAAATCGTCAGTTCCCCGTCATCGGAAATCACATTCATGACTTCTCTGATCTGCGCTTCGGTCAGTTTTTCGCAAAACATTTTTCATTCCTCCTCGTTCCAGTCTTTTGCAATGGCTTCCCAGAGTTCTGCCTTTCCAACGCCAAGCAGAGCCTCCCGCACCGCTTCTTTCGTCGGTTCGATGAGTCGGTGCATTCCGCCGCAGCGTAGCCCCTCGTCCAGGTAAAGCCAAAGTTCTTCCCCTTTCGGCTCCTCAAACAAGCCACGATCGGAAAAAACGACGGTATTTCCTTTTCCATCCTGCCAGCCCTTTTGGGAAAGCAGAAATTCTCTCAAATCTTTCATCTGACTCATCCCCGGTCATCAATCCTCGATGGTGATATCTGTATAATAATGATGCAGGATATCTTCGTAATCATAGCCCATCTGCGCCATTGCCTGGGCACCCTTTTGGCTCAGTCCAACGCCATGGCCCACGCCATTGCCCTCGAATACAAATTTATCATTTTTCACAGTGCTGATATGTACAGTATATACTTCATAGTCGCTGTTATCCACGGAAATAGAAGGTTTGTTTGCAGATCCTTTTGTATCCACATCTACAGACAGATTCTTACCATTCAGATAGGAGAGAGCCCCTTCTGTTTTGGCAATAATGCCCTGGCTTGCCGCTGCCGCCATCAGGCTGCCGCCTTTTGCAGATGCAGTCGTCTGTGCTGCTGTGGATACCGTGCCGCCATACTGACCGATTTCTCCGCCTTTGCCATTGATGGTAAACATCTTGCTGGGCAGGCTACCGCAAGCAGATGAGAAATAAGTACGAATGTTTTCCTTCGTCAATGTTTTTGTGCCATTGGTGCCAACGATCTGCAGTTCCTGCACACGACCGCCAGTAGAAAGCTTTGTGATGACGATATCCTTGGCAGAGCCAATGCTTTCGCCCTTTGCATTCAGCAGATCTGTCAGTTCATCCAGTGTCAGCTCTTTTTTCCAACTGTTATCGCCATATTCACCCAATTCAGGCACAGCACGGAGATAAGGCACGGTCGCATACCAGACATTTTCGCTGTTTTCCGTATAGCCACCTGTGGAAGCAGAGAACACCGCTTCAATGGGAGAGCCATGATAGCAGGCAATTTCCCCGGCTGTGGCATCTACTGCCGCTGTGGTGGATGCAGCTTCATTGCTGTAGCCTTTGTATACCTGACAGGCTGTGGTATCGCAAAGCTGATAGCCGCTGCCCGTATGGGCACCCAATTTCGTCATAGCATAGGTTCTTGCCGCCACTGCCTGCGCCTTCAGGGCTTCTTTTGCATAGCTCTGGGGCATTTCGGAAGGAACGACCCCATAAAGGTATTCTTCCAGACCAACGATATTTACCGCCGTCATCGTTGTCCCATTGACTGAGAAGGTCAGCATACCACGGTAAGGCATACTATTCACCTTAAAGGTATCATCCACATTGCCACCCATCAGTACCGCATCTTCCGGTACGATAACAGGGGCTTCTCCGCCGGTAATGCTATAGCCTTCAAAACCGGATACCTTCTTTGCAGTTTCTCTGGACGCCGTTTCCACAGCTGAAATAGAAGAACCTTTGACATAAACAGTCCAGTCTTCCCCATCCAAATATGTTGCATAGGCATTTAAGCCCATGTTAGACAGATTCTTCGCCAACTTCAGGGCATCCCCACAGTCCATTTTCTCATCAACGGTGATGAATTCGCCTGTGGCAGGCTTTGCTGTAAAAATACCGCTGGAAGTGACCACACCGCCTTCTTCAAAATTGCCATTGTTTTCCATCCCGATCAAAAGTTCCCACACGCCAATGGAGGCAGAAGAAACATTTTTACAGATGGATTCCAGCCCAACACGGACAGTGTCAGGCACATCGTATGCCATTGCTTTCACAGGGGCTGCGCTCAAAAGCATGGCACAGGCCAGAATAGAAGCAAGCTGTTTTTTTCCTTTCATTATTACCCCTCCTATTTTGGAGATTTTTAATATACGAACTTCTCACATATTATCATTTGATTATACCACATCTTTCTATATTCTGACAGCACTATTTCTATTTTCTGTCGCAGAAAAATTTTCCAAAAAATTTCGAAAATTGCATTGACAAAAATACAATTTAGTGTTTAAATTGTATTCATTCGAATACAAAAGATAAAACACGAAGAAGAGGAATAGTAGAACGTCTGGATGTTTTCAGAGAGCCTACGGCTGGTGTGAGCAGGCAGCGGAAGAAGGTTCGAACTGGCCTCGGAGTGGTTCGCTGAAAGAAAAATGCAGTAGGTGCAACCGGCAGTCGACCGTTACCCCGACAGGATATCGGCTTTTTAGCCTGTATCTGTGAAAGAGTATTCCCCTTTGGGGATAAAAAAGAGTGGTACCGCGGAAGTTTATGGCCTTTCGTCTCTTAAACGGAGATGAAAGGCTTTTTTACTGCCCCACTCCCAAACCGAACAAACTCACCAACCAAAGATAAAGTCAAACAAAAAAACGAAGATGAAAACCAAGGAGGAACAACAAATGATGAATTACACAAAGTACAGACCCTATCCCCCCATGGATATGCCCAACCGCAAATGGCCTAGCAACACCATCACAAAAGCTCCCGTATGGTGCAGCGTTGATATGAGAGACGGCAACCAGTCTCTGGAAATCCCCATGAGCCTGCCCGAAAAGCTGAAATTCTTCCAGTTCCTGGTGGATACCGGCTTTAAGGAAATCGAGATCGGTTTCCCCGCTGCCAGCGATACAGAATTTGAATTTGCAAGAACTCTGATTGAAAACAATCTGATTCCCGATGACGTTACCGTTCAGGTTCTGACACAGAGCAGACCTCATATCATCAAAAAAACATTCGAATCTCTGAAGGGTGCGAAAAAGGCCATCGTGCATCTGTATAATTCCACATCTACCCTGCAGAGAGATGTTGTTTTCGGCAATTCCATGGAAGAAACCATCGACCTGGCGGTAGCCGGAGCTGTACTGCTGAAGGAAGAAGCTGAAAAAATGCCTGAAACAGAATTCTTCTTTGAATATTCTCCTGAAAGCTTCACAGGCACAGAAATCCCCTTCGCTGTAGAAATTTGTAACGCTGTACTGGATATCTGGCATCCTACCCCCGACCATAAGGCAATCATCAACCTGCCCTCCACTGTCGAAATGGCAACACCCAATGTTTACGCAGACCAGATCGAATATTGCTGCGAAAACCTGAAATACAGAGACAGCATCTATGTGAGCCTGCATGCCCATAACGACCGCGGCACAGCTGTAGCGGCAACAGAGCTGGCTATGCTGGCAGGGGCTGACCGTGTGGAAGGCACCCTGTTTGGCAACGGCGAAAGAACAGGCAACACAGATGTCATGAACGTAGCCATGAACATCTTCTCCCAGGGCATTGATCCCGAACTGGATTTTAGCCATATCGATGACGCAGTCAGAATTTATGAGGAATCCACCAGAATGCAGATCTCCCCCAGACATCCTTATGCCGGTTCTCTGGTATACACTGCTTTCTCCGGTTCTCATCAGGATGCCATCAGAAAAGGCCTGGAAGCTATGAAGAAGCACCCCGACCGCTGGGAAGTGCCCTATCTGCCCATCGACCCTATGGACATTGGCAGAAACTACGACCCTATCGTTCGTATCAACAGCCAGAGCGGCAAGGGCGGCGTAGCCTTCATTCTGGAACAGAATTTCGGTCTGTATCTGCCCAAGGCATTCCAGCAGGATTTCAGCACAGTTACAACCAGCATGAGCGACAAGCGTCATAAAGACCTGACCCCTGCTGATATCTATGAAGCATTCGTAGACCATTATGTTGACAACAGAGCACCTCTGGAGCTGGTAGGCTATAAAGAAATCGTTTTGAAAAACCATGAGGATGTTGCCATTGAAGCCCAGTGCAATTATCATGGGGAACCCGTCACTTTGACAGGCACAGGCAATGGTATCATCTCTGCTCTCTGTCATGCCATTGAAGATAAATTCAATATCGTGATGGAAGTTGTAGACTATCGGGAACACTCCATGTCCCACGGCACAAAATCCAGAGCGATCTCCTATATCCAGATTGCAGATAACGAAGGCGGCATGTATTTCGGTGCAGGTACATCCAGCAACGTCACAAAATCTTCTCTGCGAGCCGTCGTCAGCACAACAAACAAGATCATCAAATAACATACGGAGGATAACATCATGGGAATGACAATGACACAAAAGATCCTTGCGGCCCATGCAGGGGAAGCAAGCGTAAAAGCAGGACAGCTCATCCAGGCAAAGTTGGATGTGGTAATGGGCAACGACATTACAACAGCCGTTGCTCTGAAAGAATTCAAGAAAACAGGCGCAAAGGAAGTCTTTGATAAGGATAAAGTAGTCATCGTTCTGGATCACTTCACCCCCAACAAAGACATCAAGGCGGCAGAACAGTGCAAAGCCTGCCGTACCTTTGCTTATGATATGGAAGTAAAGAACTTCTTCGACGTAGGGCAGATGGGCATTGAACACGCCCTTCTGCCGGAAAAAGGGATTGTAGTTCCCGGTCAGGTCATCATCGGTGCTGACTCCCACACCTGTACCTACGGTGCGCTGGGTGCCTTTTCCACAGGCATCGGCAGTACGGATATGGCCATCGGTATGGCAACGGGGGAAGCATGGTTCAAAGTACCCAGCGCCATCAAGTTCGTGCTGATAGGCAAGCCTGCCAAATGGATCAGCGGGAAAGATATCATCCTGCACATCATCGGTATGATCGGCGTAGATGGCGCCCTTTACCGCAGCATGGAATTCGTTGGCGACGGTATTCAGTACCTGACCATGGATGACCGTTTCTCCGTGGCAAATATGGCTATTGAAGCTGGCGCAAAGAACGGCATCTTCCCCGTTGACGAAAAGACAATGGAATATGTAAAGGAACATTCTATGAAAGAACCTGTTGTATATGAAGCAGACGAAGATGCGGAATACGATGAGGTCTATACCATTGATCTGAGCAAGCTGAGACCTACCGTTTCCTTCCCTCACCTGCCGGAAAACACAAAGACCGTTGACGAAGCCGAGAAAGTATTCATCGATCAGGTAGTCATCGGCTCCTGCACTAACGGCAGACTGAACGATATGAAGATCGCTGCAGATATCCTGCGGGGCAAACAGGTAAATCCGAAAGTACGTACTATCGTCATCCCCGCAACCCAGCAGATTTATCTGGACTGCATCCGCCTGGGTTATGTGGAAGACATTGTGAAAGCCGGTGCCATCTTCAGCACACCTACCTGCGGTCCCTGTCTGGGCGGCCACATGGGTATTTTAGCAGCAGGCGAGCGTTGTGTTTCCACAACAAACAGAAACTTTGTAGGCAGAATGGGTCATGTAGAAAGCGAAGTATATCTGGCCAGCCCCGCTGTAGCAGCGGCTTCCGCTATTGTAGGGTATATCGTTGACCCCGAAGAGATCGCAGGAGGGAACAAATAATGGAAACTGCAAAAGGGAAAGTATTCAAATATGGCGACAACGTCGATACGGACGTTATCATTCCTGCAAGATACCTGAACGTATCCAGCGGCGAAGAACTGGCGAAATACTGTATGATCGACATTGACGCAGATTTCGTAAATAATGTAAAAGATGGTGATATCATCGTTGCCACGAAGAACTTCGGCTGTGGTTCCTCCCGTGAACACGCACCTTTGGCGATCAAATGTGCAGGTATTTCCTGCGTCATTGCCTCCACATTCGCAAGGATTTTTTATCGGAACGCCATCAATATCGGTCTGCCTATTCTGGAATGTGAAGAAGCAGCCAACGATATCGAAGCCGGCGATACCGTTTCTGCGGACTTCAATACAGGTATTATCACAAACGAAACAAAAGGCAAAACCTATCAGGCAGAGCCCTTCCCCGCATTCATGCAGAAGATCATGTCTGCCGGCGGTCTGGTAACCTATACAAAAGAAAGAATCGAAGGATAAGGTGAAAAATATGGGAACCTATAACATAGCAGTATTAAAAGGTGACGGCATTGGCCCTGATGTCGTCACCGAAGCCATGGGCATATTGGAATGTATTGGTACAAAATACGGTCATAGCTTCCACTTCAATGAAAAACTGGCCGGCGGCTGCGCCTACGATGTTTACGGCGAACCCCTGCCCGATGAAACACTGGAAGCATGCAAAAACAGCGATGCCATCCTGCTGGGTGCCGTTGGCGGACCTAAATGGGATCATCTGCCTGCAAACCTGCGCCCCGAAGCAGGTGCTCTGCTGAAGCTGAGAAGCAGCTTGGGCTTATATGCAAACCTGCGTCCTGCCATCATCCATAAGGCACTGAGTGCAGCCAGCCCCATTAAAGCAGAAATCATCGGCAACAGCCTGGATATCCTTGTGGTGCGTGAACTGACAGGCGGTATCTATTTTGGTGAAAGAGGCTATCGGGACGGCAAATATGGTCAGGAAGCTTATGACATGGAAGCCTATAGTGAATTTGAGGTAAAACGCATCGCTGTACAGGCCTTTGAAGCCGCTATGAAACGGAATAAACATGTGACAAGCATTGATAAGGCAAACGTACTGGAAAGCAGCAAACTTTGGCGCAGAACAGTCACAGAAGTGGCAAAAGACTACCCCGAAGTTGAACTGGATCACATGTATGTAGATAACGCAGCCATGCAGTTGGTACGCAATCCCAAGCATTTCGACGTCATTCTAACTTCCAATATCTTCGGCGATATCATCTCCGATGAAGCCAGCCAGATCACAGGCTCCATCGGTATGCTGCCCTCTGCCAGCCTAGCAGACGGTGCCTTCGGGATGTATGAACCTATTCATGGCTCTGCACCCGATATTGCAGGGAAAGACACGGCAAACCCCATCGCCACCATTCTTTCCACAGCCATGATGCTGAAATTCTCCTTTGGTTTGGTGGAAGAATCCAAAGCCATTGAAGATGCCGTTACGAAAGTGCTGAATGCCGGCTACAGAACACCGGATATCTATAGCGAAAGCACAACAAAGGTTGGTACAAAGGAAATGGGCAGACTGATCTGCGAAGCCATCCAAGCATAAATAAAACAAGCCACAGGTCAAAACTTGTGGCTTGTTTTTTACTAAAAACCCCCTTTGCATCTGCAAAGGGGGACATTCTTTCTTTATTCAATTATTTCAGTACACGTCTTGCTGTTACGTATGTATTTGCGCTATAGTCGCTGCTCAGGTTTGTAACGGTCACACCATAAGCTGCGCCGTCTGTGGAATGAACGTATGTACCATCACCGCAGTAGATACCAACGTGGCAGATGCCGCTGTTGCCGCCGCTGTTAAAGAACACCAGATCGCCGGCCTGCAGATTGGACTTGGAAACTTCCACGCCGTTGTTTACCATCGATGCGGAAGATCTGTTCAGAGTAATGCCAAAGTTTTTATAAACCGCATATACAAAGCCAGAACAGTCAACACCTGTTCTCAGGTTCGTACCGCCCCATACATAGGGAGTCCCAATGAACTGCTTGCCGTATGCAACCACCTCTGCCCCTTTGGAAGAAGAAGCGGAACGTGTGGTTTTCGCACCTGTTCTGACAGAAAGGTAATCTGCACTAACGTAGCCCTTCTGACCGCCGTCTGTAACAACTCTGATCCATTCCTGACCGGCTCTTTCCACGTCTACTTCTGTGCCGTAAGGCAGGACTGTCAAAACGACAGAATTGGTAGATGCTTCTTTTCTCAGCTTCAAACCTGTTTCAGCTGTAACTACGCCGTAGGTAGATTCCAGTTCCTGCGCCGCTTCGTTGGCAATCTCAGGAACATATTTCACATAATCACCGGATACATAATCCTTGCTGACATAAGCAGAACCGCCTTTGTAGGAAACACGATACCAGCTGTCATTCTGACCTGTCACTGTCACAGAATCGCCATCGGCATATTTGCCCAAGGAATCGGAAGACGTAGAAGCCTTTTCTCTCAGGTTTACGCTGGAACCGTCAATATTCGCATCTGCTTTTGTCATTTCAAAATAATCTGCGAAAACAAAACCGGTTGTGCCATTATAAGAAATTTTGAACCATTCACCTGTTTTGTCCAAAACCGTATATTCTGTACCCTTATTGATTTTACCCAGAACATTTGCGCTTGTGCTTGCTTCGGCACGTACGTTTACGTTTGTGCCGGAAGCTTGTCCAGCGTTGGCAGCAAAAGCTGTTACTGTGCCCAGAACAACAAAAGCAGCTGTCAGGCAAATCTGTTTGATCCCTTTATTTATACCCATTGGATTCTCCTCCAAACCGTTTCACTTGAAATTGTTACAAATCTGTTACATTTAGTATATAGAAAAGTAATAAACCTGTCAATTATTTTCTGCAAGAGTTTACATTAATTTTTCGTATTTTTTGAAAAGAAAAGATGAAAATCCGACATTTTACAACCTTTTGATTGACATAACTTTCCGTTTATCATTTTCTGTACAGAAATTTCAACTTTTTAAGACTTCTTAAAGCTCCACGATTTTTCCGGCGATTTTTTCGCAAAAAACAGCATCATGTTCTACGAAAAGCAGCGTCGGTCTATATTTTTGCAATAACTCCTCTATCTGCATGCGAGAAAAAACATCGATGAAATTCAAGGATTCACCCCAGATATACAGATGGGCTTCTTGGCATAGGCTGCGGGCAATCAGGATTTTTTTCTTCTGCCCATTGCTGAAATCCTCCATCCGCTTATCGAATTGCTCCCGGGAAAAACCAAGTTTTCACAGGATTCCCTTAAAAAGACTTTCATCAATGCCATATTCCTCTGCATCATTCCGCAGATCCCCCTTCATTCCATCGGTTTTCTGAGGCACATAAGAAATCTTCAGATCTGTTGCCTTGCGAAATTCCCCTGTCATATCCATAGCTTCTCCATAAATCAGCTTCAGGATAGTGGATTTGCCGCATCCATTTTTCCCCGCAGAGCCACTTGCTCCCCTGCTTCGATCTCAAAGGTAAAACCCTGACAGGCGATCTTTTCGCCGTACCGCACAGTAACATCCTTTAGATATACCACAGGACTCCGGCGGGCTTTCAATGGAGATAATTTCAAATCATCGGCAGTATCAATATTCCGTAGCAGACCAGATTTTTCTTGGATAGCCACTTCCTGTCTGTGCTCCATATTTTTTGCCCGCTGCATCATTTTTTCTGCTTCAGATATTTACTGATGGCTTTTCTGCCCTCCAGATCCAGATGGTTTTTCGGTTCATCGATGAGCAGGAATGCGTGTTCCTTCAAAAACAACACCGCCAGCAGAGCTTTTGTCTGCTCCCCATTGGAAAGGGTATCAAAGGGATGCCAAAGTTCTTCCTCCTCGATCTCGATCCGGGATACTTCCTTGATGATCTCCCAATCCTGGCAAAGAGGACATAGCTCCCGCAGAACATCTAGCGTAAGCCAGTCTTTCTGCTCTACCTCGTATGGAAAATATGCAAACTCCATATCTGCCGAGATCGTTCAGCTGTATTCATATTGCCCCGTCAGCAGCTTTAGAAACGTGGTCTTTCCCCGTCCGTTTCTGCCAATGAGCCCAGCTTCCAATCTGTATCCAGACGAAAACTAATATTTTCAAAAATATTATCATAACTGCTTTCATAGGCAAAAGTCAGATCTGTAACCTGAATATAAGACATAATGGTTTTTCCTCCTTATTTTTACAAAATACAAAAGCCACAGGAAAACAAATTCCTATGGCTTATAGATTCATGTAAAAACAGACAAAATTGTCCTATATTCATTGATAGAATAAGCTGCAAGATTTTTCTCGTTTTCCTGCCGCGAGCATGACAAAGAAACAAAGGCCGAAACACTTTGCGTAAATAACCATTTCTTTTTTCATACCGATAAAAATTAGCAAGAAAACTTGAACATCTTTTCAACTCCAATCTTTTTACCTTAATATTTTATACAAAACGTATAGCATGAAGATTTTGCATCCGCAATCATTTTGCCAGCAATTCTTCCTTGAATTTCCCATTTTCATAGAACAATTCTCCATCGGCATAAATCCTGCCCTCTTTGGTCATATCATTGATCATATCCCAGTGAATGGCAGATTCATTTTTGCCGCCAGCTTCCTGAAAGGCTTCACCGATAGCCATGTGCATGGACCCGCCAATCTTTTCATCGAACAGGATATTCTTTGTATAGCGCTGGATGCCATAGTTGGTGCCGATGGCAACCTCGCCAAAATAACGTGAACCTTCGTCCGTATCAATGTAGGAAAGGAGAGTATCCAGCATTTCCCCGTTTTTGCAGGAAACCTCCACAATGCGCCCCTTTTCCACCGTCAGGCGCACTTCATAAAACTCATTGCCGTTCATAATGGAAGGATAGGAAAACGTGATATATCCATCAATGCCATCTTCCACAGGAGAAGTGAAGATTTCGCCATCGGGAAAGTTTTCATTGCCGCAGCAATTGATCCACTTTCTGCCGTCCACATTCACACGAATATCCGTATCCTTGGACAGGATATGCAGTTCCTTTTTCCCATCCAAATAACGCACCCATTTTTCCTGCCACGCCGCCATTTCCTCCCATTTTGCCACGGGATCGGCTTCATAGAGGAAGCCTGCGGCGTATACGAAATCTTCATATTCCTCCAGACTCATGCCTGCATTTTGGGCATCGCCATTGGTAGGGAATTGGGTACCGCACCAGCGCAGTTCCCCTGTACCCATACGTTCAGAATAGGCTTTGCGGTTTTCTCTGTTTGCCAGACGTTTTTGTTTCATTCTTTCCCCATCGATAGACTGCATGGTTTTTGTATTTTCACTGCCCCATGCACTGAGCCACACATCACTTCTGGCACAGGCACCAAAACGAATATTTTCACGGGCATACTGTTCTTCCGTTCCGTTTTTCAAAATCTCCGCGTCCACATCGGGCATGTCCACATAATACTCCACCAATGCGCCCTTTTTCACCGCTGCCCTCGCCACAGCTTTGATGAAAGGCAATGCGGCATCCTCTGCAGAAATGGCAACACGGTCTCCCTTTTTCACTTTTGTAGAATAATTCACCAGCACATCTGCCAGTTTTTCCAATCTTTCGTCTCTCATGTTAAACTCCTTACTTCACAACGATCTGACACATCTGCATGGTTTTCAGTGCAGCTTCGTGGCTTTCCGGGGTTGCCCCAGCGCAGCAGGAAGCATCCACGCTGATCTTTACTTCAGGCAGTCTTGCTTTCAGAAGCATCGCATTGGAAACAACACAAATATCTGTACACAGACCTACCAGCTCGACCTCACATTCCTCCGCAGGCAAACCGGCAAATTCCATCGCCATCATATCTGCCAGCTCTAAAGAACCAAAGGTGGGTTTATTCATAACGACTGCACTGCCCAGAGCAGCCTTTACCTTGTCGTTGATCTCCCAGCCGTGGGTGCCTTCGATACAGTGTACCACGGGCAGGTTTGCGCCCTCCTGAGTCTGCAGGTAATCATCCTGATGAGTGTCTCTTGTGGCATATACATGATCCTTGGGATATTCGTTGATCTTTGCTACTACGTTTTCTACAATGGCTTCTGCTTCATCTGTACCCAGAGAACCATCGATAAAGTCATTCTGCATATCTACTACGACCAAAATCTTCTTCATTTTTATTCTTCCTTTCCCTGTTTCAAGGTGAAATTGCTTCATAATGATTTCAGTGTACCACGGAGAAGGATTTCTTTCAAGTTAAGTCATCTGTCTTTACATCTCTGTGCCACCCCATTCCACGACAGTGAAGCCCTCTCTCTGCAAGGTGGGCAGTTTCTGTTCGGGAATGTCAATAGGTTCCTCCAAAGCCTTGAATGCCATGAATACACGAAGCATATTATCTGGCTCAGGGGTGATATTCAACTTTGCGGATACGTCGTAGTTTTCCCACTGGAAGGAAATCAGGTTGTAGGCATTATCCTGCATATAAGGTAGCCAATATACGATGAATTCATTATATTCTCTGGGGATCATGCCCATGGCGGAGAGCTTTTCCTGCAGGAAGGAAACAGTATCTTCACATTTCACCACAAAGCCTTCGAAAAAGTCCATTTCCCCGTAGCCTTCCCCTTCCCAAAAAAGATAGGAATATGCTCTGCCATCGGCATGGTTAGTCAAAGTACCGTCGAGCTGGGCAGTTACCTTCCAACCATCGTTGTAGGAAGGATAGGTCACTGTCAGGTCGCAATCCACTTTAACGGAAACGTCAGTGGTTTCTTCGGGATAGAGATAAATCACAGGCTTCCTATACCCAGGAGGCACAGCAAATGGATTGTCATTCTCGGTGTATATTTCAATTACTCTTTCTTCTGCACACCATCCAATATCTATTCCGGTCAATCCTGCCAAATCCCGCAGCTTATAGTAGGTATATCCATCTATCACATATCCTTCCAGGGGATTCCGAAGAACTGTCCCATTAATGCAAAATGTCATGCCTGAAGCAGATGCCTGTTTATCGCTCAAATCTGTCAACGTCTCTTTTTCCGGTTTCACTCCCACATAATCTGCATTTCTTATGATATTGATCCGTTTATACTCTGCATCATATTCCACAGCAAAATGTGCATATTCTCCATGGTCTGTCAGCAGTTTCGCCACATCCCGCAGACGAAAATAGGTATAGCCATTGATATTATAACATGACATAACTGTCTCATATCCATCTATGGTTACCTCTTGCCATAACGGCTTTGCCGTCACAGTCTTCGCAGGCGGCTCGGCTGCATAAGCCGTTGTCCCCATCATACACATCGCTAATACCATTGCAAAAAATTTCTTCATACCCTTTTCCCCCTTTACTGTCTGCCAAATCATGCCAAAGTTCTTTTCTTCATCATAGCACTTCAAGGTTACAGCACATTAACAAAATTCTTAAGAACTTCTTACGATTTCTCCCCTTTTCCCTTGACATCAGCGGCTTCTTCGGTTTATCATAATATCTGTGAAAAACAATGACAGGGAATAGTAAAAAAGCCCCTTGCCCCCAGAAAATAGGCGGTCGATGCGAGCCTTGGCAAACCTTTTTGAACCTACCCCCCGAGTTCCGCAGGGAAAATGCGGCGTAATTCGGCGTTAACGATTCCGAGAGGACAGCAATTGCTGTCAATAAGGGTGGCACCGCCGAATGACCTTGGTCCCTTTTCTATGGGACGAAGGCTTTTTTATTTGTGATAATAACGAGCAGAGCATTTTCGTAAGAAAAGCACTGCTTGTGCTTGCACAAAGCCATTGCTTTTGTTGCGAAAATATTTTGCGACAAAACGCACGAGTTGCGCTTGTGCAACGAATTCTCTGCGAGTGAAAACATAATTTAAGGAGGAATATAAAATGGCAAAAGATAAGAAATTTGTAGAATCCATCACCGATATGGAAGTGGATTTTCCCCAGTGGTATACTGACGTTGTCAAGAAAGCTGATCTGACAGAATATTCCAGCCTGAAGGGCTGCATGATCATCCGCCCCTACGGCTATGCCATCTGGGAACTGCTGCAGAGACAGTTGGACGACCGTTTCAAAGAAACCGGTGTAGAAAACGTTTATATGCCCATGTTCATTCCCGAAAGCCTGCTGCAGAAGGAAAAAGACCATGTAGAAGGCTTTGCTCCCGAAGTAGCATGGGTAACCCACGGCGGTGAAAAGAAACTGGAAGAACGGATCTGTGTTCGCCCTACTTCTGAGACACTGTTCTGCGAACATTACGCAAACATTATCCAGTCCTACAGAGATTTGCCTAAGCTGTACAACCAGTGGTGTTCCGTTGTTCGTTGGGAAAAAACAACACGTCCTTTCCTGAGAACCATGGAATTCCTGTGGCAGGAAGGCCACACAGCCCATGCCACAGCAGAAGAAGCCCAGGAAAGAACCATCCAGATGTTGAATATTTATGCGGATTTCTGCCGTGACGTATTGGCGATCCCCGTAGTCAAAGGCGAAAAAACAGAAAAAGAACGTTTCGCAGGTGCGGCTCATACATTCACCATCGAATCCTTGATGCACGATGGCAAAGCCCTGCAGTCCGGTACCAGCCACAACTTTGGTGACGGCTTTGCTCAGGCTTTTGGCATCCAGTATACAGATAAAGAAAATAAACTGCAGTATGTTCACCAGACAAGCTGGGGTATGACAACACGCCTGATCGGTGCCATTATTATGGTTCACGGCGACAACAGCGGTCTGGTACTGCCTCCCAAAATCGCCCCTACACAGGTGATCATCGTTCCCATCGCTCAGAAAAAGGAAGGCGTGCTGGATAAAGCTGCGGAACTGAAAAACAGACTGAATAAAGTTTGCCGCGTAAAACTAGATGATTCCGATAAATCCGCCGGCTGGAAATTCTCCGAATATGAAATGAAGGGTGTTCCCATTCGTCTGGAAATCGGCCCTAAAGATATCGAACAGAACCAGTGCGTACTGGCAAGAAGAGATACAGGCGAAAAGATCTTCGTTTCTCTGGATGAACTGGAAACAAAGGTGCCCGAACTGCTGGATGAAATTCAAGCAAATCTGCTGAAAAAAGCAACAGAACACCGTGATTCCAGAACATATACAGCAACAAACATGGAAGAATTCGAAAAGACCATCAACGAAACACCGGGCTTCATCAAAGCAATGTGGTGTGGTGATCAGGCTTGTGAAGATGCCATCAAAGAAAAAACGGCAGCAACCAGCAGATGTATCCCCTTCGAACAGGAAGAATTTTCTGACGTTTGCGTATGCTGCGGCAAAAAAGCGAAACACATGGTATATTGGGGCAGAGCATACTAATACGCTGTCTTTTACGATGAAATCAGTATACAAAAAAAGGCACGGTGAAAACCGTGCCTTTTTTTACTTTTTCTGCCCTTTTAAATTGAATAAAAGCAGCCCTGAGATAATCACTGCACCGCCAAGGAAAGTCCCCATACCTGGTACTTCCCCCAGCAACAAAAAGCTCATCAGCGCAGACAACAGCGGAGACAGGAACATAAAATTCGCCACCTCGCTAGTCTTTTCCGCATGGGTCATATCTTTTCCCCAAAGAATACAGCCAACGGCATTGGAGATGATCGCCAGATACAACAGAGACAGGATATGCTTTCCTTCTCCCGTTGCCAGTTCGCGAAACCCATCTACAGACCAGAAGCATAGCCAAACTGCTGCTCCCAGCATACTGAAACAGGTGATCTGCATGGAAGTATAGCCCATCGCCACCAGTTTTCTGGTCATGATATTATATCCTGCCCAGGATGCAGCCGAGAGCAGCATCCACAGCATGGCTGCATCAATGGAAAATGCACCGCCGCTATCCCACAGCAGCAAAATCACTCCCCCTGTGAAGGCAATAAAAATGGCACACCAACTAATGAGATTGATTTTTTCACCATACACCCTTGCTGCAATGATGGCTGTTATAATGGGCGATGTTGCCACAAGGAGACTGCAGGTGGCAGAAGGCAATGTCTGCAGACCAATATTCATTGCAACCGTGTAGATCACATACCCCAACACCCCCGACAGAAAAAACAACGGGATATCTTTTTTTCTGGGCATCTGCATCCCCTGCAGCTTCCCTACCGCCAGCATGAAAAAGCCTGCGATAAAGCTACGAATAAATGCCAGAGGAACTCATCTTTAGACAAGGTACACCTTTTCTTCAAAAAATGCAACAAAAAAGGAGCCATAAAAACTCCTTTTAAGCTTTTTATTTTCCTTTCAGATTGAATACCACGATGCTGATGATGATAATGGCACCACCGATGAATGTAGCGGCATTGGGGATCTCGCTCAGTATGATAAAGCCCATGATCGTGCTCAGCAAAGGAGTCACAAACATAAAGTTTGTTACCTCACTGGTGCGTTCCGCATAACTCATGGCCTTCCCCCACAAGAAATATGCAGTAGCACTGGGGAATGCACCCAGATACAGCAGCGCAATGATATGACTGGTGCTTGCCCCTGCCAATTGTCGGAAGCCTTCCCCTGCCCAGAAGCCCAAAAGGATGGCACCGCAGATCATGCTGTATGTTACGATCTCTAGGGCGTTATAGCCCATAGCAGAAAGCTTTCTTGTCATGATGTTGTAGCCGCAGAATACGATGGATGCGCCCAATGTCCAGATCAGCCCAATATTGATGGAGAAAACACCTTCCCACAACAGCAGGATCAGCACGCCGATAAAAGCAGAGAGGATCGCCGCCCAGCCAATGGGCTTGATCTTTTCGCCATAAAGCCTGGATGCCACTACCGCTGTTAGAATAGGGGTTACCGCAATGATGATACTGGATGTGGCAGAAGTCAGGGTCTGGATACCCGTATTAAAGGTGATCATATAGCCCGTAAAGCCCAAGCCGCCAGATACAAAAAACAAAGGGATGTGCTTCTTCTGGGGCAATCTGATATGGCATAATTTCCCAATGATGATCAAGAAAGTTGCCGCTGCGGAACAACGCAGAAAACCCAATGGGATTGATGTAAACTGTTCCTGCGCAACCTTTGTCAGTGGGAATGCCGACGCCCAAAGGAAAACAGTCAAAAAACTCAAACCAAATACTTTTTTCTTATTTGTTGCCATTTGTGTTTCCTCCTAAAAATGAAACGAATGAATACATAGGAAAAAGCGAAGGAAGGAGTATCGAAAGGCACAGACATTGAGCCGTAATATCTGCAAATTTTCACTCCACTTTCAAATGCATTATAACAAATATATGTTAATAATACAACGCTATCGTTCGTTATTTTTTACATTTTTCCAATTTTTGTTTTAAATTCTAAAAAAACATCTTCTTTTGTCGAAAAGATTCTATAGAAACAGGATTGAAAAATCTTGCTTTTTTCAAAGGATTGTATTATAATATCTTCCAGTTGTTAAATTTGCTACTGTGGCTCAGTTGGTAGAGCAGCTGATTCGTAATCAGCAGGCCACGGGTTCGAGTCCCGTCAGTAGCTGATCAGGCATAGTCTTTTGACTATGCCCTTTTTTTCACAGAAGAAAGGAGAGTATCATGCAGAAAAAAGATATCCTTGAGCTGAAACGTCGATTCAAAAAAGATGCCTGCACTTTTACAAAAATGCGCGGCTGCTATGTAGACAGTCAGAAAAATATTATTTTACATATCAACGAGACCTTCCTCAATCTGGAGGAAGAGGAATTTTATAAATATCTGGAAATTGCCAAAAAAGCCCTTTCCGGCACCATCGGCAACAACCTACTGGAGCTTTCTTTTCTGAAAGACGAAGCAGGCAACGAATCCCAGAAATTCTTCCTTGCGCTCAGAGACAGCGGTCTGAAAGGCGATGGTCTGCTGGATCTGCTCTATGAACGCATCATCAGAGAGTATGAATACGCAGGGAACTACCTGATCCTGCTGTTCCATGATGCCTACGATGTAATCACAAAGACTACAGACAACAACAAACTGGATGAATCCGAAGAGGTCTATGAATATATTCTCTGCGCCATCTGCCCAGTAGAACTGACAAAGGCAGGTCTGGGCTATCATAAGGATAAAAATATCATCGCGCCCCGTATCCGTGACTGGGTGGTATCTGTACCCGAAACCGGATTCCTTTTCCCAGCTTTTTCCGATCGAAGCAGCGATGTGAATGCCATGGGTTATTTTGTAAAGGACGCCAAAAAAGCGCAGCCCGATTTTATGAAAGAGGCTTTGGGCTGCGAACCTAAGCGTACCGCTGCGGAAGAAAAGAAAGCCTTCCAGGGGATTTTGAAGGAAGTGATTTCCACAGAGGTAGAAGACCCTGCCAACCTGATTTTAGATATCCAGCAGGATCTGAGCGATATGGTGGATGAGCATAAAAACATATTCGAAAATGAACCCGTCTTGCTGACTGCCCCTGCTATCCGGGAAGCCATGACGGATAAGGGTCTTTCCGAAGATGTGATCGCCAAAGTGGAAGAAATCTGTCAAGAAGAATTTGGCGATGCCCCTCCCCTTGCGGAAAACCTCATCGACAATAAAGCCCTGAATGCCCGTGCCGCTGCAAAAAAAGCAGAAGTTCTGGCACTGGAAGTGGAAGCCTTGAAACAACAGCTGGAAGAAAAGACAGAAGCCGCTTCCGCAGAAGCACCTGAAAAGGAGATCATCCTGCAGGTTTCCCCCGAAAAACTGCCTGTCATCAAAACAGAGATCATCCATGGAAAAAAATGTATCGTCATCCCTCTGGAAGAGGATGAACATGCCACTGTCAACGGCAGTGAGCTGGATGAAGCACCCTTTTAACAGAAATCTCTTCATATAGTTTCGCCTGATTCATGCTTTGCCGCGAAAATCTTTGAAACGTAAAATGGTCATTTCTTACGATAAACAGTAGAAATGACCATTCTTTGTTTCACGGTTTTTCGCTTTATCTCGTATACGGCGCCAGTTCTAGGCGAATGAAGAAGCCTTTATCATGGTCGCAGACAGGACATTTTTGTGGTGCTTCTTTTCCTTCGTAAACAAAACCGCAGTTCAGGCACATCCATTTACATTCCACATCATTGATAAACAGCTTATTCTGTTCCAGCAGGTCTGCCAGCTGACCAAAGCGGTCGCCGTGGATTTTTTCGATGCCTGCAATATGATGGAAGGATGCCGCCACCTTGGGGAAGCCTTCTTCCATGGCTTTATCGCCAAAAGCTTGATACACGGGATCAAATTCTTCATATTCGTTATGCTGGGCTGCCCGCAAAACCTCCAGCACGGATTCATAAATATCCACGGGATAGCTGCCGTCGATATGAATATTTTCCCCCGACAACTCCTTCAAGTGGTTATAGAAGATCTCCGCATGCTCCTTTTCCTGATTGGCGGTAAAAGTAAACACAGCCTCCACCACGTGCATCTTCTGCTGTTTCGCCTGAGATGCCGCAAAGGTATAACGGTTTCTGGCCTGACTTTCCCCCGCAAATGCCCGCATCAGGTTTTCTTTTGTTTCGCTGTTCTTGAAATCCATTTCACATCCTCCTTTTGTTTAAAGCAATTTATGCTCTGCTTTTGCTTTCAAAATCTCCCATCTTCGGTCGATCTCCTTCTGCATTTCATCAGTGATGTTCTTGTATTTTTCATTGGTCAAGTGCTTTGTCCGCCCCATCATTTTCAGCCAGTCCGTTACAGGGATCTTTCTCTGTCCAGGGTCATAGCTGATGGTGGTGATACCCTGTTCCACTTCGTACAAAGGGAAATAGCAGCTATCCACCGCCGCACCGATGACCTTTCGCTCCAGATTTGGCTTATCGCCCCAGTTCAGCGGGCAGGCAGAAATGGCTTTGATATATGCCATGCCATAAAATTGGGCATAATGCTGGGCTTTTGCCGCTTTTTTGATAAAATCCACAGGATTGGATTCCGCCGCCGTAGCCACATAGGGGATACCCGTTGCCGCCATGATCTGTGGCATATCCTTATTAAAAAAGGTCTTGCCGTATTGAGCCTGCCCCACATGGGAAGTGCTGCTTTTCGCCCCCATAGGTGTGGAATAGGAAAGCTGATAACCTGTATTCATATAGCCGCCGTTATCGTATTCAAAGAGGATCAGGCGATTATTGCGGATGGCAGTCCCCAAAGCAGAACCCATGCCGATATCCATACCGCCGTCCCCGCTGACCATGATGAAGGTGATCTCTCCATCAGGATATTCCCCTCTTCTCTGCCGTTCCCGAAACATCTCTGCCAAACCAGTCAGGGTCGCCGCACCATTCTGAAACAGATTATGCACATAAGGCACTTTAAATGCCGTTTTGGGATAGCCCGTCGTAACGACCATGCCACAGCCTGTCTGGAACAGCAGCACTACGTTCCCTTCAATGCCCCGCAACAGCAAATTCACATTGACAGGAATGCCACAGCCGGGGCAAGCACCATGACCGGGGGCAATGCGCTTCGGCAACTCCGTAGTATCATTCAGCCTGCCGCCCTCCACCTGCAGTTTTCCATCCTTCTCAATACATTTCGTCAACCCCAGCTTCGTTTCTTTTTCTGTAAGGGGTGCAAAATATTGCTCCCCATCCACAGGCTCACCGGGGTATTTTCCCAGATAATCGAACCGTTCCGCCGCTGGGTCATAGCAGGACAACAGCATTTCCTCTGCGTCCTTCTCATAAAAATCCTTGCCACCCAAACCAAAGATACGGGTCAATACCTTCGCCTTAGAACCTTTCTCCTGCAGCATGGCTTTCAATTCCATGGAAAGGTTTCCGCCCTTTGCACCGTAGCTGTCCTGTCTGTCGCCCACAAGGATGGTCTTGACGTTTTTACAAAGCTCATATAATTCTTCCGCAGGGTAAGGCCGCAGGATGTTTGTTGTGAAAACCCCCACTTTTTTACCCTGTTCCCGCAATTTATCTACTGCCACCTTGGCCGTATGGTATGCAGAGCCAAGCAGATGCAGCACCACCTCTGCATCCTCCGTGCGATATCCTTCCGCGGCGGCATATTGCCGCCCTGACAGCTGAAAATAGGCATCAAAAACAGAAGGAATCACCATCTTAGCCTTTTCCATAGCCTGATGGAGCTGAAATTTATTATTCAGCACATCCGGCTCATTCATATAAGAACCGATGGTAACAGGATGTTTCAAATCCAAAGCGGAATAGTCTGCATTGTATTTTCCGATGAAATTCTGCACCGTCTCATCCTTTTCAAATACCATACACCGCCGCTTCTGATGGCTGGTGAAAAAACCATCGAAAGCCACGATAACAGGCAGTTTCACCTGCTCTGCAATTTTCAAAGCGCAGATATTCATATCGTAGACCGCCTGCGGCGTGTTTGCAAAGAGAATGATCCAGCCCGTATTCAGGCAATACATGATATCGCTATGGTCGCCCTTGATGCACAAAGGCCCAGAAACCGTTCGACAAGCTACATTCATCACCATAGGGAACCGTGTCCCCGACTGGACCGGCAGCTGTTCCAGGGCATACAGCAGCCCATTGGCACTGGTAGCGTTGAACACCCGCCCGCCGCCGGTGGATGCCCCATAGCAGATGCCTGCTGCACTATGCTCCCCTTCCGCAGGAATCATACAGATTTCATGCTCCCCGTCAGCCTTCATCTGGTCGAGAAATTCTGCAATCTGGGTAGAAGGCGTGATGGGGTAATAGCCCATGATATGATAATTGATCTGCTTTGCCGCATAGGCCGCCACTTCGTTGCCGCTTTCAAATAAGACCCGTTGCTGTTCCATCATACCACACCTCCATCCACCCGTTTTTCCGTCAGGAAAGATTCGCTTGTGATCCAGGAATTGGGACCTGCGTCCTCAAATTCCATCTTATCCACGATCAGGTCTTTATTTCGCACGAACCATTTCGGCTGTGGATGCTCCCGTTCCACGCCCATGACAAGGGCATTGGTGGGGCAAACATCCACACAGCGCAGGCAGCCCTTGCAATGATGATAATCCAGTCCCCGATTCACCATGGCAGGCTTGCCTTTGTATTCCCCTTTTTCAAACTGAAACACCATATCGGGGCAGGTGCTGTCACACAAACCGCAATTGATGCAGTTTTCCTGTATAAACAAGGGAATATACCCTTCTCTGGAAGCAGAGAGATCGTTGGAGACGGTGCTGCCAAAGCGGGGATTCGTGCCGCCAATGGGGGCATTTTCATAGCCCCATTTGTTTTTTGCTTCCTGGTAAGGCACTCTATCGAATGTCCCGTCTTCTTTGAAAAAAGCAGATTTCGTTTCATCATATCCCCGCCGCAGTCCTTCTAGGTTTGATTCCAGCAAAGCGGGATATTTTTTCCCAATGGTTTCTCTGGCGATCTCCTCCGCTGCTTCCAAAGGGACAAAGCCACTGGCCTTGGCGATGGCCCCCAGCATGACCATATTCACCCTTGTTTTTGCTTCTATGGCGATATTCAGGGCATCGATGCAGAAAACCTCGCCTCCGCAGAGTTTCAGCCTCTTTCGCATTTCCTCCGGGGAAGCGTCCGTATTGATGACGATTTTCGCTTTTTCCGTCACCCCCGCTGTCACGGGCAGCTTTCCTGCCAGTGCTTCATGGAACAGTCCTAAAATATGGGGGTTTTCCACCGGGCTGTTGATGCCGATTTCCCTGTTTTCCTCCGCCCAGCGAATATAGGCCTTCACCGGGGAACCTCTCTTTTCCGAACCATAGCTGGAAAAACTGGCAGCATTCAGCCCTAAGATCACTGCTCCCAATTCCCCCAGCATCTTGCCGCAAAGATTCGCCCCAAGGCCGCCGATGCTTTCCAGTCGAATCTCAAAATACCCATTTTCATTTGTTACAGGCAATTTCATCCCTTTCCCTCCTTTTCCTCTCTAGTATGGGCGAAATCGGGACATATATACGCTTTATGCGTTCTCTTCCATCAGCCGATACAATTCTTTTAAGTCCTTCTGGGGTGCAAAGCAATGCTGCCCCCGACAGAGATAATAGACCTCTCCCCCATCAGGAATAGGATAATCTGCCGTAAAGAATGCGATCTTTGCCAGTCTCTCCTGATTCTCTTTGGTTTTGTATAATACAGACAGCCCCATTTCCCGATTCTCCCATAGAAAGGCCAGAAATGCCGCCGATGGCTTCTCTTCTGCAGAAACACAAATCAATTCCATAGCTGGATACAGCACTTCTCCCATAGTCAAAAGTCCGAAGCAATGCCCCGAAGGCATCCCTTCCATGATCCCCGCCAGAAAAGAAAGCTGCTTGTCTCTTTCCTCCATCCATTTTGGCTCCCCTGTCAACGCTGCCAGCTTGGTAAATACATACCCGGCTACAGAATTGCCCGAAGGCAGTGCCCCATCGTTGGTTTCCTTCGGTCGATGGATCAGCTGCTCCCCATCCTTGGCATAGAGATAGAGTCCACCCCTTTCATCCCCAAACCATTCCAGCATCATTTCCGCCAGCTGTGCCGCCCGTTCCAGATAACGTAAGTCGAAGGTAGTTTCATACAATTCCAGCAGACCAAAAGCATAAAAAGCATAGTCATCCAGTTGCCCCTTCTGGGCCGCATCTCCATCCCGATACCGCAAATACAGCCGTCCATTTTCATCAGTCAGCTGCCGCTCGATAAAAGCCGTCGATTTTCTCGCTACTGAAGTATAAGACTCATTTCTGAAAACAAAACCGGCTTTTGCAAAAGCTCCGATCATCAACCCATTCCAGGAAGTCAAAATCTTGTCATCCTTATGCAGGATCGCCCGTTGCTTCCGATACTCATATACCTTCTGACAAAGGTACTCCATTTTTTCATTTTTCTCCCCAGAAGGTTCTTCTCTCAAGCGGTTGGGGATGGATTTTCCATCGAAATTACCTTCATCAGTAATGTGGAAATAGCGGCAAAATTCCACCGTATCCCCCCCTAAAATGGGTCGCAGTTCTGTCGGCGTAAAAACATAATATTTTCCTTCTACGCCCTCGCTGTCCGCATCCTGCCCACAGAAAAAGCCCCCTTCTTCATCGGTCAATTCCCGTAAAACGTAATCGAGGGTTTTCTCTACCACCATTCGATAAAAATTCCGACCTGTCTGTCGATATCCCTCCAGATAAGAATAGACCAGCAAGGCATTATCATAGAGCATTTTTTCAAAATGGGGCACCAGCCACTTTTCATCTGTGGAATAACGGGAAAATCCACCGCCGATATGATCGAACATCCCTCCTAATGCCATAGCATCCAGTGTTTTTTCCACAGCCGAAAGGGCGATTTCGTTTCCCTCTGCTTTGCCATAGCGCAGTAAGAACAGCAGATTATGTGGCGTAGGGAACTTGGGTGCCAGCCCAAAGCCGCCCCATTCCCAATCGAACCGCTGCAGCAATTCTGCAGATCCCTGTTGAAGCAATGCTGGCGTCGGCACAGCTTGCAGGACTGGTGTTTGCCTTTGCAGGATATCTGTAATTTTCTCACCTGTCTCCGACAATTTTTTCCGATCGGTTTTCCATAGCTTCTCCACCTGTACCAACAGCTCCATCAGCCCCGGCATGCCATATTTGCTCCATTTTGGAAAATACGTCCCGGCGAAAAAAGGCTTTTGTTCCGGTGTCATCAAAATTGTCAAGGGCCACCCACCGGAGCCTGTCATCATCTGGCAAACCCCCATATAAACGGCATCCACATCCGGCCGTTCCTCCCGATCAACCTTGATGGCAACAAACCCTCTGTTAAGAAGTGCTGCCACTTCCTTGTCCTCAAAGGATTCCCCTTCCATCACATGGCACCAATGGCAGGTGGAATAGCCAATGCTCAGAAACACAGGCTTGTCCTCCCGTTTTGCCTTTGCAAAAGCCTCTTCCTTCCATGCAAACCAATCCACCGGATTATTTTTATGCTGCAGCAGATAGGGTGATTTTTCATATTGCAAGTGATTCATGTCTCTCCTCCTCTCATTTTTCCTAGTTTCCATCAAAATAATAATTTCATTCCTGCATTTTCCACGCAAAAAACAAAAAAATCCTGATATGTTAAGAAAAAACACATCAGGAGGCAATCTATGGAATCGATTTGGACAAAAACCAGCAGCATCCCCAAAAGGGAACCTCTGCAGAAGGATATAAAAACGGAAGTAGCTGTGATAGGCGCAGGCATGGCGGGCATCCTCACCGCTTATCAGCTGCAAAAAGCAGGGAAGCAAGTCATTCTATTAGAAGCAGACCGCATCGCCAGTGGTCAGACCAAAAACACCACAGCGAAGATCACATCTCAGCATGATTTGATCTATGCCAATCTGATCCAATCCCAAGGGGAAGAAAAAGCCCGTCAATACGCCATGGCAAACGAATCCGCCATCACAGAATATCGCCGCATCATTGAGGAGGAAAAAGTTCACTGTGATTTCAGGGAGACTTCTGCCTATGTCTATTCTCAGAACAAAGAAAAGCTGATGGAGGAGGCTGAGGCCGCTGCATCCCTCGGGATTCAGGCATCCTTTCTCAGCCATGCAGCATTACCTGACGGCAGTTCTTCCCCTGCCCTGCGCTTTGATGGGCAGGCACAATTCCATCCCTTGAAATTCATCAAGCCCTTGGCTAAACAACTGGAAATATATGAAAAAACGCCCGTCCGAACAGTGGACGAGCATACGCTGCACACACCAAAAGCAATGGTCGCGGCAGAACATATCGTTTTTGCAACCCACTATCCTTTTGTAAATTTTCCTGGACTCTATTTTACCCGTATGTATCAGGAACGTTCTTATGTGCTGGCATTGGAAAATGTTCCTTTGGTGGATGGTATGTTCATCGGTGATGGTGAAAACACCTATTCCTTCCGTATTTACGACAAATATCTCCTTTTTGGCGGCGAAGGACACCGCACCGGAGAAAACCGACAAGGTGGAAAATACGATGCCCTGCGAAACAAGGTAAAGGAATTGTTCCCCCAATCTCTGGAAGCAACCCATTGGTCTGCACAAGACTGTATCCCTGCTGATGGCATCCCTTATATCGGGCAATATGCCAGTGAGAAACCCTACTGGTATGTAGCGACCGGGTTTCAGAAATGGGGCATGACCACTTCTATGGTATCTGCCATGATCATCAAAGACATGATTTGCGGCAAAGCTAACCCCAATGCCTCCGTTTTTGATCCCCAGCGTTTTTCTGCGGAAGCCGCCGGAGGCATCGCCTGCGAAGGACGGCAAGCTGTAAAAACCTTTGCAAAACGCCTATTCAAACTGCCCGAAGCCACAGCAAAAGAACTGCCCTTGGGACATGGTGGTGTTGTAGATTTGGACGGTGATAAGATCGGTGTCTACAAAGAAAAGAACGGAACGCTGCATCTGGTTGATATTCGTTGTCCTCATCTGGGCTGTCAGCTGGAATGGAATCCCGATGAAAAAAGCTGGGATTGCCCTTGCCATGGTTCCCGTTTTGACTTCCACGGAAGATGCATCACGAATCCTGCTCAAGAGGATATTACTTTGGGAGAAGAGGATTTATAAATCAGTATTTATAAAAATTGGAAATGCTTTTGCATATGCTGTCTTAACTGTAAAATTTTTTCTCTGCTATATAACAAAAAGCTCCTGCCATAAGGCAGGAGCCAATTTTTGTATGCTTCAAAATGAAGTTGTCCAATAATCGAAAAGATTATTTGCCTTCTTTCATTTCTTTCAGACCCATCAGACCTTCTGCAAACAGTTTTGCATCCATCAAAGGGATGTTGCCATCAGCATCTCTGTCGATGATGGGTTCGAATTCCATCATATCCAAGATCTGTGTCTGCAGATCGATACCAGGAGCGATTTCTGTCAGGTGCATACCATCTTCTTTCAGAACGAATACACATCTTTCTGTCATGTACATTACCTGCTGACCGTTTGCGATAGCAATGTCACCATTGAATGTAACCTGTTCTACAGATTTAACGAATTTTTTCTGTTTACCTTCCTGAGCGATAATTACTTTGCCGTCTTCAACTTTAACTTTCAGACCGCCTGCTGTAAATGTACCGCAGAAGAATACTTTAGGTGTGCACTGTGTGATGTTGATGAAACCACCACAACCAGCGATTCTAGGACCAAATCTGGAAACGTTGATGGAACCGTGAGGGTCACATTCAGCCAGACCCAAATAGCACAAATCCAGACCGCCACCATCATAGAAGTCGAACTGGTAGCCCTGATCCAGCAGTGCGTCTGCGTTGTAAGCAGCACCAAATCTGATACCGCCAGCGGGTACACCGCCAACAGCGCCGCCTTCTACTGTCAGTGTCATGAAGTCGCCGATGCCTTCTTCGTTTGCAACGGATGCAACATATTCAGGAGCGCCTACGCCCAGGTTAACTGCAACGTCTTTTTCCAGTTCCAGAGCACCACGACGACCGATGATCTTCTTAGCGCTCAGGGGCAGGGGTTCAGGAGCAACGTCAGGGTTTCTCATTTCGCCGGACAGAGCGGGATCGTAATCACAATCCAGTGTCTGCTGGTGATCTTTAGGATCAGCAACTACTACGTAGTCAACATAGATGCCGGGAACTTTAACCAGACGAGGATCCAGTGTGCCAGCTTTAACAACTTTTTCTACCTGAACGATAACGATACCGCCGCTGTTTTTAACAGCCTGACATACGGATGTACCCTCCAGAGGAGAAACTTCTTTTTCGAAGGAGATGTTACCAGCTTCGTCAGCGTATGTACCTCTGATCATAGCAACATTGATGGGGAAAGAGGGGTAGAACAGATAGTCCTGACCTTTGATGTTTACCAGTTCAATGATGTCTTCAGTTGTACGTTCGTTGATCTTACCGCCGCCATTTCTGGGGTCGATGAATGTACCCAGACCTACTTTTGTGAAGCAGCCGGGTCTATGAGCAGCGATATCTCTGAACAGGTGGCACAGAGCACCCTGAGATACGTTGTAAGCTTCCATTTTGTTTTCCAGAGCCATTTTCTGCATTGCAGGAATTGTAGCCCAGTGACCAGCGATGAATCTCTTCAGCAGACCTTCGTGCGCGAAGTGTTCAGCACCACGGCCATCTTTGTTACCCTGAGAACCACAGTAAACATATGTCAGATCTCTGGGTTCGCCTGTTGCCAAGAATCTTTCTTCAACTGCTCTGTCCAGAGCTTCGGGGATAGCACTTGCTACGAAACCACTTGTTGTAACGGTATCACCATTTTTGATGAGCTTTGCAGCTTCTTCAGCAGTGATAATTTTTACCTGTCTAGCCATTATGTTAGACCTCCTATAAAAACTATATAAATCTTTCTGAATATTACAAGAACACAGGGGTAGTCACCTACCCCTGTTTATTTACATTTCCATCAAAGTAAATGCGGTAGGAAAAATTACAGCATTTCTACGAAGGACTGCAGTCTTGTCTTAACCTGTTCGAAGGATGTTACTTCCTGGTCAACTTCGATCATCAGGTTCTTAACACCTTTTTCTTCGAATTCTCTGTACATTACAGGGTAGTCCCATTCTTCGGGATCACAGAATTTCATCATAGCAATGATAACTGCGTCAGCGCCTGTAGCGATTGTTTTGTTGATCAGCATTTTGCCGCGGCCTTTCTTTGTATCTGTCGCAACGGAGCAACCATACATCTGCTGCCATGCTTTAGCCATTCTGTACAGAGGGCCTTCTTCGCCGTCCAGAACGTCAACACGGATTTGTCTGGATTCCTGAGCCAGATCGTCATCAACGATAGCAATCTTGAATTCGTCGAAGATTTCCAGCAACTGGTTGGGTTCCAGCATAATACCTGTAACAACAACTTTCTTGCCATCCCAAGGCTGAACGGGCATAGCTTTGATTTCAGCGATCAGTTCTTTCACCAGAGCTGTGTGTTTTTCTTTCAGCATGAACTGTCTTGCTTTGAATACGGCATGACGGTCAACAGCGCTGATAACCTGAGGGTAGTCAGCTGCTACTTTAACGAATTCACGCATAACTGCTCTGTTTTCGTTGTAGATAGCGATGGAGTTTTCCAGAGCTGCGTTTGTAATCTTAACGCCCAGGTAAGCTTCCAGCTGTTTTTTAACCAGTTCGTATTCTGTTACCAGGAATTTGTTAGCTGCTTCCAGGCCTCTGTTCTGAGGATGTGTGAATACGATTACTTTGTCAGCGTTAGCGCCTTTCCATTTCTGGGACAGGCATTTCAGTGTATCACAAGGTACGGAGAACAGAACTGCTGCCAGATCGTCGTATGCGCCTTCGCACTGCAGTTCCATTACCTGCTGCATGATAGAGCATGCGAATGCAGGCAGATATGTACGTGCTTTGGAGATCTGTTTGCCCTGTGCACCCCAGATACCCATGGGCAGGTAACCTGTTGCGTGCACCATTTCTTCGGGAGCATAGATAGGCATGATACCTACAGCGCCTTTACCTGTTTCAGCTTTATAATCATCCATTGCTTTCTTAGGATTAGCTGCAACTTCTTTCAGTTGGGATAAGATAGCTTCTACTTTACTCATCGTTTTCTCCTCCTCAAAATTATTCTGCTGCTAAGTTAGCTTCCATCATTTCTACCAGTGCCTGTACACGTGTTTCGTACTGAGCAGGAGAATATACGTTAGGGTCTGTCTGGTCACCATCGAAGGATACGTAAGGTTTGCCGTTTACGCCTTTAATGATTTCAGCTGTTTCTACGTTCAGGAAGCTCATCAGCTTACAAGATCTGTTCAGGTGGTAGATTGTACCATCAATCTGGCCTTTGTTCATGATGTTCAGCAGAACTTCAACTTTGTTGCTCAGGCATGTGTTGATGTAGATTCTTGTGTAAGCTTCTGCCATGGAGTGCAGGGATTCATCGTTTGCATCATAGTGCAGATCCCACAGAGCGGGGTAAGCTGTACCTGTCATGATGGAGTTCAGGTTTTTCATTGTTTTGAATGTGTGACCCAGGTGAGGCCATACAGCGATACCTTCCCACTGGAAACGTGTCTTTTCTGCGCCTTTGAAAGCGTAAATGCCAGCTTTCAGGTTTGCTTCCAGTTCATCAGCGAATGCTTTGAATGTGATTTCAGCATAATCCAGAGAACGGCAAGCTACGATCAGAGCCATGTAGTTGAACAGGTCGAAACCATTCAAAGGAGAGGGTTTGTACTGAGCCATATCAGCGATTCTGTTCCAGTGGTATACGGAACGCTGTGTCTGGTCTTTAACTTCTTTGAATTTCTTCCAGTCGAAAGGTCTGCCGCAGATTACTTCCAGCTGAGAAATAGCGTTTCTGAACTGATCAGCGATATATGCTTTTGCATATTCGGGGATAGGCATTGTGTGGTTGAAAGGTACGTCGATTACGATGCAGGGGATATCCAGTTCTACAGCCAGATTTTCATACCATTTCAGCAGTGTGTTACAAATGTTGTTACATGTGATTACCAAGTCGGGCAGGGGAACGTCAGCTGCAGGAGAGTTAACCAGTACTTCGGGTTTTTTACCTGTGATAGCTGCTTCTTTCAGACATTCCATGTAACCCATGTTTACTCTACCATAAGAACAGCAGTCGATGTTGTAACCTTTTCTGGATGCAACATCCAGCATATCGATAGCACCTTTTCTAGCACCGATACCAGCTGCGTGTGTTTCGGGGTAGATCATAGCGATACCCATTGTTACGCAGAATTCGGAAGGAGCTACGGATGCGGACCAGCAAACAAGGTCGCCTCTTGCTTTAGCTTCTCTTGCGTCCTGGTCAGCTTTGTTCTGGTAGTAGCCTAACAATTTTTTTGCTGTCATGCCTTGTGTTAAACTCATTCTAATCCCTCTTTCTTATTTTTTTTGTGCCGCTTCGTATGCGAACAGTGCCGCACCGAGAGCGCCTGTTGTTTGTGGATTTGGTGCCACAATTACATCTGTTTTTAATACGCTAGAGACCGCTCTAACTACGCCTGCATTTTTTGCAACGCCGCCAGTGAAGACAACGTCTTTTTCAAGGCCGCCTCTGTAAGCGAGGCCACACGCTCTGCTAGCAACGGACATATGAACACCTCTGGCGATGTTATTTCTGCTTGTGCCTTTGGAAAGCTGAGAAATAACTTCAGATTCAGCGAATACAGTACAAGTACTGCTGATTGGTGCTGTCTCTGCTGCCTGTTCGTCCAGTCCAGCCATTTCATCCAGTGTGGTTTCCAGAACTCTGGCCATTACTTCGATGAAACGACCTGTACCTGCCGCACATTTATCATTCATAAAAAACTGCTTAATGCCACCGTTGTTATCCAGTCGGATCGCTTTTGCATCCTGACCGCCGATATCAATGATGGTACGTGCAGTGGGTACCAAAAAGTAAATACCTTTTGCGTGGCAGCTGATTTCGGACATCTGCTTATCCGCATTGTCCAGAGAGAATCTGCCGTAGCCGGTAGCGACTGTAAAGGAAATATCTTCCTGTTTCAAACCGCTTGCTTCGAAAGCATTTTCCATCGCTTTCTTGGGACCTGAAGAACCTGTACCAACCTGTACAACTTCTGAAGCAACAACGTCTTTACCGTCTTTCAAAATAACTACTTTGGAAGATGCGGAGCCAACGTCAATACCCATCGTATACATCCTGTTTTACCTCCTCCGTTTTATATTTAACCATGCGATAAAACAATCATGAAGAGTTTTGACCTGTCTGATTTGTCCCCGTGTTTTTTTACAGACCGACCAAGTGAATGACATTAGAAAAAACCTATATTCTTGAATATAAGTTCTTTTCTCATTCTAAAATACAGTATTACCTATACAGCCCTCCTGTATTTGTTTTGATTATAACATCAATAATTTTATATTTCAACCTAAATTGTTAAAAATTTATTATTATTTTGGAAATTTTGCAGAAAAATGGTGGTTCTTTCCCAAAAAACAAAATTCCGTATACAAAGTACTTTGCATACTACCTATTTTCCCTATTTTTTTGTAAAAATGAACTCATTTTTCCTAAAAAATCCTCCTGTTTTTGACAAATCCTTTCTATCCTGCCACTCCGATCCAATTCATTTTCAGACCATTCCTGCCATTTGGCAGGTTATTTTTTATTCCTATCCAGAAACAGGGCTTTTCAATTGCCCTGTCCCCTCCCATGATTTTGTTAAATTATATGCAAAATCCACATGGATATGCCATTTCCTGAGTTGGTCTTATCCAGCTTTTTCCTTGTAAGTCCTATATTTTTTTGCTGTTTTTCTGTTTACTCCCTGCAATATTTTTCTGCGCAAAAAAATCTCCCTCTATATAAAATAGAAAGAGATTCTTTCTTTTCATCTTTTCCAGCTTTCCCCAATCTCGGATAAGAGTTCCTCCTCTGTTCTGATCTTGAAAGGAGAAAGCCCAGCCCTCTCCGCCAGCTGTTCCAAAAAACGAAGCAGCAATCCATGATAATCGCTGTCTTTCGCCTTTAATTTCTTCGCCATCTTTGGCAAAAGCTTTTCATTTATTTCCCTCAGAGAAACCGTTTCTTCCTTTAAATATAATTCCAGCAGCGTTTTCAATGCCAGATACGCCTGTATCTCGTCCCACTGGCGGTCGATATAGTATTTCTCCCCCGCCAGCCCATAGAGCATCCGCATACCATCGAAATATCCCAGAGTCATGACTTTCTTGCTCTGCTCTGCATCAAACTGCAGCACACCGCCCAGCTTTTCTCTGGGGGCAATAGTAGTAATTCGGGCGTCTTCCGGGAGCTTCGTCCGTTTTTCAAAACCGATACCATAAATACGGATCACGATAATATCTCTGTATCCCCGATCCAACAAAATGCTGATAGGCACGATATTATGGACGCTGCCATCCACATAATCCTTGCCGTCCAGCTTTTTTCTCTGGAACAAAGGCACATAGGCACTGGCAAGAAGCATATCCTTTAGCTTTCCTGCTTCCAATTCATCCGCATCGATATCCAGTTCCTTTTTATCTGTCAGGGAATAGGTCACTAAAAAGAATTTCTTGTGGGATGCTTTGATCTTCTCTTCATCCACCCATTCGGAAAGAAGATTTCGCAGGGGCTCAATATCCAGACCGCCCTCTTTGATGGCTTCAATCAGATCTTTCAGCAAGGCTTTGATATCCGATCCCGACAATTCCCTGTCATAGAGCTTTTTCATCTGCGCATCATCTGCATCAAAGACCTGAGAAAAACTGATATTTTCCCAAAGGTTTATGGCCTGCTCCAGCTCTCCCATGACCATCATGGCACCATTCAGCGCACCAACGGAAGTCCCAGCCACTGCATCGAATTGCACGCCTGCTTCATCAAGAGCTTTCCAGACCCCCACCTCATAGGCACCTTTTGCACCGCCACCCTCCAAAGCGATGGCATATGTTTTTGATGTGTCAAACTGCAGTTCCATCTGACCACCCCTTAATATTCACCCAATTCCGTCAAAGCCGCCCGGATCATTTTGCCCGCAATAGGCGTTGCACTGCCGTAATTGGAATTTTCGATCAAAACGGCTACCGCCACCTTAGGATTTTCTGCAGGGGCAAAGCCGATGAACCAGCTATGGTCATAGCCTGTGGCATTTTCCGCCGTACCGGTCTTACCCGCTACGGTTACACCGTTGACTGCCGCCGCAGAACCAGTACCGCTGGTGACAACTTCCGTCATCATATCTCTCAATATCGCCGCTTCCTCCGCAGAACAGATATCCATCAATTTTTCAGGAACGGTATGCTTAGCTTCCGTTCCGTCGGGATAAACCACATGGTCCACAATATATGGCTGCATCATCATGCCGTCATTGGCGATGGCAGATGCCAGCATCGCCATATATAGGGGCGTCACGCCTGTTCTGCCCTGCCCAATGGCAGTTTCCACCAATTCGCTTTCTGTTGCACCCTTTTCCAGATAGATACTGTTGGGGCTTGTCTCCAGCTCAAAATGACTTGCTGTACCCATCCCTACCTGGCGCATGGTCTTAGCCAGATCGCCCGGGCCAATCTTTTCCGCCAGGGCTGCAAAATAGCAGTTGCAGGAAGCCGCCAGTGCCCCTTTCATATCTACTGTGCCATGGGCCCTGTTATTGTAGCAATGGATGACCTTATCCTCAAACTCCCGTTCCCCGGTACATTCGATGGTAAAATCCTGCCAGTTGGAAAGATGCTCCATCCCCGCCAAAGCCATTACCGTCTTGAAGGTGGAGCCAGGGGGATAAAGCCCCTGCGTCGCTCTGTTTAACAGAGGGCTGTCTGCATGGTCTTTCAGGGAATCCCACTGGGCTTCCACACTGTTGGGGTTGAAATCAGGATAAGCCTGCAGGGCAAGAATTCGACCCGTGGAAGGTTCCATCACCACGATGGCACCCTTCGCACTGCCCAGCAGATTCCCTGCCGTACTCTGGATATCCATATCTACCGTCAAAGCAACACTGTTGCCCTGTAATTCTGTCCCTCTTATGATGCCGCTGATGCGCTGGAACAATTCATTATGCAGATTCATCAATTCAAAGTTTTCCGCTGCTTCCACGCTGGTCTTACCCACACTGCTATATCCTGTGATATGGGCAGCCATGCGGGCACGGGGATATTCTCTGCTGTAAGCGCCATCATTCTGCAAAGTGCTGGTGGCAAGGACTTCGCCTTCCCGATCCAGAATGTCACCTCGTTTGATGGTTTCATCTACATAACGCAGACGGCTGTTATAGGCATTGCCAGAGATTTCCTCTCGATCTACAAAAGTCAACTTGCAAAGGTAACCTAATAATAGGAAGAAGCACAGCGCCAAAAGCCAGAATACACGACGCATGCTTCGCTTCATATTACTCATGTCTTCCACCTCCCATCTGCATTTCCATGGCTCTCAACTGTTCCTGCTCCTGCTGGCTATGCTGTTCACAATACACGCATACCCACTGCAGCAGCCCGATCATCATCAGGCTGACCAAAACGGAACTGCCGCCATAGCTGACGAAAGGCAATGTGACCCCAGTCAGAGGGATCAGCTTGATAACACCGCCCAGAATGACAAAAGCCTGGAAAGAGATCATAGTCGTCACCCCTGCCGCAAGGATACTATAGTAACGGCGGCTGCAATCCAAAGCGATCCGCACGCCGCGGTACAAAATCATAATGAAAATACCGATCACACCTGCGCCGAAGATCACACCAAATTCCTCGCAGATGGCTGCAAAGATCATATCGCTTTCCACAACAGGGATACTCTTTGGCATGCCCTTTGTCAGGCCGCTGCCAAACAACCCCCATGTGGTAATGGCAAACAAGGAGCTGACGATCTGATAGCCCCCCGCATCGATATCCGCCCAGGGGTTCTGCCATGCCGCCACACGTACCCGCACATGGGAAAACAATTTATAGGCACCTGTCGCTGCCACACTGGCAGCACCCATGCCCAAAAGGAATAAAAATTCATTGGATGTTGCAATATAAAGCATAACCATATAGGTCATAAAGAAGATCAGCGCACTTCCCAAATCCTTCTGCAATACCAGCAGCAGCACCAGTCCCGCACTCAGGATCGCCGTTGTCAAAAACTGTTTCCACTCCACCCGTTTGCGGAACACACTAGCCAGGTAGAAAACGAACAGGAATTTTGCAATTTCCGAAGGCTGGAAGGTGATCTTGAAAGCCTCAGGACCAAAGGAAAGCCAGTTGGTGGACCCCCCCTTGGCAACACCGAAAAATCTGGTGCAGATAAGCAGACCATAGCAAACGATGATATAGGCCCACTCAAAAATCTCGAATCGGGGAATCATACGGAAGAAAAAAGGCAAAAACAACATTCCAGCTAATCCGATACACATCCACATCAATTGTCTGTGGGCCAAAGAAGGCTCTACCCTTTGCAGGACGATCAGGCTCAGATCCATCAAAAACAGCATCCCCGTCCAAATCAGCGGACAGCCTTCATAATAAAATCGATCCAAAAGCTTGACCGCCATCAATAGAAATATAAAGGCCACCGCACCAAAGATCAGCGTTTGTATATCGAACAAACGGGTCTCCCGATTATATCCCAAGATCAAAAATGCCGTTATATGCATCAAAATAACAATCCGTCGCTGCATAGACACCGCAGTATAGGGGCTTCCTAAAAAGCCCCCCTGCTCATAGGCAATATACACGATGCCCTGCCACAAAAACAGGACGATATAGAAGATGAACAGATATCTGCTCAGCATAATAATCAAATCAAACATTCAAATCACTCCACTCCGCGGAAGAAATGTCCTTTTGTACTGCCTTTTTCGCTCATTTCTCCCAAAAGGTTACGGGTCGCAGGGCTCATGCGTTCCACATCCGCTGTCATTTCCCCATAAGCTTTCGCAATTCTTTCAGCTCTGCCGGGGCCTTCCTTTGTAAAGTCCAAACGAACCAGACCTGTGGTACTTTCCAAAATCTCATCATAGAATTTCAGGGTAAACAAGGGTTTTCCGTTCAGAATGGTGCAGACACATCTTTCGCAGTCTGTCATCATGGGGAATTTGACACCCTTTCTGTCCCGCAGGAAATACAAGTCTTCATTATTTCTTTCGGTACAATATTTATGACCGTCTTTGCCGCCGGCATAGTTGCCGATGGGGCACTGCTGGGTCTTCATCAGGGGCAGATAGCCATAAACCACCATTTCGCAGTCTTTATCACCCATCTGGTTGATCTCCTGCAAATTAGCTTCTACAGAAAGGCAAACATTGTCTGCCCCCTGTTCTTTCCAATATTCCACCGTTTCCCGATTCATGGCATTCAGGTTATAATCCACAACGATCTTTTTGCTGCTGTTTTTCACCTGGTCAAGCTGACCTGCAGAACGAACTAGGAAGCCATCGACTTCGCTTTCTATAAGGCGGTCGATCATAGGCTGTTCCTTTTCCGCATTCCATTCTCTTGCCACTCTGGGCAGTGCCGCATAAAGGGTCACACCCATTTTATGGCATTTTCCCGCAATTTTTTCCAGATTCTTTTCAAAATCCTCGCCACATTCATAATACACTCTGCAAATGCCCTTTGCTTGCAGCACCGCATCCAGCTGCCCCAGATTCATCACTAGTGCAGTCAGTTTTTTGCGGAGTAGGAATGGTTTTTTCTCTGTCTTTTCCAAAACGGCATCGCCTTTGGCTTTCCGTTTGGACTTTTTGAGGATAGCCGCTTCCAGCGCTTCGCAGGCTTCCCGGCGCACACGGTTCACTTCACTGACATTCACATAGATATATTTATCAATATCTGTCTGCAGATCTTCCAATACAAAAGGTGTTGCCCCCATTTTGCTTGCCTGTTCCCTCAGCTTCATAGGCAGCATCGGGGAACTTCCCGCCGGCTCTACCACTGCGCCGCTGGCAAATACACTGTTGCCAGCATTATCCCACAGCTGCAAAGAAAGGGGGGCTCCCTCTTTTGCCCGAAGCGTCCCGTAAATCGGAAGCTTTCTGCTGTCTTTTTCGTAGGTCTTTTTCAGTTCATCGTTCAGGGCTTTGCCGAAGGTACGATAAACCACATCGTTTTTATTGATATCCCCTTCCATGGTGATGGTGATGACTTCACCAGCCTTGGAATGCTTAGAAACATTTGTACCAACGTGGGGTTCTGTCTGGGTCCATACCTCTAGACCATCGCCGGGCACCAAAGGCTCTCTGGTGCGGATCGTCACTTTTTTATGCTTGGGCAGATATTTATCTACAATGCCCACCTTCAGCCCCCAAGGCTTAGGACGTTCAATGCTCATCATATTTCTGCCCGCAAAGGAAGTATAATAGCCATCTGTAAAGCCGCCGCGGTTGAACAACTGCTGCAATGTCTTCACATCGGCCATATCTACCTCATAATGTTCGGGATCTTCAAAATATTTGTCGATATATTTCCGATAGATGCCTGTTACCCCTGCCACATATTCAGGGCTTTTCATTCTGCCTTCGATCTTCAGGGAAGCGATACCTGCTTCGATCAGTTGGGGCAGGATATTCACTGTCATCACATCTTTGGGAGAAAGCAGATAACCCTCTTCAATATGATCATAACCTCTATACAAGGTATAGGGCAGACGACAGGTCTGGGCACAACGACCACGGTTGCCGCTTCTGCCCCCCAGGATACTGCTCATGATACACTGACCGGAATAGCATACACACAACGCACCATGGACGAATGTCTCAATTTCCGCATCCACATGTTCCGTGATATGCTTGATTTCTTCCACAGAAAGCTCTCTGCTCAATACGATCTTATCAAAGCCCTGACTTTCCCAATACTTCACGTCTGCCAAGGAATTACAGGTCATCTGTGTGCTGGCATGCAAAGGGAAATCGGGGAAGGATTCTTTCACCAGCTTTGCTGCCCCGGCATCCTGCATGATCAAAGCATCTACCCCCATTTCATACAGATGTTTGATATATGCCAGGAAGTCCTTCAATTCTTCATCCTTATAAACGGTATTGACCGTTACATATACTTTTACCCCTCTCAAATGGCAATAATCGCAGGCATCTTCCATTTCCTCCAGAGAAAAATTCCCTGCATACTGTCTGGCACTGAACTGCTTGCCGCCCAGATATACCGCATCACAGCCATTATTCACCGCTGCTTTCAAACTTTCCATTGAACCCGCGGGAGAGAGCAGTTCCGGTTTATTCATTACGGACATGATAGTCTCCTTTCTTCCATTGATCTCTATTTAAATGAAAAGAGCAGACTTCTGCGTTTGGATCATCCCAAACTACGGCTTTCCACTCTTTCTTATGTATTCTCGTTTATTTTTTTCCTTTTTTATTCTTTGCAGAAGACAGATGCAGCTGCGCGCCACTGCCATTTTCCAGTGCCAAAGTATATTCATCCAGTTTATTTTCTGCGTCTTCTCTTACTTTTTCTGCTTCTTCCAGTTTTGTAGACAAATCCTGTACCCTGGCTGTCATGCCCAGCAGCTTGCCTTCCAATTCCGCCACATAGGCCTTTTCCTTGAAATAATCATCCGCCACATTGATAGAAGTCAGCACATAGGCAAGGCTAGAATCCATCGTAACAGCAACGGCCTTTTCCCTTACCTCTGCCATTTTTTCATCGATATAAGATGCCACCTGGCGCATATGTTCTTCCGATTCTTCCCCTACCAGCGTAAAGCTTTTTCCATCAATGGAAATCTTCACTCTGTTCTTCATGTACTGCACTTCCCTTCATGGTTTTTCACGATTACATACTTAATTGTAAGTATACCACAAATGCTTTCCATAAGAAATAGATTTTTTTACATAGTCTCGGTTGAAAAAACATTTTTCTTCCCAAATATAAATATATAAAAAACCCCATACGAAAACTCGTATGGGGACGAAAATCAATTCTGGGATGGATTATTTATCCAGTTCTTTTGCACAGTTATAACCCAGTTCGAATGCTTTTTTGTTATCGGGGATGAATTTTGCTTTGCCGCCTTCGAAAACATGTGTGAACGCATCATCAATGCTTTCTACTTTAATAGGGCTTGTAGCGTAAACAACTGCACCCAGCATAACCAGGTTAGCCAGTTTAGAACCACCGAAAGCTTCTACTGCAATTTTGTTTGCAGGAATGTTGAATACTCTTGTGCCAGCTTTTGCCTGACCTTCTTCCATTTCAGCCAAGTCAGCGTTGATTACCAGAGCGCCGCCATCTGCTACTGTATGTGCGAATTTATCCAGGGAAGGTTTGTTCAGAGCTACTACGCAAGTTGCATCCTTTGTGATAACGGGAGAACCGATACCTTCATCAGAAATGATAACATGTACGTTAGATGTACCGCCACGCATTTCGGGACCATAGGAAGGACACCAAGATACTTCTTTACCTTCCAGCATAGCTGCATAAGCAAGAATTTTACCCATGGACTGTGTCCCCTGGCCACCAAAGCCTGCGAAGATGATAGAAAATGTACTCATATTATTTGCCCTCCTCTGCTGTGATATCTTTGAAAACGCCAAGAGGATAGTAAGGGATCATCTTTTCTCTTACGAATTCCATAGCTTTTACAGGTGTCAGACCCCAGTTTGTAGGGCAGGAAGATACTACTTCAATGAATGTGAAGCCCAGACCCTGTTTCTGGATTTCGAACGCTTTTCTGATAGCTCTCTTTGCTGCTGTAACCTGAGCGGGTGTGGAAACACTTACTCTTTCGATGTAAGCGGGACCTGTCAGTGTAGCCAGCATTTCGGAAACACGCAGAGGGTTACCATTGATTTTAGGGTCACGGCCTGCTTTTGCTGTTGTTGCTTTCATGCCAGGCAGTGTTGTAGGAGCCATCTGGCCGCCTGTCATACCATAGATACCGTTGTTGATGAAGATTGTTGTGATCTTTTCGCCACGAGCTGCTGCGTGAACGATTTCACATGTACCGATGGAAGCCAGGTCACCGTCGCCCTGATATGTCATAACAACTTTGTCGGGATGTACTCTCTTGATACCTGTTGCTGTAGCGGGAGCACGACCGTGTGCACACTGGATTGCGTCAAAGTTGAAGTAGTTGTTTGCAAATACAGCACAACCTACGGGAACGCAAGCGATTGTGTTTTCTACTTCGCCCATTTCTTCCAGAACTTCTGCTACCAGTCTATGTACGATGCCGTGTGCGCAACCAGGACAATAATGCAATTTGGCATCTGTTAAAGCTTTAGTTTTTTCAAATACAACTGCCATTATTTGTCACCTCCCATGATTTCTTTCGCAAATGCAACCACTTCGTCAACAGTAGGTACGTTACCGCCTGTTCTGCCGTGGAATACTACTTTGTTTTTATCGTTACATGCATATGCAACGTCAGGTACCATCTGACCCATGGACATTTCTACATCCAGATATTTTTTAACCTGACCATTCCATTTGTCGAATGCTTTCTGAGGGAAAGGCCACAGTGTTTTAGGTCTGATCATACCTACTTTGTAACCTTCAGCTCTCAGATAGCCAATTGCTGTTCTTACAACTCTGGAAGCTGTACCGTAGGATACGAATGCGTATTCAGCATCGTCCATCAGATAATCTTCCCAAGCTTCTTCGTTAGCCAGAATTCTTTCGTATACTTCGAAATGTTCATGGTTCCAAGCTTCACAGTCATCGGGGTCGATAACCAGGTTTTTGATGTTGTGTCTTTCGCCTTTGCCTTTACCTGTCAGAGCCCATGTCTTTTCAGGGATACCTTCTCTGCGAACGTAGTTGAATTCTACGGGTTCCATCATCTGACCGATCAGACCGTCAGCCAGAACGATAACGGGTGTGCCATACATATCAGCGATATCGAATGCGTCCATAACCATGTCAACAGCTTCCTGAACGGATGCGGGAGCCAGAACTACGTTGTGGTAGTCACCGTTGGAACCGCCTTTAACTGCCATGTTATAGTCAGCCTGACCGGGCTGAATTGTGCCCAGACCCGGGCCACCACGCATCATGTTGATGATAACTGCGGGCAGGCTTGCATTGGAGATGTAACCAATACCTTCCTGTTTCAGAGCAACCCCGGGGGAAGAAGAGCTTGTCAGAACTCTCGCGCCGGCTGCTGCCGCACCATAAACCATGTTGATTGCAGCTACTTCAGATTCAGCCTGAACGAATGTGCCGCCAACCTTGGGTAATTCACTAGATAAATATTCAGGTACTTCGGACTGAGGAGTGATGGGATAGCCAAAGAAATATCTGCAACCCGCCTCGATAGCCGCTTTACCAACTGCTTCGTTGCCTTTCATCAAAACTTTTGCCATTGAAAAATCCTCCTCTCTATTAGTCCAGTTTTTCTACTGTGATCGCGCAGTCAGGGCACATCTTTGCACAGCTTGTGCATGCGATACAATCTTCGCTTACCATTTCAGCTGGATTGTAACCTGCGGGATTGATTTTTGTTGTCGAAAGAGCCAGAACGTTCTTAGGACAAACAGATACACAAAGACCGCAACCCTTGCAAATCACTTCATTGATCGTTACTTTACCTTTTGCCATTCAAAATACACCTCCATAAATATTTGAATTTACATCCAGGTTTCTCTCATATTAAACTCCATAGGGAATAATTCCCCAGAAAGTCCTTCAGGTACTTCCTCTGTCAAAAGTTCTTTGACATAGGAAACATATTTCACAGGTACCCCTGTGCGTTTTGTTACTTCTTTCAATATCTCATCCCCATGAACCAGACAGTCAACTGTGGTTTCTCTTACCAGGTTTGTGTTATTGATGAAGCCTGTCACTTTCAGTCCTGCAGCATATTCCAGATTTTCCATCTGTTCGATGATGCCCTCGGGTGTAGAGGTATTAGGACGATACGTATTGACTACCATAAAAAAGTCTGTCTCCGAATGATCCAGAACGGGCTTGATTCTACCCAGTACCAGAGTACCTACATCATTGCCGCCAAGGTCGATCACATACTGATATTCCTTATTGACAACGGGCATTGTCATTGCGCCGGAAACAGCAGGCACATCGGCAACCGCTGTATCCAGATTGGATGCGATGACCCGTACGCCCTTATCTTCCAGCTCCGCCTTCTTTTCACGAGAACGGAAATAAACATTTACGATATCCAAATCGGCAATAGCAACCTTTCCTTCTACGCTTTCGCGCAGCTTCGTCACATAATTGACTGCAAACTCAGTCTTGCCACTGCCGTAGTGACCGGAGATGATCCTGACTCTTTTGTCATCAGTTACCATGTTTTTCGCCTCCAAAAGCTTTTCCCATTTTTTATCATACATTATGTTTATGCATATTTCCCAAAACTAGTATGACAAAAAAATTTTTATATAAGATTTAAATAAAATAATGATATATTACAAAAATATTTTAGATATTTTTTCAATCAATTTCTTTTTTGTATGCTCACATTATAACTCAACTTTTTATCACTTGCAAGAAAATTAACATATTTTTTCTTTAGTATTCAAAAAAAAACACAAATTCTGACACATAAAAATCTAAAAATGTCGGATGCTCTGCAATACATTTGTACGAATGTTCTATTTTTTTTGAAAAAATCCTCTCATTTTTACCTTATTTTGCTACTTGTCATACAAATGAACAAAATATGTTCTGCAAATAAAACAAGCACAAAATGTGAGAAACCCTCGCTTTCTCCAAAGTTTTTTGGGGAAAAACGAGGGTTTGTTAACGTTTTACTTTTTATTTGTCATACAAGAGTGTTAAATGTTAAACAGCAATTCGCCGTATGTAGGAAAAGGCCATGCATTTTCGTCTACCAGCATTTCCAACTGATCGGCAGGCTCTCTCAGCTCCTTCATAGCTTGGAATACATAATCGCGATAGAAAATCGCCTGAGATTTGCTGTCACCTTTCAGCATACCTGCCTGTTCTGTCACTTCTGCCAGCATTTTCAGACGTTCGTGGAACAGTTTCAGGTTATAGTTGATCTCATTCAGCAGTTCTTCTTCCGCAGAAGCATCCACGCCAACGGTCTTCAGCGCCGCAACAGACTGGGCAACTTCTCCGGCATATTTTACCACCGCAGGACGAATCTGTTTGGAAGCAATATCGATCATTGTTTTCGCTTCGATATTGATCTGCTTCACATAGGCTTCATAACGAATCTCTGCTCTGGACTGCAGTTCAATCTTGTTCAGTACGCCATGCTTGCCAAACAGATCGATGACTTTTTCATCCAGAAATGCGTCTACCGCATCTACAGAATTTGTAATATTAGGCAGACCTCTGCGCTCTGCTTCCTGTATCCATTCATCAGAATAGCCATTGCCATCGAAGATAATACGTTTATGTTCCACATAAGTCCTGCGGATCAGTTCGTGGACTGCCGCATTAAAATCTTCAGCCTGCTCCAATTCATCAGCAAACTGTCTCAATTCTTCCGCAACGATGGTATTCAAGGCAAAGTTAGGGCCGGAAATAGAACCGGATGAAGGCGGCATACGGAATTCGAATTTATTCCCGGTAAAGGCAAAGGGAGAGGTTCTGTTTCTGTCTGTAGCATCTTTTTTCAGAGCAGGCAGTGTGTTTACACCAACGCGCATCTTGCCCCCCTGCAGACTGCTTGTGGCTTCACCATGCTCGATCTGATCGAAAATATCCTGCAGCTGGTCCCCCAGGAAAATGGAGATAATGGCAGGAGGTGCTTCCTGAGAGCCAAGACGATGATCGTTGCCAGGATTGGATGCAGATAATCTCAGCAGTTCGGGATATTCATCCACACCCTTGATGATAGCAGCAAGGACTACCAGGAACTGTGCATTTTCATGAGGTGTTTTACCGGGGTCCAGCAGATTCTGACCGTCATCTGTACAAAGAGACCAGTTGTTATGTTTCCCACTGCCATTGACACCGGCAAAAGGTTTTTCATGGAGCAGACATGCCAAACCATGATGGCTGGCGATACGCTTCATGGCTTCCATAATAAGCTGGTTATGGTCTGTCGCCTGGTTACAGTCGTCATAAATAGGTGCCAGTTCATGCTGTGCAGGGGCAACTTCATTATGCTGTGTTTTCGCAGGTACCCCCAGCTTCCACAATTCCACATTCAATTCATGCATGAAACATGCGATTCTTTCCTTGATGCTGCCGAAATAGTGATCGTCCATTTCCTGCCCTTTGGGAGGCGCAGCGCCAAACAAAGTACGGCCTGTAAAGATCAGGTCTTTTCTCTGTTTATACAATTCTCTGTCGATGAGGAAATATTCCTGTTCCGCACCGCAGCTGACTGTGACCTTTTTGGCGGTATCATTACCAAACAAGCGCACGATACGCATCGCCTGTCTGCTGACCGCTTCGGCAGAACGCAGCAAAGGTGTTTTCTTATCCAGTGCTTCCCCAGTATAGGAATAGAAAGCAGTAGGGATATATAATGTAACACCGCCAGCATCTTCTCTCAGAAAAGCAGGAGAGGTGCAGTCCCATGCTGTATAGCCGCGTGCTTCAAAGGTAGCACGCAGACCGCCGGAAGGGAAAGAGGATGCATCTGATTCCCCTTTGATCAATTCTTTGCCGGAAAATTCCATGATAGCTTTGCCATTGGACGGAGGTGCCAGAAAAGAATCATGTTTTTCTGCTGTAATACCTGTCATAGGCTGGAACCAGTGGGTATAATGGGTGGCACCCCGTTCGATGGCCCAGTCTTTCATGGCATTTGCAATAATATCTGCAATGGAGGAATTCAGCATTTCCCCTCTTTCGATGGTATTTTTCAGTTCTTCATATACTTTCTTGGGCAGATGCTCCCGCATCATCGTGTCATTGAATACATTCATCCCGAAAATTTCGGGTACAGAAACCTTGTCGTTCATGGATTGCCCCTTTCTTTTGTTCTGTTCCACAGCTACATTTTTCATCGTTCTATTATAATGAAATCATTCACATTTATTTTTTTATTATATAAGCCGCAAAAAGCTTTTGCAACGATTTTACTTTTTTCGAGTTGGAGAAATCTTTTCTGTTCTGTGCTGATTTTTCATCAATTCATACAAAAACAATACCCAATACGCCCTCACCACAAAAACACTCTTCTCTCCACCAAACCCATTTCAAACATAACCAAACATTTATTCTCATTTTCTTTATTTTCCTATTGAAAAAGAACAATCGTTCGTATATAATAAAGAGGAAGAATCCAGCAGGGAGGAATGTCCTATGAAACTTCGCAATCAACAGATCGATATGATCTCCTGGACATCAAAGGAGGGCATCGTTACCCCCGTCCGTTTCCGTATAGAGGAAGATGGAGAAACCATCGTCATCAAAATCGGTCATATCATTCGTACAGACAAAAACATGTTTGCCGGTACCCCTACCCTTATTTTTCGCTGTAGCAGTGTCATCGGCGGTATTGAAAAGCTCTACGAGTTGACCTACAACTGCGGCAATCAGCAGTGGCTTTTGAAAAAATAATCAAAACCACTAGCTAAACTAGTGGTTTGCACCAGCCCTAGAAGGGCATATTACAGGCACAGCGTCTTAAGATGCATCGAATAGTTCCGCCAACCGCATTACTATCTCAGGCAGCCGCTAAATTGTGCCTTATTTCTGCTTTGCACCTGTAAACGGGTCAATGTATTCTTTCAAAGATATTTGATCCGCCATAATTTCTTCCTGTAACTAATTCTCGATACACTCTTTTATCACCCCCTCATTTCTTCCTACTGTATCTACGTAATATCCTCTACACCAAAAATGTCTATTTCCATACTTGTATTTTAGATTTGCATGTCTATCGAAAATCATCAAAGAACTTTTTCCTTTCAAAAATCCCACAAACTGAGCTACACTCAAACTTGGCGGTATTTCTACTAACATATGGATATGATCCGAACATACTTGTGCTTCTATAATTTCCACTTTTTTCTGTTCGCACAATTTTCTTAAAATTGCTCCAATATCCGCCTTAAGTTTTCCATATACTTCTAATCTTCTATATTTCGGAGCAAATACGATATGATATTTACATCTCCATTTTGAATGTGATAAACTTTTAATGTCATTCATGACAAAACCTCCTTTGATTTTGAAAGCGGTTGGGGAACCATTTTCATTATATCAAAGGAGGCCTTACTGCTATAAGCATCTTATTCCACCAGCACAGCTGGTGGATTATTCATGCTAAAGCGCACATAAAAAGCCTTATATCCTCTCGGATCCAAGGCTTTATTTTTCCATATCAGCATGCAGGGCGAACAGTTCTGTGAGCTTCCACCCCTTCTCTTTCGCCAACAAAATCATCATATAATTCAGCCAGTTCTACGGGAAACGCATTGCCCTTCCATAGTCGGCCGATAAATCGTTCTACTTCTTTTCTCTTTTCAGAAACGCCCTGCAGCGCATCCCTTTCAGGGATTCCCTGGGCATCCATTCTTTCTATTTCCACGCCATAAATTTTACCCGATTCGCCAGAACGAATCAAAAGGGAATATTTCAGAATATATTCTCTGTGCAGTTCATCGCGAAGCTTTTTTTCGCAAATCAAAGTTTTTCCCATTCGCTCCACCTTCCTAATATCGTTTGATTGATTTCTCTATTTCATCACAATCATATTATAAAGGATAAAGCCATAAAATTCCTGTTAAGAACCTATTCCATCCCTTCCTTAACGGCATCTTAACATTCCTTTTTTGCAATTCATAAGAAAACAAAGAGATGAAAATTTTTCAGCAAAATGAAATATTTTTCACTAAAAAATAGTCATACCCCTTGCAAAAACATTTGTCTATCATGTATAATGCAAGAATACAGGAATCATTTCGTTGTTTTTTGCAACAAATAAATCGCATGGAGGTACACTATGGAAAACACGATCACCATTTTGACCGAAAAGGACAAAGCCATTTTGGAATCTTATATGAATGTTGCCGACGGTCTGGCAGATTTCTGGGGAGGAAATTGCGAAATCGTTGTCCATGATTTGTCCCATCTGGATTCTTCTGTAATCAAGATCATCAACGGTCATCTTTCCAGCAGACAGACTGGTGCCCCCATTTCCGAAGTCACCCTTGGTTTTTTAAATAAAATGATGGCTAACCCTGAAATGCATCATGTAACATACTTTGCGAAAAATAAACGGGGCGAAGCTTTTAAAGCATCCATTTCCGCCATCAAAGGAGAAAATCACAATATCATTGGTCTTTTCTGCATCAATTTCTATTTGAATACATCTCTGCTCTCCTTTATGCAGACCTTCACTCCTGCGGCAAAGGCAGAAACAGAAAATATCTCTGAAACCTTCGTAGAGAATACAGAAGAACTGATGCTGAATGCACTGGAGGATGCGAAAAAAGAGGTTTACAGCAATTTGTCTATCTCTTCTTCCAATAAAAACAAAGAGATCATTGCTCTGCTGCATCAGAAAGGTATCTTCAATCTAAAAGATTCCGTGATCACCATTGCCAACCATCTTGGCATTTCCAAAAACACGGTCTATATGCATATCAGAAATATGAATAAATGAAAAGAACACCCATAAGACAAAGTCTTATGGGTGTTCTTTTTTGCCGATTCTTTGTCCAATACGATTTTTTCTTCGCTGTATTACACTTCATAGCCGATCATCAGACCGTTTCTTTCTGCGTAATAGCTGCAAAGCCCTCTTGTTTCCATAGATTCAAAAACAGCGTTTTCGTATTTTTCAGAAATGGTCTCTTTGATCATTTCTACACCATCAGGGTTCTGGCAATGGGAAAGAATGACTTTTCCGCCCCGATAGCCCTGCTGCTCCATCTCTTCCAGAACCAGCCTGGCACCTTTCTTTTTCCCACGGGCCTTCCCAATCGGACCGATCTCCCCTTTTTCCGTAGCTTTTGCAACGATACTCAGGTTCAGCAGCCCAGCCGCCATACCTGCGATTTTGGAAACACGACCGTTTTTCACTAAATTTTCAATGCTATAGAGGACAAACACCAATCTTGTATGATTTCTGGAATATGCATCCATCTGCCTGCAGACTTCTTCAAAGGGCACATCCGCCTGCAGCAGCTCGTGCAGCTTTTGCACCAGCAGCGTCATTTCTGTACCTGCAGAAAGAGAATCCAGCACATAGATTTTTTTGGAGGGATCTTCCACCTCCACCATGTGCTTTGCCACCATAGCACTGTTATGACTGCCGGACAAAGCACCTGTTATTGTAATGACATAGGATTCTTCCGCATCCCGGAAATGAACTGCCCATTCTTCAGGGCTGGGACAGGCAGAGCTGGTTTTACCCGGATATGTATACATTTCTTCTACCATTTGGGCTACATCCATGGTTTCGTCATCCACAAATTCCTTATCCCCCATTAGGATCTTCAGGGGCACTCTGTCATAAACGATACCTTCTGCGATAGTTTCGATACGCATCAGATCACAGCCTGAATCAACAAGGATCTTTTTCATATTCCCGCTCCTTTATGGTAATTTTTTCAATACGCAATAAAATAGTTTTTAAAACTACATAGTATTGTATCATTCACGGTTATATGATACAATTTACAAAAGTCGACATTTTGTCACATTTTGCAGGAGGAACTTCTATGTATCAGAAAAAAAGAATCTCTCTGCCCGATACTGCAGGCGTATATCTGGCTCACGCTCTGATAGAACTAATGGAAAAAAAGCCTTTGGAAGAAATCTCCATTACGGAACTGACGAAAAAAGCCGGTGTTTCCCGTATGAGTTATTACCGCAGCTTTACCTCTAAGCAAAATATTTTGGAGGAATATCTGCAGATCATCGTGCGCCGTTTTCGTATCGAAGGGGAAAAAAGAGGATATTTGGGGAAAGAGCATGGCTATGAGCAGCTGCTATATGCCTTCCGCTTCTTCCGTCACCACAGCCGCTTTGCTCTTTGTCTGCATAATGCCAACCTTTTTTCTATCCTGCTGGATGGGCTGAATAAATATATGGATATGTATATGTTGCCGCCAAAAGCTCCTTTCAACAAACGCTGCAAAACCTATGCTTACGCCGGTGCCCTGTATAACCTGTATATCCAGTGGCTGCAAGACGGCATGCAGGAAAGTGAGGAGACTATGGCAGAAATCACCTTCCGGGTCATGTTTCCCCATTCCAAATTACCTTACGAAAAAAAATAAGAGTCCGAATGGACTCTTTTTTTATGTTTGATTGCTGCATTTATTCGAAATTTCCTTCTGCTCCATATAGTCCTTTCCCCAATCACACATAATTTCCAAAATGGGGATCAATGTTTTGCCAAACTCAGAAAGGCTATACTCTACTTTCGGCGGTACAACAGGGTAAACTTTACGAATGATACATCCATCTCTTTCTAAATCTTTTAACTGCTGTGTCAGCATTTTTGGCGTTGCTTGCGGAATAAGGCGACTCAGTTCAGAAAAGCGCAGCACTTTATCCATCAAATGCCATAAAATCAAAGTTTTATACTTTCCGCCAATCAGTTCCAGCGTCACTTCCATAGGACAGTTATAGTTTTGGTTATATTCTTTCATATCTTCACTTACTTTCTTTTTAGATAGTACCTTACAAAAAAGTGCGTACTTGTTAAAAAATCTGCAAGCAGTATAATTATATTATAAACCGGTTTATACTTCAATCTCTGAATAAAAATAAAGGAGGATATCTTATGATAAAAATCATTGCAAAAACAACTGTACCCGCTGAAAATTTAAATACTTTCATCACTTTAACAAAACCACTTGTTGCTGCATCTCAGGTAGAAGAAGGTAGTATTTTCTACAACTTGCATCAATCTCAGGAAAATCCAGAAGAATTGGTATTTATCGAAGCATGGCAAGACCAAGCTGCTATCGATAGTCACAATGCTTCCACCCATTTTATGCAAACATTGCCCAAACTTGCAGAACTTTGTTCCAGTAAAATGACTATCGAAAAATATAATGTACTGATTTGATCAAAAACCAAAAAATAAAACCTTCTACTCTCTCTCAAAACGTATACATATCAAAAAGGAACTGATTACCCAAAATCAGTTCCTTCTTCCTATTCTTCCACTTGTATCCCCTGCTCCTGCAGGAATTTCAGGTCTTTTTTCGTCAGTTCTGCTACTTTCAGCAGATCAGGGCGTTTTTTTGCTGTTCTGAGCAACGCTTGCTCTCTGCGCCATTTGGCTACATTGGCATGGTGGCCGCTCAGCAGCACCTCCGGCACCTCTCTACCCATAAACACAGGGGGACGTGTATACTGGGGATATTCCAGCAGACCATCGGAGAAACTTTCATCCGTAAAGGATTCCTCTTTTCCCAATACGCCGGGCACCAGGCGGGATACCGCATCAATAATAGTGATTGCTGCCAATTCGCCGCCAGTCAAGACAAAATCCCCTAAAGAAATTTCATCAGTAACAATCTCTTCGATCAGGCGTTCATCCACACCCTCATAATGACCGCAAAGGAACACCAGGCTTTCTTCCTGTGCCAGTTCTTCCGCAATACGCTGGGTGAAGGGTCTACCCTGTGGTGTCATATACACCACTCTCGCCCCTTTTGCTCTGGGCATCAGGCTCTGGTAAGCATCATAAATGGGCTGTCCCTGCATCACCATGCCCGCACCGCCACCATAAGGGTAATCATCTACGTGTTTCTGTTTATTCAATGTGTAGTCCCGAATATTAGTCGCTTCGATGGAGATAAAGCCATCTCTCTGGGCCCTGCCCATGATGCTGTGGGAAAGGGTCTGCTCGATCATTTCAGGGAACAATGTCAATACGAAAAACTGCTTCATTTATCTCAGTCCTTCCAGCAGATGTACAGTCATAACGCCAGCTTCGATATCCACCTTCAGGATACAGTCCTTGATGGCAGGAATCAGCAGTTCTTTCGCCTGTGGGTCTTTTTTCACGGCATAAATATCATTTGCACCGGTTTCATAAATTTTCACAAATTCGCCCAATTCTTCCCCCTCATCCGTCACAACCTGCAAGCCATATAGGTCACGGGTGTAGTATTCATCCTCCTCCAGAGGGATGGCGACGGCATCAGGAATCAGGATACGGCCGTTTTTATACAGCTCTGCTACATTGATATCGTTGATTTCCTTCAATGTCAGAAGGATCATATTTTTCTGGTAGGCTACTTTCTGTACATGGAAAACTTCCTGCTTTCCTCTAATCTCTACGGTCACTTCTTTCAGTTTTTCAAAGCGTGTCGGATCCTGTGTCGTAGGGAATACACGCATGGTGCCACGGATGCCATGGGTACCGGTGATTTTGCCGATTTCAAAATAATGTTCCATAATATACCTCTCGAATTCGGTTCTTTTTTAAAAAAATACGGTGTGGCAGTAAATACCACACCGCTTATATCGTAGCTATTGCTTACTGCACGATTTCTACGATGATTTTTTTGTCTTCATGGATGCCAGCGGCTTTTACCACAGTACGGATCGCTTTTGCAATTCTGCCCTGTTTGCCAATGACTTTGCCCATGTCCTCGGGAGCAACCTTCAGTTCCAGAACCAGAGCACGTTCATTATCTGTTTCTGTAACCACTACCTGCTCAGGATGTTCCACAAGTCTTTTCGCAATGACTTCTAACAGTTCTTTCATAAATCGGCCTCCCGTTGATTCGGAATTATTCGCCAATTACGCCAGCTTTTTTCAGCAGAGCTTTTACTGTATCGGAAGGCTGAGCGCCGTTTGCCAACCATTTGTTAGCTGCTTCTGCGTCAACTTTCAGAACTACGGGTTCTTTTGTAGGATCGTAGATACCGATTTCATCGATGGATTTACCATTTCTGGATGTTCTGGAATCTGCTACAACGATTCTGTAAAAAGGTGCTTTCTTTGCGCCCAGTCTTTTCAGTCTGATTCTTACTGCCATGATTTTGTCCTCCTAAAAAATAAATACTTGGTTATTGATGTTTCTTTATCTCCTAATTCCTTGCGGAATGAAGTTTCTCATTTTAGCGGAAGAAAGGAAGCTTGCCTCTCTTGCCTTTTTGCATATTGTTCATCTGCTTCATCATTTTCTTCATTTCTTCAAACTGCTTGATGAGGCGGTTAACATCTGCAATGCTGCGGCCACAGCCTGCAGCGATACGTTTCTTTCTGGGGCCATTCAGAATGGAAGGATTTGCTCTTTCTTCCTTCGTCATGGACTGGATGATGGCTTCTGTTCTTGACATTTCCTTCTGAGGATCCACCCCGTTCAATGCGGAATCCAAATCGATCTTTCCCATACCGGGGATACCGGGCAGCATACCCAGCAGGTCCTTCAAAGGACCCATTTTTTTGATCTGCTGCATCTGGGAAAGAAAATCCTCCAAAGTGAAATCGTTGGCACGCATTTTCTTTGCCATGTCGATGGCTTCCTGTTCATCGATATTGGCCTGTACCTTATCGATCAGGGAGAGCACATCGCCCATGCCTAAAATACGGGACGCCATTCGGTCGGGGTAGAAAGGCTCCAAATCTTCCATTTTCTCGCCCATACCGATATATTTAATGGGTTTGTTGGTCACGCTTCTGACAGAGAGCGCGGCACCGCCTCTGGCGTCACCATCCAGCTTTGTCAGGATGATACCATCCACACCCAGCTGACCGTCAAAGCTTTCCGCAACGGTTACGGCGTCCTGACCTGTCATAGCATCTACCACCAACAGGATTTCCTGTGGTTTCACTGCTGCTTTGATATCCTGTAGTTCCTGCATCAGTTCTTCATTGATGTGCAGTCGGCCTGCGGTATCGATCAGAATGACATCATGGTGCTGTTCTACCGCGTATTCCAGTGCTTTTTTAGAAATTTCCACAGGGCTGATCTCTGTACCCATTTCAAACACGGGAATATTATAATTCTTTCCCACCACCTGCAGCTGTTTAATGGCTGCGGGTCTGTAAACGTCGCAGGCTACCAGCAGAGGATTTCTGCCCTGTTTGCGGAGCTGACCTGCCAGCTTGCCGCTGGTAGTGGTTTTACCGGCACCCTGCAGACCTACCATCATGAAAACAGTGGGCGGGCGTCTGGAAAAGGTCAGCTGGCTTTGGGTCGTCCCCATCAGGTCGATCAGTTCTTCATTTACGATCTTGATGACCTGCTGACCAGGATTCAAGCCTTGCAGCACTTCCGTACCTACGGCACGTTCTGTTACCTTTTTGATAAATTCTTTTACGATCTTGAAGTTAACATCTGCCTCCAGAAGCGCGATCTTTACTTCACGCATGGCAGCCTTTACATCTGCTTCTGTCAGCACGCCTTTGCTTCTGAGCTGCTTAAATACCTCCTGCAGCTTATTGGAAAGATTCTCAAATGCCATGGATCGCGACCTCCTTTCAGTAGCTCCGATAAAAGTCAATTGCTCCGTGTGTATTGGAAACACTTTTAAGATAAGATATCATCAGCGATTTTTTTCATTTTGGAAATTGCTTTTACCATAGCAGCATCAGGATTTTTCTTTTCCATGTCTTCTATGATGTGCTTCATTTCCTGTACGGCTTTTTTCTGTGCCTGAAAACGGGAAATCAGCTGCAGCTTTTCCTCGTAGCCCTGCAGAATCCGTTCCGTTCTCTTGAGTTGATCGCGGACAGCCTGTCGACTGATGGATAATTCCTCGCCGATTTCCGTTAAGGATAAATCGTTCTGGTAATGCATTTCATAGACCTGCTTCTGTTTTTCTGTCAGCAATTCGCCATAAAAATCATAGAGCAAAGTCAGCTGCAAAATATCATCCATCTTATTCCTGCCTCCTGTAAAGGATAACTACTTTACAATCACCTTGACTATTCTACTAAAGAAATCCCCTATTGTCAAGTATTTTTCCTTTACAAGTGAAACTTTTTTCAAAGTCTCCGTTTTTCTTTTAAAATCAACGGTTTCATAGGCGTATGTCCTTATAGGATGCACATCTTTTCTCTTACCTTTTCGATAGTTTCAAAGATTCTATAATATGGTTCTCTGTTGATATTTTCTGACAGCTTTCGTTCCGGCGTAGAAAGACCGAACAGCATCCCAAAGGCTGCCTTGTCCCCTTCCGTCTCCTGCAGGTTTGCCTTTTCCCCTGTAATTCTTACTTTCCAGTCAGGTTCGAAAACGACCGTCTGCACAAAGGTACGAAAATCCCCAGCCAAAGCCCAACATTCCAGCTCTTTGGAGATATAATAAATCGGACTGTCCAAGCCTTTTCCTGCATGAGTAAAATATCCGCCTTCGCCATCATGAGCAAAAAGCGTCAGCTTCGGCACAGGGTAGAAATCCAGCTTCGGGATGTTCCCTTCAAAAATCAAATAAACTCCTCTTTTTCTCTGAAAAGAAGTAAATCCGTTTTCCTCACAGGTCATGACAAAGGGGGCGAAGCCTTTTCCCGCAGGGGACACAGCATATCCCTCTATTTCAGGGACTTTTCCTATTTTTTCGCTGTCAAAATAGATTCTTTTGGGCGGTTCTATATCCATAAATTCTCCAAGTTCATGGATATGAAACTGCTTTTCCGCTTCTGCTCTGTTTACAAAGAGCTGAATATCATAAGCAGGACAAACAACCCTTCTTAAGTCTATTTCCGATTTTTTCAATTGGATTTTCTCTGTAAAATTCTGCAGTTCTTCATTCTCCTGCTCAAAAATCACCATCTGCAGGTATTTTCTGAAATGCTCCGCCAGATAGGTCACCTGCCCATCGGACAAGATATGATAGACACAACTTCCACCATCCCTTTTTGCAAAATAACCGCCCTTACTGTCCTTAGCAAAACCGACAGCACAGGCACAGCATACCAGTTTGAACGAGGCTCATCTTTTTCCAGAAAAATAAAATCCAGATACTTTTTCAGAATCTCAACATGCTCCGCTTTCTCGTGATGGGCTTCCACCCTCGTTCCCGTCCAGATCGTATTGCAATCCCTATCATCCTTATGAATCATGTAATCCAAACCATCCTCAGGACGAGAATCCATATTAACGTAAACATTCTCTGTTTTTTTTACAAGGAAGATAATTGATGCAGTCATAGGTCAGCTTCTTTTCGGAAACCCAAATGGCACTGTAATGCCCCTGCTTGGAATTGAAATTCCAGAAGCCCTTGGGCCCTGCTCCCGTCAAATGGCAATGCATAGCACTCAGCGCCCCATTATGGGACACCACCAAAACATGCTTGCTCTTATTTTCCCGGATGATGCGGTCAAGCCCTGCGGTCACTCTGTTATAAAAATCCATGAAGGATTCGCCATCTGGCATAACGCAGTCTACCCAGTCTGTTTTCCATTTTTTCCAGGCGGCTCGGTCTGCTTCCGTCATTTGTTCCCATGTACAATTCTCCCATTTTCCGTAATACAATTCACGAATATCAGATATCGCTTCGACAGGTCTGCCGTCGGCAATGATCTGTGCTGTATGTAAAGCCCGCTTCAAATCGCTGGAATAGATGGTATCTATGGGAATATCCCGAAAGGCTTCCCGCAGTTCTTCTGCCTGGGAAATGCCTTTGGCATTGATATCTTCATCGGTCCAGCCGTAAAACATATTGCGGGCATTCATGTCGGTTTCTCCGTGGCGTACAAAATACAGTTTCATCCTCTCACCTCCTCATTTTATTGTACGACAGAATCCTGCTTCTATGCAAGAGAAAGCGGACGCCCCGACTCTCCGAAACGCCCGCTTCCTTTTCATTTGTCCTTATTTCACTGCAAAGGACATGCAGTCTGTGCACTGATCCTGTGTAGGATTCATTTCATGTGTGCCTACCTGAATGGAATCCAGTGTGCAGTAATTTTTTGTGCCGTGGTGGTGTCTGCACTGTTCTACTGTACATTTGATACATTCGTTACATTTTTCCATGTGAAAATCCCTCCTCAAATTTGTTACAACCCTAGTATGCTCTGTTTTTCAGAAAACATAACTGAATATTTTTCTATTTTAAAAAAATATGATACAATAGCTTCATTACAAAAAAAGGAGTGGATCTCCGTGGCAGAAAAGAAAACAACTACCAAAAAAACGACCCCAAAGAAACCAGCCAGCACTACAAAAAAGCTTTCCGTCACTTTGGATAAGGAAACCTATGCCCTGCTGGAAGAATATATCGCTGAATTTGGCTTCAGCAAGGATGAATTTGTGAAAAAAGCTATCCTAGAGAAGATCAGCCGCGATAAGATCAGCTCTATGATTGATTCCATGATTAAGCGATAAGCACCCCCCCTCTGAAAATCAGAAGGGGTTATTTTTTTAAAAAATTCCTGTCAATTTACCATGTCTTTTCACCGTATTCGGGAATCACAAAAAACGCAACCGGCTTTAGGCATTTCTGTCATCCGCTTTCATGCCGTTCAATGTTTTCTGCATTAGCTCGTCCAACTCCCAGCCAAGCTGTTCTGCACCTCGTCTGATAATGTCGCGGTTGCAGCCTGCAGCAAAGGCTTTGTCCTTGAATTTTTTCTTAATGGATTTCAGTTCCATATCCTTTACGCTCTTGGAGGGGCGCATCAGGGCAGCTGCACCGATCAGACCTGTCAGTTCGTCTACCGCAAACAAAACTTTTTCCATTTCATGTTCCGGTTCTACATCACAGCAGATGCCATACCCATGGCTGGCTACCGCATGGATCATTCTTTCATCGATATCTTTTTCCTTCATCAGTTCCTGCACCTTTGTGCAATGCTGGTCGGGCCACTGTTCGAAATCCAGATCGTGCAGCAGGCCTACATTGCCCCAGAAATCCACTTCATCACCATAGCCCAGTTCCTGTGCCAGATAGCGCATAACGCCTTCTACTGTCTCGCCGTGGCGCAGATGGAAAGGCTCTTTATTATATTCATTCAGCAGTTCCCATGCTTCTTCTCTTGTCAAAATCTTCCCCATTGAACATTCCCTCTTTCCTTTGTATTTCTTCCCGTACATTATAGCGAACTTTCTGTCATTTCGCAATCCTTTTTCCCCATGAATACAGAACACAGGAAGTGCTTGCATTCCCCTTCCGAACCATGTACAATAATGCACAGAGAAAATTCGTAAAGAAAGAAAGGATGAATACAATGGACGTAACGAGCTTTGGCATCGATCATAACCTGCTGCTGCGGGGCATCTATGTTTCCAGAAAAGATACTGTCGGCGATGGTGTTTTAACGACCTTCGACGTGCGCATGAAGGAACCCAACCGTGAAATGGTCATAGATACTTCCGTAATGCATACCATCGAACACTTGATGGCAACTTTCCTGCGGGAACATCCCGTATGGGCAGAAAAAACCATCTATGTTGGCCCTATGGGCTGTCGTACCGGTATGTATGTGATTTTCAAAGGAGATCTGGAATCTGCTGATGTAGTGGAGATCATGAAGGAATGCTATCAGTACATGGCAGATTTTGAAGGGGAGATTCCTGCGGCGAAACCCGAAATGTGCGGCAACTATCTGGATCACAACCTTGGCATCACAAAGATCGAATGTCAGAAATTCGTGGATGAAGTGCTTTCCTGCATCAAAGAGGAAAATATGGTCTATCCCAGACAAAACGGCTGATATGAACAGCGAAAAGGAGTCCGAATGGGCTCTTTTTTGATCTTGAATTTACAATCTAAGTGCAACAGATAAAAAAAGACTCATA
>CALCGT010000046.1 GCA_937901125.1 uncultured Clostridia bacterium | reverse complement strand
GGTGCGCCGGATGCGTCACTTCTCCTGCCGGTCATATCCCTTTTGGACGGTCATTCACTTGTCAAGGTACTGCATAGAACAAAATTACCATGCGCAATTATCATAGTGATTTCTCCTTGACAAAACAATAATTTCACGATACCATGAGTGTAACGGATATAACTGAATTATAAAATTACCGTAAACAAAGGCAGGAAAATGGAATGGAAATGGAATTTGTGCGGCATGAGCCGTGTTATGACCGGATTTTGTTTTTCCTGACGCTGGACAGGAAGAAAATGAAAGAGCGGATTTTGATTGGGGAAGAATTACAGGTGCGTTTCCGTTTGCAAGGAGATATGGATGCGGATGTGCTGTGCGACACAACCCGCCCGCTTGGTACGTTCCTTGCGGAGTTTGAACATGACCCTGATGGGGAATGGAACCGCTTTGGTTTGGCTCCGCTGCGGGAAGCCCTGCACTCGAACCGCTGGAAGCAGCCAGCCTTAGAGCAGGCCGCAGGAGAATTTCTGAAAACAAAGTTTGATACCGGCGATCCGCTGCGGATGTACGCTGCGTTCCGTATCTGGAATGGCTATCTGCTGGCAAGGGAACCGGCGAAACGTGATAAAGCCTGTGACCGCTTCATGGATAAAATGAGCCATTTTACCATGACCTTTCAGCAGAGAAGCCCGCTCCAATTTGACAGCGATACCGGCAAGCCAGAACCTTTCCATATATCCAGCCGCATTTTCGGCTCCGTACCGGCAGCGGAAACACGGCTTGACCTTTGGTATCCAGACAACAGGCGCACAACAGAATGTGTCTCCGCCTACGCCACACTTTATCCGTTGATAACCTATTACCTGAACCGGCTGAATGACTGGGGGCTGTGCTTCCGAATGTGTAAAGTCTGTGGGCGTATCTTCCTCGCAAAGAGCCAGCGGTACGAACTGTGCAGCGACAAGTGCAGGAAGAAACAGGCACTTCAAAACAAGAGGGAGTTTGACGAGAGGGCAAGAGAAAACAACTACGATCTGCTATACAAAAACGAGTGCCAGAACTGGCGCAATAAGATTAACAAGGCAAAGAAAACAGCGGACTTCCCGGCTGACCGGCTGGAAGAAATGATGACCGCTTTTGAAGCGTTCAAGAAAGAAGCGCTGCAAAGGAAAAAGGCTGTAAAGGAAAGAACAGCCAGCCCGAAAGAATTTACGGACTGGCTGTATCAGCAGAGTAATATTATTGTGGGGCTGGCTGAGAAATCTTCTTGAAATCCCTTGCTTTATTTCGCTTAAACGAATATAATTATATTAGTTTTCAAAATTTAAAATACAGGTTCGAGGTGTCGCAAGTGAATGGGTATATAACAGTTCAGGAAGCTGCTGAAAAATGGGGCGTAACGCCGCGTCAAGTTCAAATTCTTTGTAAAGAAAACAGAATTGTTGGTGCTATGCGTATGAGCCGGATTTGGATTATTCCTGAGAATGCTCAAAAACCGACCAATACCAAACGAACTTCAAATAAGACGGGAGGAAAAAAGTTTGCAGCAACGCACTCTGTATAAAAAACAAAATATTGACTTGTCCTCCGCGCCTTGGACAATGCATGAGTTCTTTGCCGGAAGCGGTTTAGTCGCCTACGGCTTAAAAGGTATGTTTGCGCCAATTTGGGCTAACGACATTAGGGAACAGAAAGCGGCTGTATATGAAGCTAATTTTGGTTGCGAACATTTTGAACTTGGCGACATAAAAGATGTGAATGGTAGGGATTTACCTTTTGCTCATTTATCTTGGGCCAGTTTTCCGTGTCAGGATTTGTCTTTGGCTGGTTCTTTAGGTGGTATTCACGCATCCAGAAGCGGATTGGTGTGGGAATGGCTGCGCGTGTTGGATGAAATGGAAGAAAAACCACGAATATTGGCTTTGGAGAATGTAACCGGCTTGCTTTCCACAAATGGCGGCGATAATTATCGGGTTCTTCATATGGCGCTTGTGGAGCGCGGTTACGACTGTGGAGCTATCGTTTTAAATGCTTCCCACTTTGTTCCGCAGTCAAGACCGAGGGTTTTTGTTATTGCTGTGCGACATGGATATGAAATCCCGGCGTATCTGACCGGAGATGCCCCTTGCTGGCTGCATAATAAAGCCGCCTCTGATTTAGGTCGGTCTTTACCCGGATGGATTTGGTGGCAAGCGGAGAAACCTCCGCGCCGCCACAGCACATTAAAAGATATTATTGAAGAAGAAGCAAAATTTGATAAGGATACTGTCCTACCGCTTGTTCCAGAACGACATCAGATCAAGCTAAATGAGCATGACACGGTTTATGCTACGGGCTATCGCCGAACACGTCATGGAGAGCAGCAGCTAGAATTGCGCTTTGATGGTATTGCCGGTTGTTTACGAACGCCGGAAGGCGGAAGTAGCAAACAGTATTTAGTTGTGAAAAAAAATGATGAAATTCATGCTCGCCTATTAACTGTTCGTGAAGCCGCTCGATTGATGGGAGCGCCGGATAGTTTTGTTCTCCCCGGCAGTTACAACGATGGTTATAAAGCGATGGGAGATGCTGTCGCAATGCCGGTAGCTCAATTCATAGGAGAAAAATTTTTAACAAAACTTGCGGAGGCCGTATACGATGATTAGTACACAAGAAAGATTAAAGATATTTCAAGAAGAAAATAATATCTATACGAAAGGGCCGCTGTCGTTAGTAGTTCAATTTACCCGACTTGTTCAGAACAAGGATTTTCCCTTAAATCCAGACGATTTTCAAACAAGCAGCAAGGGACAGGTCGCTGGACTTGGCGGCGGTAATCTCAAAAAAATATTAAAAGAGCATGGCATTACTCAACAATTATCCGCAGAAGGTGGGCGCACCAGTCGCGGAAGTATGGGGTTAATGATAAAGTACGTTGATTTTCTCAACGCATGGAACGAAGAAGAAACTGTTGATTTTTCAATCGTGGAAGAATTTTGGGCGGAACAAGTTAGAGAATATTTTAGAAATCAGCCGTTTGTTTTGACCGCCGATACTTCCAAAACTATTGGAGCAAACTTAGACGAACTATTTGAACAGGCTAAGAAACGTCAGAAACAAAATCCGGGAACGCAGTATTTGGGAACGGTTTTGCAGCACTTAGTAGCCGCAAAATTATGTCTTATTATGCCTGAAAATGCATTTGAGATTCATGGCGCTTCTGTTGCGGACGCACCGACTGAACGAAGCGGCGATTTTGTTATAAACAACGCGATTATCCATTGTACAACAATGCCTGGCGCTTTGCTGATTGAAAAATGCAAGGCGAACTTGCGCGGCGGATGCCATCCTGTCATCATTACAATTTTTGAGCGCGTACATACGGCATTAAATCTTGCGGAAGATGCGGGCCTTGCCGGGCGTGTTGAGGTTTGGGATATTCAGCAATTCCTTTCATCTAATGTATACGAGCATAGTCTTTTTGATGAAAGCAAGAGAAATTCAACGCTTTCAGATATTATTGGTCGTTATAATAAAATTGTTCTTGAGGCTGAAACTGATCCGAGTCTTCGTATTGAGTTTGAGGCGAGATGATTTATCATGGCGGATATTTTTGATAATGAAAAACGCTCTGAAATCATGCGAAAAGTTAAATCAAAAAAGAACAAATCAACAGAGCTTCGGTTAATCGAGGTATTTAAGAAGAATGGTATAACTGGTTGGAAACGCAATTATCCGGTCAAAGGACATCCCGATTTTGTGTTTCTAAAAGATAAAGTTGCAGTATTCGTAGACGGTTGCTTTTGGCATGGTCATGATTGTCGAAATACACGACCAGCGAGCAATCAAGAATATTGGCAGAACAAACGAGAGCGTAACATGAAGCACGATAGAGCAGTAACTGCTATGTTCGAAAATAGAGGATGGACAGTTCTGAGAATTTGGGAGTGCGAGTTAAAGAAAAAGAATGAAGCGGACTTGATGCAAAGGCTTTCTGCCTCACTGAGTAGTAAGAGAACGCTTGTATCCAAGGAGGAATCGTAGCATGCCGGTTACAGCGGTAGACTTATTTTGTGGTGTGGGTGGGTTGACTCACGGTTTGCAATTGGCAGGCTTGCCTGTAATTGCCGGATTTGATATAGAAAATTCTTGCCGATTTGCATATGAGCATAATAACAATTCAAGATTTATATTGCGGGATGTTACACAACTTACGGGCGAAGAATTAAGAGGTTATTATCCGAACAATACAATTAAAGTTCTTGTGGGATGTGCCCCTTGTCAACCTTTTTCCACATATTCTCTAAGATACAACAAGCATGGAAAAAAGGATGATAAATGGCGTTTGTTATACTATTTTGCAAATTTAGTTGAAGAAGTCCTCCCTGAAGTTGTTTCAATGGAAAATGTTCCGCAACTTAGCCATGAGCAAGTATTCCGAGATTTTATGGATCGATTGGAAGCGCTTGGCTATCATTGCAACTGGCGAGTTGTTAATTGCGCTGAATATGGTGTGCCGCAATGTAGAAAGCGATTAGTTTTACTCGCGTCTAGGCTGGGTGACATTGAACTAATCCCACCGTTATATGATGAAGCGCATTATCGAACGGTAAGAGAGGCAATTGGGAATCTTCCTATGATTGAGGATGGCGCCGTTGATCCGAACGATCCGCTCCATCGCGCAAGTAGATTGTCAGAAATGAATAGACGTCGTATACGTCAATCTATTCCTGGCGGCTCTTGGCATGATTGGGACGACGACTTAAAACTACCTTGCCATCAGCGAGAATCTGGCAAGGGTTATCGTGCCGTTTATGGGCGAATGGAATGGGATAAACCTTCTCCTACGATTACTACTCAATATTATGGATATGGAAATGGACGCTTTGGACATCCAGAACAAAATAGAGCCTTGTCCATGCGAGAAGGGGCATTGCTGCAATCTTTTCCGCCGGATTATCAATTTATTGACCCGGATCATCAAGAAACCAACCGCAGCATAGGTGTGCATATCGGAAACGCAGTCCCTGTCGAATTGGGGCGTGCAATTGGCGTTAGTATTTTACAGCATTTAGAAAACATGGGGGTAGAATAATGGCGGCTAAAAATATTATTAGCGAGGAACAAAAAGCAACCGCTGAAGAACAAATTCGTGCTTTAAGAAAGGAAATTGACTATAATACCAGAGATTATTCGATTGATTTCCTTATTCAGCAGTTTAGAGAAAATGAATTTTATATTCCCGACGAATATCAAAGGCAGTATATTTGGAATAATGCGGATAAAAATCGGTTCGTTGAATCTATTCTTTTGGGGCTGCCTATTCCCCTTATGTTTTTCTCTGATACCGAGGATGGGCGATGTGAAATTATAGATGGTGCGCAAAGAACTCAAGCAATGGAAGAATTTATGTCAGGCGACCTGATTCTTTCGGATTTAAAGAAATTAACCTCCCTTAATGGCTTCTCATACAACGACATTCCTGCCTACTTTCGCAAAAAATTTGATAAGACCAATATGCGCATTATAGTTTTGTCTGACGATACCACGCTTGAAATACGGCAAGAAATATTTAATAGAATTAATACTACCGGACGTGAAGCAAATCCCAGCGAAATTCGTCGCGGTAGCTTTAGAGGTCCATTCATGGATTTCCTAATGGAATGCACAAAAGATGATGTATTTAAAGATGTATGCCCAATAAGTGAAACGATGGAAAAACGATACGAGCAACTTGAATTAGTAATCAGGTTCTTCGCTTTTTTGGATCATTACCAGGAATTTACGCATCGCGTTGATAGCTTTTTGGATGACTATATCGAAAATACTAAATCTTCTTTTGACAAAGCGGCAATGAAAACGGAATTTGACAAAATGTTACAATTTGTCAAGACATATTTCCCCTATGGTTTTGCAAAAAGCGAACGTGCTAAATCAACGCCACGAGTACGTTTTGAAGCTATTTCCGTCGGCGTCGCATTAGCCTTACGTGAAAAGCCAGATTTAGTTCCAGTATCAATGGATTGGCTGAATTCGGATGATTTTAAGCGCCATACAACAACACATGCCAGTAACTCTCCGGCTAGAGTTAGTGGAAGAATACTGTATGTAAAAGAGCAGCTTCTTAGGGGGGCTGTATAATGCAGGCAATTTTCGATATGTTTGACGAGCGTGTTCAAGAAATAGATTTGTATTTTGAGGCTCTAAAAGAATTAGATCAGGGGAATACCGAGCATTTAGGTACTTCGCATTATTTTGATAGCGAATTTATTAAGATTCTCAAAGCGAATACTTTGCTTATGGTTTACAATTTGGTCGAATCAACTGTGATGGGGGGAATACTAGAGATATACGACAAGTTAAAACAAGAGGGGCTTACATATTCTGGCGTTAGAAAAGAAATAAAAGACATTTGGTTTGCATACAAATTTAGGCAAGTATATGATCAACAAGCTCATTATAACTCCTATAAAGACAAAGCTATAGAAATTGTTAATTCCATTTTAACTGGAGAAATAATTGAACTTGATAGAAAGGCAACCGCTATAAGTGGAAATCTTGACGCGCAACAAATCCGTAATGTATGCCACGATCATGGGATATGTTTCACCCCCGAAGCTGGTAGCCGAGGCGGCGTTGTTTTAGAAACTGTCAAAGACCGACGAAATGATCTTGCTCATGGCACGCTTTCTTTTGCAGAATGTGGACGAGATTATAGTATCGAAGACCTTGTTAAAATCAAGCAAGAAACTGTTTTGTTTCTTCGCGGGCTGCTAATTGGAATGAAACAGTACTATGACGGCAAACAATACAAATTATGAAAAAGGGAACGCATTTCTTAAAAAAGAGGTGCGTTCCTGTTTTTAAATAAGCAGTGTATAAGCGTGGGCGTTGTCATATCTGGTGTGGTATCTTTAACTATGGGAAACTCCCCGTTCCCATTTGGAGACCGTACAGTCGCTGATCTGCAGCACTTCCGCCACTTGCTTCTGGGTCATGCCATGCTCTTTGCGCAAACGGCTCAGCAGTTCTCCTGTTTTTATCATATCCATGGCTTTCGCCTCCTTCTTCCTTATCATAATCGATTTCGCCCCGAAGCACAACAAACGCTCCGTAGAATAAAAGAAGCCGCCCTGATGGACGACTTTCTTCTCAAGCACGGGGATGCGTTTTCGCGTATACATTTTTCAATTTCTGATTCGTCAGTTTAGTATAAATCTGTGTGGTGGAAATATCGGAATGCCCCAACATTTCCTGTACCGAACGCAGGTCTGCACCATTTTCGATCAGATGCGCCGCAAAGGAATGACGCAGCATATGGGGAGTGATTTCCTCTTCGATGCCCGCCTTTTTGGCATAGGATTTAATGATCTTCCAAAAGCCCTGCCTCGTCATAGGCCTGCCATTGCAATTGACGAACAGAATATCTTCTTCAGGCTTGGAAACCATGTGTTCCCGCACCTTTTCCATATATCTGCGCAGGGAAAATTTCGCTTGGGCACCAATGGGGATGATACGGCCTTTCGCATCGCTTCCGCAATGGATAAATTCCAAAGAAAGGTTGATATCCTCCACCTTCAAGGAGATCAGTTCCGTCACACGGATGCCTGTGGCATAGAGCAGCTCCAGCATGGCTTTATCGCGGATCTCCTTATCCTCATCGCCACTGGGCTGTTCCAACAGCAGCTCCACCTTTTCCAGCGAAAGGATCTCCGGTACTTTCTTTTCCACCTTTGGCAATTCCAGATCTGCCGCAGGGTTTTCCGTTACAACCCCCTTGCGCTGTAAAAACTGATAAAAAGAACGAATGGACGCAATATTTCTGGACACAGTTGCCCCTGCCTTATGCTGCTTCTGCAATTCATAGACATAGGCCATCACGTTCGTACGGTTCACTTTTGCAGAATCCAAGACACCAGATTCCTTCATGAATCGACAAAACCCCCGCAAATCCCTGGTATAGGACAGAACGGTATTTTCTGATGATTTTTTTTCTTCCCGTAAATATTCGGTAAAATCAACAACACGTTGTTCCATACAAACAATCCCCTTCGTTCATAGTATCTTAAATTATACTTAGTTTTTTAGGGATTGTCGATATTTTTTGTAGAAAAAATGAAAAAAATATGAATTTTCTGTGAACTAACAGATACATTTTTTCTTAAAATATGAAAAAAGCCAAAGCATTTGTCAAAGAAAGCATCTGTTTCCCCTGGATGTTCCATCTTTTTATACCAAAAGAATGGCCCGTTCCACCCCTGCGGCAGCAGCTAGCAGCACAATGGATATGCCAAATAAAATACAGTATTCCGCCTGTTTTCGCCTTCGTTCCCGCTTTAGGGAGCGCTTTGCACCCTCTTCCCGCCAGGAAATGAGATAATAGATGGATGCGGACATGATGACGATATAAGCCGGGATCAGCAGCAGATTTTGGGGCAGAAAGGTCGCCGCAGAAAGAATGATCCCCTTTCCGCCATAGGTCGCCATCATCATGGCAGAAGTAAAGCCTATAGCAACGCTGCGAAACAAAAACGCCGCGCCGCCAAAGAAAAGCCCCAGCTGCATCCAGCCGCCCAGCCAAATGATGATATCATACTTCAAATATTTCCAGAAGATTGAAAGAAAGGAAGCCTCCCCTGTTTCTTCTATGGCACTCTGCAGAAACAACGATAGATCCGTTTGCTGCCCCGTGGGCATCAGGTTCGCCACCAGTGCGCCCCCAACCGTTCCCAATAAAAAAGATAGACAAACGATGCCGATGATCTTTTGCACCTGTTTGTCTATCCCTCGTTTTTTCTTCTTCATAGCCATCCCCCCCTGATACAGGGTATGGCTCGTCTGTCTTGTTTATGCTTCTTTTCTCGCCATCCAGGCAAAGATCGCTGCAATGGTCTTTCCGTCCTTGATCTCACCTTTATAGATCATATCCACCGCTTCTTCCGGTGTGTATTTTTCGATCTCCAGAAATTCATCGGCATCCAACTTCTGCTGCCCTTCCGTCAGGTCTGTGGCAATAAAGAGCTGAATCTTTTCTGTACAATAGCCTACTGTAGGATACATTTCGCAGAGAAATTCCAGTGTTTCGGCTTTTTTGCCGGTTTCCTCCTCCAATTCCCGCAGCACGCCTTCCTCGGGTTCTTCTCGATCCTCCAGCACGCCGGCAGGAATTTCCAGAAGCATTTCCCCAAAGGCATGACGATACTGGCGGACAAAGATCAGTCTGCCATCGTTATCCACAGTCAGCACTGCCGCCGCATTCTTGCCGCGGATGACCGTTTCTCTGTACGCTTCGCTGCCATCAGGCATACGTAGCTTATCCACCGTGATCTTCACGATCTTTCCTTCATGGGTCAGCTTGCTTTCCAGCACTTCGTAGCTCATTTTTTCCTCCTTTTATAGAAAAGGTGCCTATGAAAGTCAGCTAAAGTATGATTCCTTTCAGCCAACCTTCGACGGCACCTCTTCGGCGGCGTTTGCCGCATTTTCGCTTATTTCAGTTCTTTTACCAGGTCTTCGATCCGATCCATACCTTTTTTGATCAGTTCCATGCTGGTGGCATAGGACAGGCGGATATAATCAGGCATACCGAAGTCTGCACAGGGTACAACTGCTACATATTTCTGATCCAGCAGGATAGATGCAAAATCTGCCGCTGTTTTGATCTCCTGCCCTGCATAGGATTTCCCATATGTACCGGAAACATCCACAAACAGATAAAAAGCACCTTCGGGCTTCAGGGCAGAGATCAGAGGAATGGGTTCTTCTCTTTCAAAGATATAGTCTCTGCGTTTTTTGAATTCTACGCACATTTCCGCCACGCAATCCTGGGGGCCATTCAAGGCTGTGATCGTAGCCATCTGGGCAATGGTATTGGGGTTGGAAGCCATGTGGGACTGCAGGGATGCCATCAGCTTCGAAATGGGCAGAGGCGCCGCTGCATAGCCGATTCTCCAGCCTGTCATGGCATAGCTTTTGGAAACACCGTTGATGACGATGGTTCTATCGTAAATTTCTTTGCTCAGGGAAGCGATGCTAATGTGCTGCTTGCCTTCATCATAGATCAGCTTTTCATAGATTTCATCAGAAACCACCAGGATATCGTGGCTGATAGCAAATGCTGCAATCATTTCCAAATCTGCCTTGCCCATTACCTGCCCTGTGGGGTTGGAGGGGCTTGTCAGCACCACTGCCTTTGTTTTTTCCGTATAGGCATTTTCCAATTCTTCCTTTGTCAGCATGAACTGGTTTTCTTTTTTGGTATGGATGGTCACAGGCACACCGCCGGCAATGCGAACCATTTCGGAATAGCTCAGCCAGAAGGGTGCAGGGATGATGACTTCATCCCCTTCATTCAGAATTGCCATGAATGTGTTGATCAGGGAATGCTTTGCACCATTGCTGATGATAACCTGTGCAGGTTCATAATCCAAAGCATTATCTCTTTTCAGCTTGCCGCAAACTGCCTGCCGCAGTTCGGGCAGACCTGCCGCAGCAGTATAGCGTGTCTGACCATTTTTGATGGCATCGATGCCCGCCTGACCAATGTGGGCAGGGGTATTAAAGTCGGGTTCCCCTGCACCGAAGGAAACCACATCCAGACCGGATGCTTTCATTTCCGCTGCTTTGGAGGAAATCGCCATTGTTGTAGATGCTTTGATGCTCATTGCTCTTTTTGATAATTCCATATCACTTTCACCTCATACATAAATTTTTTCTCTTTTGTATTGATTTATTTTCTGCCTGCCATAAAAATACGGCAGCCAAAAATACCCATGGCAGCCAGGCAGACCACCATAAATTTCAGATACATGATGGGTCTGACCTCATCGCTGAAGGAAATCCCCACATCGTCACCAAAATGCACCGTTGCTTCATAGGCAATGACACCGTCGCTGACTGCATAGGTCATTTCGTCCAACGCCAGCACGCCATTGACTCCGCCAAAAAATTTCAGTTCCTTATACTTATCGAAAAACATGCTTCTGGCATAGGTTGCACAGGCTCTTTCCCCATTCTCCGTCTGCATAACGAAGGTAATACTGTTGCCATATTCTTCCGAAGCTATTGTCACCTTCTCATCAGGCACAGAAATGATATCCTGTTCCATTGCCCTTGCCCGAAAAACATTTTCCAGTTCATCAGCAGTATAAGGATGTCTGCCTAAGCCATTAAACAGAAGAAAACCCGCCAAAGCCACAATGACCATAACGGCAACGCCTTTGAAAATAATCCATTTTGCACTCTTTTCCATTTCATCTCCCCTTTCTGAAATCCGCAAAAAATTTTTGTTTTTCTCTTCAACTATTTATTTTATAATGATATGAATAGAATTACAACAGGTAATCCATATCTACTTAAAAAATATCTAAAAATGTCGATTCCCCTTACATTTACGCCATTTCACACCATATAAACCTGTATAGTAAAAAAGCTGTGGCCGATTTCTCGATCACAGCTTTTTTTCATGATTCAAAATTGCATCACAAACTCTTTTTCATAGGTATTTTCATACACATTTTCAGACTGACCAAACTGACCATGATACTACCTCTATTCTGATATGCTTTTCTCTTCAAACAATGCGTCCAACAGAGCTTCAACGTTCTCATCAGAATACTCAATCTCAGCTGAATACTGACGGGCGATCTCAACCAGATCGTCCAAATCAACGCTGCCATGCAGGACGGCGTGGGTGCGGCAAAGATCACGAATCATTATATAACTCAGCACCGCAAAGGCTGCTCGCCCCTCGTAGACGCCATCGTCCAGGGCACCAGGCAACTGACGATAGAGAAAATAGACCAGAAGTTGTTCAAAAGCCACCTCCCATGCGGGCGTGTCCAATACAGGCGCATAGGCAATATCAGTTTTCTTAAGTTCCTGCAGGCGATCGGTCCAGCTTTCCTCCAGACGTTCCAGTTCCAGATAGATTTCAGCCCATTCCGATCGATTTCTGTCGGGCAAAGTCATTTCGGCCGCTTTCAGGATTGCAGCAACACGAGCCTCAATGGGTTGGCTTCTGTCCTGGGCAATTTCAATCAGCTGTTCTCTCCAAACGAGCAATGATTCATCGGGAGCCAAGAGTTCATCTTCTTCATTATCCTCTTCCAAAACGGTCAAAGTTATCTTCTGGGTTCGTTTCAGAATCAATGTTCCAACCACTTCACAGCAAAGGCCAAGACCAATTTCGGTACGGTCAGAATAGAAATTACGGTAGCGGGGATGATCTCGGCAAATCTGGCAAAGGCTGTCTTCGCCCAATCCCAAGATCAGATCACACAGACCGTTTTTGTTCAAAAAGGGACAGCGTTCCTGTTCTCCCAGAATGAAGTGGGCAGTTTCACCGCTTTCATTGATTCCCTTTTGCAGACGTTCTCCCAGTAGACCTGTAATAGTATGGTAATACTCTAATGTATCGGGATCAACCGCAATTTCCCAGCCGATGCAGCAATTATGTCTGCATTGGTCAGCGATACATTGAAACTCCGTATAATAATCAGGTGCGATCAGTTTCATTAGTGTGCCTCCTTTCGGAATATCACAATTTTAACACAGAAATATACAAAATACCATTGGACAATAAAAAAGTCTATTTTTGCAGACTTCTTCCCTTATCTTGATTCCGCTTTTCCGCTTTAGTATAATAGTGCTACAACCATAAGGAGGATCACATAATGGGACTCAATACTCTTTTTCTTGCTCATAAATTTGTCTCTGAACACGTTCATCCAGGTGATTTCTGCATCGATGCAACAGCCGGCAAAGGCAGGGATACGGTATTTCTATGCGATCTTGTAAAAGAAACCGGCAAAGTGCTTGCCTTCGACATCCAGCCTGACGCTGTCACGCTGACACAAGCTTTGGTATCCCAACACGGATACAATCAGATTGCATCCGTAATCCTTGACAGCCATTCAAACATGGAACAGTATGCCGCACCTGAAACCGTTGATTGTATTATGTTCAATTTCGGCTGGCTGCCCGGCGGTAATCATGCGATTTTCACCCATCCCGACACCAGCATTCCCGCCATAGAGGCAGGACTGCGGCTTTTAAAACCAGGCGGTGTTATGTCTCTGTGCATTTACTATGGCGGCGAGAGTGGCTATGAAGAACGAGATGCACTGTTGGCATATCTTGCCACAATTGACAACCAAAAATATACGGTTATTGTCAATACCTTCCTCAACCGTAGCGGTGACCCGCCGATTCCGGTGTATATTTACAAGGATATATAACTATACACTGGATCACAAAATTCCTTTTTCGGAAGATTAGTGTCTAGAAAAGCCCATTCTTTTTCGGAAAGTATAGCCATCCGTGCGGAAACAGAACTATTCTGAAAAAACTACAAAGAAAACTCTCGATTTTTCAAAAGAAAGAGACGTGATCCCTCACGCCTCTTTCTTTTCAGCTGATTTTTTTTGGTCTTTCATCTCTCTGGATGCGAAAAAATTCCGACAATGCAGCGATAAACTGACCATTGGTCGGCTTTTCCGCCGGCAAATAGCCTGCCACCTCAAAATAGACCTGAGGGCCATTCTTTTTCCACGCGCTTTCAATGGCATGGCGGATGGCTCTCTCCACCTTGCTGGCAGTAGTCTTGTACATCTTGGCGATATCCGGATAGAGTCCCTTGGTGATGCCCACCAGAACATCCTGATCCTCCACAGCCATCATTACCGCCTTGCGGATAAAGTGATAGCCCTTGATGCTGGCAGAAATCCCCATACGGCTCAGCAGCACGGAAATTTCCCCCTCCAGATTGCGAAAGGGATTTTCTGCCGCTTCCGGTACCTCTTCTTTTTCTGCTTCACGAACGGTGCTGCCGTTTTCCTGCTCCAGCAGCTGGTGGATCCGTTCCATCAGCAATTCCCCCTGAATGGGCTTCGCCATATAGTAATCTGCCCCAAGGGTGATGGCCTGACGCACCAGCTTGTCGCTGTCGATGGCAGAAATCAAGATGCAGATGCAGCTGATGCCTCCTTTTTTCAGGTTTTCCAGCACCCAAAAACCATCCCGTTCTCCTAGCAGAATATCCATCAGGATCACATCCGGTTTTACTTTCTTTGCCATTTCCAGCACAGCAGGGCCGCTGTCGGTCATCCCCATGACCGTCATATCCCCTTTTCGTTCCAGGCAACGTTTTAGCCGCTGCAGATAAAATCCGTCGCGATCCGCCAAAATCACTTTACTTCTTTCATTTTCCTTCATAAACGGTCCCCCATTTCTTAAACTTTTTTCTGTTTTCTGACAGGAAAGGCGGCTTCCCTTCCGCCTCCTGTTGTCAATTCTATATTATAAGGGGTGTCCAAAAATTTCGCTATACGCCGAAACCCAAATGCACTTTTAATAGCGTAAATACCCTAAAAATAGGATTTTTTGCCACTCATAGAAAAAAAACAGCATTTTAGGAAAACAAAAATGGAAAAATTCATTCGAAAGACTTGCCTTGCTCATGAATCTGCTGCACAAATCTCTTCTTTTTTCATCTTGAATTGTCAAGTCAAGTGCAACGATACAGAAAAATAAACTTCATAAGGGG
>CALCGT010000045.1 GCA_937901125.1 uncultured Clostridia bacterium | reverse complement strand
CTGTCCTCAAAACTTTTTCTTTATAAAACGTGTCCACTTACTTGACTACAGTGCACTATATGATGCATATGACTCCAGTCTAGCTGCTTGTTTTAATTTATCTAGTTCTTCTTCACTAACACGAATACTCATTGAAATCGTTTTATTCATTCGCAGACCCTCCTAAATATAATTTTATCATCCGCGTGCAACATTTACAATACATTTATGCACATGTGCATTAAAATAGAAAGCCACAATCCCGGAAGCACAGCACCATTGATTGTGGCTTTATTTGTTAAAAGTTTTGTATGTGTGCCATCGCTTAGTAGTCAATTACTACTAAGGAATTCTCCCGTTTTCTCCCACTATTATGCCTCTACCCCTATGTGCCTTAGTAGTCGAAACCGTAGTATTTGCAAGGCTTTCCGGCATATTATGCCCTGTCTTGCCCAAGTTTACAAAGGTATGATTTATAGTAAAACTGGAGTGCCGTGGCAGATGAACAGTACATTTATCATATTTTTCAAATCCTTTCTTTGTTGTATTAAGTGAAGTTTTCTTGGGTTTACTGGACGATTCATGCTTTTTCCATTTTACATTGTTTTCACCGATTTTGCAAAAAGAAGAGCATTTGTATGCCGTAGGCAGCGATGTTGATACAATTATAGTTTTCATTTATAACCAATTTGCCGTGGCTTTGGCATTTACTTCTTTTATAAAATAGATATTTTAGATTGCAGGGGCAAAATTAGAAAATAAATTGAAATATGGACTTTGTAGGATGCATTATGGTATAATAAAATGCATATAAAAAATAGCTTTTGGTAGCGTAACTAGGAAGTGAGAGAATGCCTCCTGCTAGTTTGATATATAGTAAAAACCAGAATATTTTGAAATTTGTTTCCATTATCCTGCTGGTTCTGATCCTTCAAATACCCTGTATTGCATTTGCAGCAGAGACCGATGGTGTAATAGGAAATGGGATGAGTATGTCTATTATTTATGGTGTAATCACAGTTTTATCGTTCTTATTATTGCTGGGGTATGGAGCCTTTGTGCGGAAGAAAGAGATTTGGATGCTTCTGTTATTTACCTCTGTTTTTATTATCAATGTGGGATATTTTACATTATCCCTTTCCAAAACTTTGGAGGAAGCATTACTGGCAAATCGTATCGCCTATCTTGGATCGGTATTTCTGCCGTTGTTCATGCTGATGACGATTGTTGAGGTATGTCGTTTTCGTTATGGGAAATGGCTTTTAGGGGTATTGATTTGTATTAGTATCGTCGTATTCTTGATTGCAGCCAGTCCCGGGTATCTAGCTTGTTATTATAAAGAGGTTTCTCTGGTATTTGTAAATGGTGTGGCAAAATTAGAAAAGACATATGGTTCCTTACATAAGTGCTACTTCATTTATCTGTTTGCCTATTTTGTAATGATGGTTGGAACGATTTTGGATTCTGTATGGAAGAAACAGATTGCTTCTTTTCAGCATGTGTCCCTGCTGCTGGTCATAGTACTCTTGAATATTGCAATATGGTTTGTGGAACAGTTGATCCATTGGGATTTTGAGTTCCTTTCTGTTTCCTATATTTTCAGCGAATTGCTCCTGCTACTCTTGTATAGTATGCAGCAGGAGTATGAACAGCTGCAGTGTCAGCCAATGACAGAAGAAATTGTGAGAGAAGTACTACAGGAAGGACCCAAACCAGTAAAAGCCGAAACAGCAGAAACCGAGACAATGGTGACATTTGAAATCGATCAAATCGTTGCATATTGGTCGGAGACGGTAAAGTTGTCTCCCAGAGAACAAGATATTTTCAGGGAGATTCTGGAGGATAAAAAAAGAAAAGAGATCGCAGAGGAACTTTGCATTTCGGAAAATACGGTCAAGACCCACATTACCAATGTATTTTCGAAATTTGAAGTTTCTACAAGAAGTGAATTGTTCTCAAAAGTGATGCAGAGTAAAACGAGATATGAATGAAAGGAGCTGGTCAGAAATAGAATGACGGGCTCTTTTTGTTTTTTGGGAATAAAAATATGGTTTTTGAGAAATCACCCTTATCGAAATAGGGAAAATCACCCCTTGGGGTGAGTACAAAACGCAGTCGTACTAGTATGATAAAGGGGAAAAGAAAGTTTTTTAGCGGAAAACCGACAATTGACGCTTTTGTCATAAGGGGAAAATCGATAAAATATAAATTTGAGTTATTTTTTGGATTTGGGTTTGATGCCAAAACAATGACGCATTTTTGATTGGGGGAGTATATATGTATTTGAAAAAATTTGGTGTAATGGCAGTGTTAGGGATTGCTGCAGTATTTGGTCTGACGGGTTGTCAGAAGGATACTGCTGATCAGCCGATCAGTGTTTCTATTTGGCATGTATATGGCGGACAAGCCGATTCTCCGTTGAATGATATGATCGATATATTCAACCAGACCATAGGGAAGGAGCAGGGCATCAGAGTGGAAACGACGCTGGTATCTAATACCAATAATATCCATAAAGATGTATTGTCTGCCACAAATCAGGACCCTGGTGCAGCCGAACTGCCGGATATGTTTATTTCCTATCCTAAAACGGTATTGGCGATGCCGGATTCTGATATTCTTGTGGATTTTAATGAGTATTTTTCTGAACAGGAAAAGTCTGCTTTTATCCAGGAATTTATGGAGGAAGGCGTGATTGATGGAAAACAGCTGATTCTGCCTTTGGCAAAATCTACAGAGGTCATGTTCATCAATAAAACAGCTTTCGACCGTTTTACTGCAGCAACAGGGGTAGAGCTTTCTGATCTGCAGACTTGGGAAGGTCTGTATCAGGCCGCAGAAACCTATGAAAAATGGTCTGGGGGCAAAAGCTTCTTTGCCCATGACTATCATTTTAATTATTTCCAGGTGGGAACAGAATCCCTTGGGGAAGATTTCTTTCACGGCGATCAGCTTTCTTTTGGACCAATGACAGAAAAAGTTTGGGAGCCCTATGCAAAAGCAGCGATCAGCGGCGGTGTATGGTTGCAGGAAGGCTATGCAACAGAACCCCTGCGCACAGGCGATGCCATCGTTTCTGTAGCATCTTCTGCCAGTGTGTTGTATTATTCCGATACGGTTACCTATCCGGACAATATTTCTGAACAGGTAGAGATCATAGCGTTGCCCTGTCCTGTTTTTGCAGATGGGGAAAGATTAGTGATGGAAAGGGGAGCGGGGGTTTGCCTTGTGAAATCTACGCCAGAAAAGGAGAAAGCGGCGATCACATTCCTGAAATGGATCACAGAAGCAGAGAGAAATACAGAATTTGTAACAAAAACCGGCTATATGCCTGTTACGAAGGAAGGATTTACAACATACTTAGAACCTGCCATTGGGGACTTAACAGACCCTATGTATCAGTCTTTGTATCGTGCGTTTTTAGATACATATGATTCTTACCGCTTTTATACTGCACCACAGTTAGACACATACCTGGATCTGGAAATGCGGTTTGAAGAAACGATCAGATTGCAGCTGCGGGGTGCCAGAGAAAAATACACATCGGCTGAGTCGGAGATGTTGGAAAGTTTGGTCCATGACAGTTATCTGGAATTTAAAAATTCCTTTCAGAAATAAGTCATATTCTGAATGGAAAGGCAGGTGAATGTTAAATTGAAGAGAAAATGCAGAGAGATATTGGAATGGATGGCAGCAGCGCGGCAGGGAAGCTTCAAACTGAAGCGAAAATTGATCTTATTTTGGATTAGCATGCTGTTGTGTGTGTTCGCCGCAGTGTTTGTACTATTTAGCGTTGTTGGTGTGTTTTCTGATTCCGAAGAAGAATTATATCAGGTATTATCTCTTGAAAATAAAAATACGGTGACAGCCATTACAGAACAGGTGGATACAATGAAGACAAGAAGTATTGCCTTTGCCGAGCAGGTCAATTATGTGATTGATGATATGCTTTACACGGCTCCCATCTCTTTATTAAACGACAGACCGGACCGGTTGCTGTCTCTGCAGCGATCGTTATATGGTCCTGTCAATTTGATGCTGGAAGTCAGCCCATGCAGCGGCGCCTATGTGATTTTGAATGCAACCACAAATACAGCCTCTCCCATTGCGGAAACTTCCCGTACAGGCTTGTATCTGCGTTTTGCAAATCTGAGCGTGAAAAATAATGTCAATCAGGATGTGGTGTTTTTTAGAGGTATTCCAGATGTAGCCAGAGAATGGCAGTTGCAAATGCATAACCGTTGGAATCTGGAGTTCGATGTTTCCAAGATCCCGGGTTATGATGATTTGATACAAAACACAGGTGAGGGCAGGGAATCCAATGCCTGTTGGACAGGCCGTGTTCCCCTTTTAGATACATGGGAGGATGTTATTCTGCTTTCTGTGCCTGTTCGAAGCAGCACTGGAGAGATCCGTGGTGTTTGTGGGATGGAATTGAGCGATCTTTATTTCAGATTATCTTATCCTGCGTTCCAGAGCAAATTCGGCAGCATGGTCACAGTGGTTGCACCGATCAGCGATGGTAAACTGCAGATGAAGGACGGCATGCATGGCTCTCTGTATGGTACATATCTGAATGATACTGAGGTGCTGGAGATCAAGGAAGGCAAGCGCTTCAATAAATATATTGGGGAAAGCGGTACATATCTTGGTGTGCATTATGAAGTGGATATGGAAACTGCAGACGGACAAAAAATGGTGGTGGCAACCCTTGTGTCCAGCGGCAGCTATACTGCTATCGCCAATGGAAACCGCATCCACTGGATCGTAGGTTTTCTGGTGTTTCTTCTTGCGATGACCGCATTGTCATTCTGGCTGTCGGGCAGGTTTGCGCGCCCGATCGAGGAAAGTCTTGCAGCCGTTCGCAGGGAAGAGGATCTGGTGGATCATCGTTGTGGTATTTTGGAAATCGATGCGCTGTTGGATTTTATTCAGGAAAAATTGCAAAACCAGTCTTTTGCCGAGGACGCACTGCCGCCAGATGTGGCAGAACTGTTCGATACTTTTGCGGAAAAAGTGGGCATATTAACGGCAACGGAACGCCGTATCCTGCAATACTATATCGATGGGCATGAGATTGCGGAGGTGGCAGAGCTGGCCTTCATCAGTATCCATACAGTAAGAAAGCATAACGCGAATATTTATCAGAAATTAGGGGTCAATTCCCGCGATGAATTGATGCTGTATATCGACTTATTCCGTCGGTGCGGTCGGTTAGACGAGCTGACAAAATGACGCAAGTGGGATACAGTATACAGATCTACACTTTGCCAAAATAGTAATTTTGCATAAAAAACAAAAAATGAATTATGCATAGTAGCCTAATCCCATTGAGTATTTTACAGAAAATCCTTTGAAAATACTGAATGGGGTTATTTTATTTATATAAATTGAATGTTATATATAGGATGAGCGGAAAGGAGGGATGTGGATGCAAAAATACAGAGTCTTATTGGTAGAGGATCGGGTGATTCAAAGGGCATATTTTGAAGGTGTGATCCACAATTCCAGCCGTTATATCCTGATCGGAACAGAAGGGGATATGGCAAATGCGAAAAAATACTGCGATCACACAAAAATAGACCTGATTCTGATGGAAGCAGCCGATAAACAGGGGAATACAAATTTTGCGGCGGCAGAAGATTGCAAGAAGCAGCATCCCTATATCCGCATCGTGGTTTTGACCCCTGTGCCGGAGCATACATATCCGCAGCGGGCAAAGCAATGCGGTGCGGACGGCTTTTGGTATACCGAAAGTACAGGAGAATCGATTCTTTCTGTGATGGATCGCACAATGGAAGGGGAAAGCATCTGGCCAAAACAGAGGCTGCCTGCGAAAGTGGGACAAATGTGCAGCGACCAGTTTTCTGATAAAGAACTGCGCATCCTGCGGGAAGTGACTAAGGGGTATACGAATAAGGAGATCTCCAAGGGGTTGGGGATGTCTTATTACACTGTGCGAGATCATGTAAAGATATTGCTGGAAAAAACAGCCCTCCATTCTCGTACAGAGCTGGCGGCTATGACAGCTTATTGCGGCATGATTGTGGTGGAAAAGGATGAAAGAAATACCGTCAAATGACGCCTGTTTTTGCCAGCCTGAAAAGATAGAATGAAGGATGGCAAATTGTGAAAGAAAGGGCTTTGAGAGGAGGAATGAAGGTAGAAGTTTGATTTGAAAAGAACAGGTTAGCGATCAACCATGGCAGAGGCAATGCCAAAAGAAATGCAAAATAAATGCAAGGAGGGGAGTTGGAGGGGGATTCGATTGTATAAAATGCAGTAAAAAATTAATCAATTCCCGATAAAAATGTAAAAAGCATAGATGATTTGTGAAAAAAAAGGAACAAATTCATATGAAAATGTGATATAATAAGAAAATCAATATGAAGTACTATGCCTGCAAGTATTTCATAGATGAAAGACAATTTGAGCAAGACAAGGGGGTACCCCCTTGTTGGTAGATACAATGTATCTACCAACAAGTAAGAAGTCCTTTGTCAGTTCAAAAAAATGAATGAAAGGGGAAATGAGTATGAGAAAAAGAAGAATTTTGGCATGGCTCATGACTATGGTGATGGCCATAGGGCTTATGCCGGCAACTGCTCTGGCGGCAAAGCCAGGCGGTGGTACGACCACATATGCTTCTGGTAGTTATACTGCAGATTCAAAAGTATACGAACTTGTGGGTACGTCAACGAATGGTAATATATTTCCTAAATATATGTGGGAAAAAGATGGTTCTACATATATTGCATTTGATTGTAAAAATGGCGGTCAAAATCAGCACGTTGCTCAGGTGACTATTGGAAATAAATCTACTAGTGGCGCAGATTCTTATACTGATGGATTAACAGTCATTGATCCAGAAAAAACAATGATACCTAATAATGAAAAAGCGCGTGATTATTGGGACGTAGTTTGTTTCAATGGCATTAAATTATTAGATTTAGTTGGTGAAATTGGAAATGTCATTATTGCATGGGAAGGTTCCAAAGGTGGGGGTTTTGATGGTAGTGGTTCATTTATACTTCAAACCACAAAATTCTCTTTGACGTATAATGCAAACGTTACAGATAATTCTGTTAGCAATATGCCTGTTCCATTGACTGAAAGCAAAACATATCTTGAATCAAAGCAAATGCATGAATTTAAGATTTCCTCTGCTACGCCTACTCGGGAAGGATATACTTTCCTTGGATGGTCTACAAAGGAAAATGCAACACAGGCAGATGTTCAGCCCAATGGAATATATACAGCGGTTGCTCCTAACAACGATGTGACACTGTATGCGGTATGGAAGATCAATACTGTTACAGTAAAATTCGATTTGAACTATAGCGGTGCAGCAGTTGCTCCTAAGGATCAGACAGTCGAAATCGACAAAACAGTAGCAGAACCCTCTGCTCCTGTAAGAGAAGGTTATACGTTTGAGGGGTGGTATACGGAAAAAACAGGAGGAAGTAAATTTGAATTTACTACAACTCCTGTAAGGGAAGACATTACTCTGTATGCACAGTGGACAGCAAATGACTATAAGGTGACTTATAGCTGGGAAGGTAATGCCCCCGCAGATATTACTCTGCCCACAGACCCTGCTACGTATCATGTTAACGACCTCTACACTGTAGACGGAACATATACATCCAGTACAGTGAAGGAAGTAAAAAATGAATACGGTAATGTGAACGCAAGATATACATTCTCCGGTTGGAAACTGAACAACGCAGTTGTAACAGGTCAGCAGACAATGCCTGCGGCAGATGTAACTCTGACAGGCGTTTGGACAAAGACAGATGTTACGCCCGAAAAATATGATGTAACATACGAATATACAGGTACAGTTCCAGAAGGAGCACCGGATGCTCCTGCAACACACTCTTATGAGCAAGGGGAGTCTGTAACAGTAGCGTCTGAACCTAGTTTGAAAGATTTTACATTCCATGGCTGGTATACGGTAGATGGCAGTAAGGCGAGTGATTTCACAATGCCCGCAGCAACTGTTACCCTGACAGGTTACTGGACAAGAAACACAACACCAATCCTTCCTGGTGATACAGTGAACTACATCGTAGAACACTATAAAGCAGATGCAGAGGGTGTATATCCTAGCGAACCTACAGCGAAAGAATTACTGGGTGGCAAGATTGGCACAGAAGTAACCGCAGCACCTAAAACATACGAAGGTTACGAAGTGAATGCAGCTAAGTCCACAATGAATGGTACACTGAAAAAGATCGAAAGCGCAAAGGATATCGTGATCCTGAAGGTATACTACGATCCTGAATACAACGTAACATACTCTTGGAGCGGAGCAATCCCTGAAGGTGCAGTATTGCCTAAAGATTCCAATGATTACAACATTGGTGAAACAGTAAGCGTAGCAACAGTAGCAGAAGTAGCAGGTTACAGATTCGATGGCTGGACAACAACAGATGCAACACTTAATGAGGGTGTATTTACAATGCCTGCGAAGAATGTAACATTGACAGGTGTGTGGGTAAGACTGACAACACCGATTGTTCTTGGCGATACGGTACGTTATATCGTAAACCACTATAAAGCAGATGCAGATGGTAATTATCCTGAAAAACCTACAGAAACAGAAGTGTCTGCAGGTAAGATCGGAGATACAGTAACGGCAACAGAAAAAGATTACGTAGGTTATCGTCTGAATTCTGAGATTTCCAAAATGAGTGGCACATTGGTAAAACTGGAAAGCAATGACGATATCCTGGTACTGAATCTTTTCTACGACAAAATCAAAGGTATTGAAATTTATAAGGAAATCGTAGATGAAGAAAAAGATGTTTATGGATTCGGTGATGAAGTAACATTCAGAATTACTGTTAAGAATACTAGTGGTAGAACATGGAACGATTTGATTCTGGTAGAAGACCCCGGTGATGGCTTAGAGCCTGTAGATAATCCATGGTCTTGGGATGAAGATAGAGACTGGCTGATGGTACCTATCATGCTGCTTCATGATTTTATTGAAGATGTTTTGGATAATGGTAACGAACCTGTGGTAAATGAACCTGTAGCAGACGAACCTAAGGTAGACGAACCTAAGGTAGAAGAACCTAAGGTAGACGAACCTAAGGTAGAAGAACCTAAGGTAGATGAACCTGTAGCAGAAGAATCTAAGGTAGATGAACCTGCAGCACAAGAAGCTAAGGTAGACGAACCTGCAGCAGACGAACCTAAGGTAGACGAACCTGTGGCAGACGAACCCACAGAAAAAGTTGTAGTGGATGAAGTAGCAGAGGTTCCTGCAGAAACATTAGCATTTGATGCTTCCGTTCCCGATGGACCATATTTGGTAGAAACAGAAGATGGCCTTTGTGTATTCATTCCTGAACTGGAACCCGGCGAGGAAATCGAATTTTTCTATACTGTAGAAGTTGTGGACACACATGAAGACTATAATCCTGCAGATTACACCAACAAAGTTTATATTAAAGGTGTAGAAGATGCAGAGGATGAAGTACTTGTTCCTGTAACAGGCATTGAAATCGAAAAATCTGTAGAAAAGAACAGAAAACCTGAACCTAGCGAATGGGTAATCTATAAAATCGTTGTAACAAATACTGGTGCATTTGATCTGAAAGAAGTTACAGTAACAGAAATGCCTGACGATGGATACGTTGACGGTTATTTCTGCGATGAAGACGGCAAAGAAAAAGAAGATGCTAAAGATGAAACAACTTATATCATTGATGAACTGGAAGCTGGCGAAACAGAAACACTGTATTACAGAGCAAAAGTTTCTTCTAAAGCAAAGAATGGAGACGAACTGCTTAACGATGTTACAGTAACAGGTAAATTAGACAATGATGAAAAAATTACTGATGCAGATTCCAATGACGATGTTATCGTTGAGAAGGAAAGCCATGGCGGTATTCCTTCCAAAGACAGACCTAAAAAACCTTCCAAGGTTGAGGAAGTACTGAATACAGAAGATCACTTCCAGTATGTTCAGGGCTATCCTGACAACACAGTAGGTCCCGAAAGAAACATCACTCGTGCGGAAGCAACTGTTA